>CAYHVV010000070.1:0-5908 GCA_964360115.1 uncultured Methanosarcinales archaeon | reverse complement strand
TGGGAATCTATCATCACAGTAGAACTGTGGGGTATTAGACCCAAGAAAGAAATAATATTAAGCCAGTACGCTTCTACTAACGAAGAAAGCTCTGCAGGAATACTGCCAGGGCGTACTTCTTGATATCCATGAGAAGTGTATCCAAGTCCACCTTTCTTTTTGTTATCTTTTTTGAGCTTTGCTTGAAAGGTGCTTTCATATATTTCTTTATTTGCAGTACAAACCATCAGGCCAAGTATGTGCATAGCTGGTCTGTCGTCGATGGTTTATAAATACCAGTTTACAATTAGTAAAAATTATCGCCATTTTGTCGACGAGCCAAAAATGAGCTATGCACATACAATCGGCCAAAAAGTTTAAATACAACAAGTTTTACATGTTGTGCATGGGAACTCAAATAACCGTACGAGATGTTGATTCAGAAGTTTTTCGTGAATTTAAAGCCGAGGCCATAAAACATGGTTTAACCATGGGTTCAGCTCTGACTTTGGCCATGGAAAAATTTAAGATAGAACTCGGTAAAAAAAAGCAGAAATTCACTTCTTTGAAACCAATTTTGTGGGGGAGAGGAACGGAGAAAGTCAGTGAGCAAGTAGATCAAATTCTGTATGGTGAATAAATTTGATTTTTATTGATGCTAATATCTTTTTAGCGTACGATAATCTTAGTGATGCGAATCATAAAAAGGCATCAAAGATATGGGGAGAAGTGGAATCTGGAAAATTTGGAGATTATTTTATTTCTGATTATGTTTTTAATGAAATTGTGGGCGTAACTTTTAGAAAAAAAGGCAAGGAAAGAGCAATTTTACTGGGAGAACAAGTTCTCAAAAGTGTTCTTATTATCAATATCGATGACCATCTTTTAAAAGAAGCATGGAAAATTTTCTCTGCAACTAAATTAAATCTAAATTTAGTAGATTGTACGAATTTGGTGGCAATGAAAATTGCTGGTGCTGAGTTTATTGCTACACTAGATAAAGAGTTTATTCAAGTAAAGGGCGTTGAAGTTATTTCTTGAGATTACCACAATCACACAGGAATTCTGGGGTTTTGAATAGTTCTTCTGTTTTTTAGAAACTTTTAAAAATAATTCAACCTCTTCCGGTTTAATGGCTGAAAAGAGCGCTGAAGAACTGGCAAAGAAGCAACGAGAGATTTCTATTGCAGAGTTTTTCGAAAAGAACCGGCATTTGTTAGGATTTGATAATCCGCGAAGGGCACTTTTAACTGCAGTAAAGGAAGCAGTAGACAATGCTCTAGACGCTTGTGAGGAAGCAAGAATCCTACCAGAAATCACGGTAGAATTGATTGCGCTTAGCGAAACTAGATTCCGCATGATTGTGGAAGATAATGGCCCTGGAATTGTCAAGAAACAGATTCCACCTATTTTTGCACGTTTATTATATGGTTCCAAATTTCACAAACTTGCTGCTACCAGAGGACAGCAGGGGATAGGTATTTCTGCGACGGTGTTGTATGGCCAGCTTACTACTGGAAAACCAGCAACTATTTTTTCTAAAACCACAGCAAATGCTAAAACGCAGATGATGAAGCTGAAGATTGATACCCAGACAAACTTGCCGCAGGTTTTGGAAGAGCGAGAAGTAGATTGGGAAGGAAAAGAGCACGGCACGAAAATTGAAGTTAATCTTGATGGAAGTTACATGAAAGGGCGGCAGTCAGTCGATGAATACTTGAAAGAAACAGCAATTGTCAACCCGCATTGTACTATCATTTACGTTACGCCAGAAGCGCAGCAAATTATCTTCGCCCGATCCACTAATGAGCTTCCTCCTGAACCTAAAGAAATCAAACCTCATCCTTACGGGGTGGAATTAGGAAGACTGATTAAAATGCTGGAGCTGACTGCAAGCAAGACTATGCAGCAATTTCTTACAGAAGAGTTCGTTCGGGTTGGTCCAAACACCGCCAAAGAAATTTGTGAAAATTCCTCTTTATTACCTAGAACTAATCCTAAGCAAGTAACTAGAGATATGGCTGAAAAGCTGTATGAAGGAATTAAGAAAACCAAGATCATCGCTCCACCTACTGATTGTATCTCTCCCATCGGCGCAGAAGAGTTGGAAAAAGGACTGCGCAAAGAGATTAATGCCGAATTTTATTGTTCCGCTACCCGGCCAGCAGCGGTATACAGGGGAAATCCTTTTGTTATTGAAGCTGCTCTTGCTTTTGGCGGCGAGCAAGAAGGAGAATCAGCAGTACGCATCATGCGATTTGCAAACCGCGTCCCATTATTGTATCAACAGGGAGCATGCGCAATTACAAACTCCATCCAAAACACTAGTTGGAAAACTTATGGCTTGCAGCAAAGCAGAAATTCTTTGCCCGTTGGAGCTTGCACTGTAGTAGTGCATATGACTTCCGTGTGGGTTCCATTTACATCAGAATCTAAGGAAGCATTAGCGCATTATGAAGAGATTGTCAAAGAGATCAAATTAGCATTGCAGGATTGCGGCAGAAAGCTGGCTTCCTTCGTAAATAAGAAAAGAAGAATTGGAGAAGAAGCCAAGAAGAGAGGATACATTCAGAAATATATTCCTCACGTTGCAGATGCACTGAAAGAAATCGTCGGCTTTGACGAAATTAAAAAGAAAGAAATTGAAGATAATTTATATACTATGCTGGAACAAGTCCGCGGTGAATTAGAAGAGATTGGCATTGATAACCCCGATTACGATCCTGAACTGGCAAAAATCGGCCAGGACGAAAAACAACCAGAAGAAGCAGAGGAGGAGCCAAAGAAAATGAAGAAAAATAAAACAAAGGATGCATTTGGCGGTGATGATGATGAAGATGATGATGTTGATACGGAGGAAGAGCAAACCACTTTATTTTGAAAATGAAAATTAGTGTCGTAAATGGTGAAAGCCTACGTATAAAGTACATTAATTTAGGTTCGGAAAGAGCAATCACAGTTACTGATTCCAGCGACAATGAAATACCTTACCACGCAGTAGATTGGAGAGCTGAAACTGGATTAAATAAAGCAGTGTACTTAATTAAGAAATTATTTGATGAGGCGCGAGGTTACCAGCGGCCATCACAGGACATGATTATGGGAGAACCATTCTATAGGGTTGTTGCATTAGGAAAAAAACATATGGTGGATGCATTAAACCTTTACCCGATAAATAATTTTTTTGAACATGAAAACCCTGTCTCGCAAATAACGCGTGAAGTTGTTAGCGTTGGTTTACTCACGCCCCATTATGCCTTGCACTTTTACAACATAACACTTCGCGAAGGCAGGCTGCAGGAGGAAATAAATCATGCTCAAATTTCAGCTTACTCCAATGTCAGCGAGACTATTGCTAAACTTATTGTAGAAACTTCGCCAGCTTTTGCTGCGCAGAAAAATTTTGCGGAACCAAAATTAGTACTGACACAAAAGTTAGACCAATTATTATCGCAATATCAAAAACCAATCAAATTAAACTAAATAAACTAATTAAAAATGGCAAAGAAGAAAGAAGCAGCAAGCAGTAAAGAAGTAGTAAAGAAAATTGTAGATGTCGCTGATACAATGCAGCAGGACATCAAAAGATTAAAACAGCCACAGATAAAAATCCCCTTGCGATCCTTGAGCAACGTAGAATACGACGAAAAGGAAGGGTATTTCAAATTATTACCTGGCGTGAAAGAAAGAACACTTACTGCATCTACAATCAAAACTTTTGCTCAAACCTTGCGGATGATGGCATTGTCCAAACAGTTATTGGAAACTGATGATATTGCTACAAAGAGGGAAGCTTATTATGTCAGTAAGAACTGGGGAGATGCGCGATTCCTGGAACAGCCGGAATCTGATAATGTCATGGATGATATTGAAGCCATGATGACTGTCAACAGAGAACAGATTGGATTTATCCCAGAAGAAAAAGGTGGAGATGTTGCGGGAGAGCTTACTGTTATTGATGTTGATCAGGAAACTGGAAAAGAATTAGAGATTGACTGCACTAAATTCGGTTCTGGAGCATACTCCGTTCCCAGTTCCGGAGAACATTTGCGATTTAAGACAAATGCAAAATTCATTTTAGCCATTGAAACCAGCGGTATGTTTGAAAGGTTGAACAAGCACAAGTATTGGAAGAAAGCAAATTGTATTCTTGTGTCCATGGGCGGAGTCCCCACTCGAGCTTGCAGGAGATTTATCAGAAAGTTGGCAGATGACCAGAAGATTCCAGTATATGTTTTTACAGATGGTGATCCCTATGGGTTTGGAAATATTTACCGAACTCTTAAAGTAGGAAGTGGGAATGCCGCGCATATCAATGAATATTTCTGTGTTCCACAGGCGCAGTTTATTGGCATCACCCCCCAGGACATCATAGACTACAAACTCCCAACTCATCCCTTGAAAGAAATTGACGTTAAAAAAATTAAAGATTTAATCAAAAACGACCCTTTCGTCATCCATCACAAGTCGTGGCAGAAAGCGTTGGAGCAAATGGCAAAAATGAAAGTGCGTGCGGAACAGCAGGCACTAGCAAAGCACGGGTTAAACTATGTTATCGATAAATATTTGCCCGACAAACTTAAGAACAACAAAACTTGGCTGCCATAATTAGTTGGTATTATTAGAATTAGTTAGATGTCGACGGAAAAATACACTTTACAATGGATAAAATAATTAAATTATTAGGAATATTAAGCATTACTTTATTTTTAGTATCTTGCGGAGGTTCAACCATGAAAAATAAAACAGCAGTCTTTGAAACCAGCTTAGGAACATTCAAATTAGAATTGTTTGAAGATAAAATGCCTATCACCACTAAAAATTTTATTGATCTGGCAGAAAAAGGATTTTATGACAATACTAAATTTCACCGCGTGATAGAAGATTTCATGATCCAGGGAGGAGATCCATTATCAAAAGATAATTCAAAGAAAAAGTATTGGGGAACTGGCGATCCTGGGTATAAAATCAAAGATGAATTTGCAAAAGGATTGAGTAATGTACGGGGAACCATAGCTATGGCTAACGCTGGACCTAATACCGGCGGAAGCCAATTTTTCATCAATGGGGTAGATAATACTTTTTTGGACAACAAACATCCGGTCTTTGGAAAAGTTATAGAAGGAATGGATGTCGTCGATGAAATCGTGGCAGTGCAGACTGACGGACAAGATAAGCCCGTTGAAGATGTGATTGTGAAAAAAGTAACAATTAAATGATTATTTCTTAATCATAAACCTCTTTGCGGTGATCAAAACAATTAATGATTATTGTATCTCCTTCTCTTCGATAAATAATACGAAAGGGTGGTACGCGCAAACTGCGGTGGTTCTTCAAATTATATCGAAGAGGTTTTCCTACGTCAGGAATTTCTTCCAGTTTCTTAAACTGTTTGATTATCCGTAAACGCGTGGTTTGGTCTTTAATCTTTTTAAATTCCTGTCGAAATTCTTCAGAAAAAATAATTTTCATGCTTTACGCCATTAATAGGTCATCGATTTCGTCGTCACTTTGAGAAGCATCTGCTTTTACAAGCTTCCCTTGCTTAATTTGTTCTTCGCTTCTTTCAATAGCTTCCATTAGTTTCATGTCACGCAGCAGAGATTCTTTTTTAATAGTTTTGAGCATTATATTCCCGCCTTCATTAAATACAAAAAATTTTGTAGATGGTTTCAGCCCTGCATCTTTGCGTACCTCAGCTGGTATGACTACCTGGCCGTTTTCAGACATTTTAGTTATTGCGACTTCCATTTCTTCTTTATTTAAAACCTATTTTAATGTTAAAATGAGTTTTATATTTAAATCTTTCGAGTGGAATTGGAAAATCAACACCTTGAACTACTCAATAGTGATTACTTAAGAATATTTATAAATAACGAAGTGTCTTAAATTGTGAGTGGTAATCTTAATACGAAAACATCATTCCAAC
>CAYHVV010000069.1:0-5929 GCA_964360115.1 uncultured Methanosarcinales archaeon | reverse complement strand
AACAAACATAGAAACTATTACTAAACTTAAAACAATTAAAAACATTTTTCTCATTATTAACACCTCATTGTGATTTTATCTTCTGGAGGATTTATTTATTTATTTATTTATAATAACTCGTGACCCCCCCCGATAGTAAAAAAGAATTCTCGCTCTATTTTGATTCAATTTATCAACCACTGGACAACCGCGGCAGGGTCAATGTGTAAGCAGAATATTTTATATAGAAATAATACTTATTAATATTATGGTCTATGGTATACCAAATGCAATTAGTTTTCAAACATATTTAATTGCATTGGTATATATCGGAGGCATTAAATAACCATAATAACTATGCCTTCAGGATATCCTGAAAGCACAATTGACAGATACGAATATTTCGTGCTTTTAGTATAAAAACAAAGAGGACAATTGTTGAAAAATGACAAATCCAGATAAAGCATTAGTTGTATTTCAAGGCAAGAATATCAGGCGCACTTGGTTTAATGATGGGTGGTGGTTCTCAGTAGTTGACATTATTGGAGCATTAACCCAAACAGATAGAGCCAGAAAGTATTGGTCTGACTTAAAAACCAAACTTCAGGATGAAGGTTTTGAAGTGTCCGAGAAAATCGGACAGTTGAAATTAATGGCAGAAGATGGTAAATTAAGGCTTACAGACTGTGCTACGACCAAAAATATGTTTAGAATAATACAATCTATTCCTTCACCTAAAGCAGAACCGTTTAAACAGTGGCTTGCTCAGGTTGGTTATGAACGTGTAGAAGAGCTACAAGACCCAGAGCTTGCTCAAAAGCGTATGAAACAACTCTATAAGCAGAAAGGCTACTCTGAAGATTGGATTGAAAAAAGAGTACGTGGGATTGCCATCAGAGATGAATTGACTGATGAGTGGGGTAAAAGAGGAGTAAAGACTCAAAAAGAGTATGCCATTTTAACTGCCGAAATATCCAAAGCCACTTTCGGCATGACTCCAAGCGAGTACAAGAAATTTAAAGGACTGAAAAGAGAGAATCTAAGAGATCATATGAATGACTTAGAGCTGATTTTTTCGATGTTAGGAGAACGAATATCTACTGAAATCACAAGAAAGGAAGATAAGCAGGGATTTATTGAGGTTAAGGATGCTGCTAAAAGAGGCGGGATAGTGGCAGGAAATGCAAGAAAAGAAACCGAGAAAGAATTAGGGAATACAATTACGTTAAAAGAAAACTACCTTTCTGAACCTGAAAAGAAAAAAAAATTAGAAGATAAGAGCAAAAATAACCAGACTGCCTAAAGTCAAAAAAACAGATCGAAGAAATATTTAAAAAAAGAAAGAAAATTTACTTGGTCTGAACTAAATCTTTGGAAAAACAATAAGGTAGTTGATCATGCCTTACTGCTGAACCAATTCTATAACCATTTAACCCGGGAGGTAAGGTAGGATCAAAGTAGTCACCTATTCCGGAGGTGCGATTTATTGTAGATATCCAAGTTAATTCTCCTAAATCAAATCCCGAAGGGTGATATTTCTTAATATTAAAGTTAAAATATTTATTTACCCAAACCGTAATATATTTTCCATGTATTTCGTTATCATACTCCTCCTTCTTGAAACAATACATATTACAATCAGAAGGACATTTATTTACCACACTATCTATGTTTTGGTATGTGCCATCGCTACCATCAACAATAATGCGGTGAAAGCTAAATTCTTCACAGATGCCATTACCGCAAACCTCCGTGTTAGGGGAATTCACGTAAGGAACACTCATATTTTCCAACATAGATTTCATCTGTTGCACATTTGCAGAAGATATTTTTGAAGAACCATATTTCTTCGCAACTGCCTGCCCAGCAAATGCACTGTTGCCTTTACTTTCCAAATCTGCTAGCAATTCTTCCCGCTGTTCTGGAGTCAATTTTGCCAATTCCGCTTCCAACTCTTCATCTGTCATCTGCGGAACGCAAGAAACTAAGAACATAAATATTACCAATAAACTTATAACGATTATTTTCTTCATTCATAACACCTCATAGTAATTTTATGTTTTAGAGGATTTATTTATTTATAATAACTCGTGACCCCCCCGATAGTGAAAAAGAATTCTTACTCCATTCTGATTTAATTAACCAACCACTGGACAAGCACCCATAACTCCTATTTCTCAAAAATTTTATTCTTTTAGCCCTTTTTGGTAAGCCACTCCCGCACTGGACAACCCCGGCTGGAACTTATAAACAACCCCCAGCCTTAGTATCTCAACAGCTCAAAAGTGAGTTGTGCCTCGCCGCGGTCAAAATTGACCGTGGTTTGAAAAAGATCCGAAAGGAAGAGGTCATAAAAAATGACACAAAACGTAGCACCGCTGGTGCAAGGGAATTTTCCCGAAAAAAAATTTAGGGCAGGAGCGATTTCTGCAACAGTATGGCACAATAAAGGCCAAAAAGCAAATGGGGAGGAATCAGAATACAAGACTATCTCTATCGAGCGCAGTTACACCGATAAAACGGGAAAATGGCAGTCAACCAATTCTTTGCGCATTACAGACTTGCCTAAGGCTCAAGTAGTTTTACAGAAAGCGTACGAGCACGTAGTACTACAGGAGCAAGATTTATTTAAAGGAGGTGCAAATTAAGATGGCGGAAGCAAAAACTAAAGTCATTGTAGATGAATCGATTCAAGATGAATTGAAATCTAAAATGCCAAAATCTAATGAACCAAGTAAGGTGCTAAAAATGGAAAAATTAACCTTAATAGATTTGCCCGGAGTGGGTGCAGCAACGGCAGAAAAGCTAGAAAGCGCAGGATATCATGATTTGATGTCAGTGGCTGTTTCAAGCATCGGAGAACTGATAGAAGTTACCGGTGTGTCGGAAGCAGTTGCTAGAAAAATGATTAATGCGGCTCGCGACAGCATGAAAATGGGGTTTGAAACGGGTATGGATGTGCTGCGAAAACGCGAATTAGTCATTAAGTTGTCAACTGGCTCAGCTAGTTTTGATGCTTTGATGGGCGGCGGTTTTGAAAGTGGGGCTATTACAGAATGCTTTGGTGAGTTTGGTTCAGGAAAAACTCAGCTTGGACATTTGTTAACTGTCAATACTTTGAAAGAGGATTCGACTGCAACAGTTGTATATATTGATACCGAGAACACTTTCCGTCCGGAAAGAATAAAACAATTTGCGGATGCAGCAGGCATGGATACTGAAGATGTGCTTTCCAGAATCATGGTGGCAAGAGCATACAATTCAGATCACCAGATGCTGTTGGCAGAAAAGATTGAAGATTTGATCTCTAAGCAGGGAAAGAATGTGAAATTGTTGGTTGTTGATTCTTTAACTGCGCATTTCAGAGCAGAATTTATAGGTCGTGGAACTCTTGCCGAAAGGCAACAAAAACTGAACCGGCACATGCACGCTCTAGCTAAAGTTGCTAGTTCCTATAATGTTTGCGTCTATGTTACTAACCAAGTTATGGCCAAACCAGACCAGTTTTTTGGTGATCCAACCACGTCGATAGGCGGTCATATTGTGGCGCATGCCTCTACCTTCAGGATTTACTTGCGAAAAGGTAAGAAAGGCACGAGAGTTGCGAAATTGATTGATGCTCCCAACTTGCCTGACGGAGAATGCTGCTTTGAAGTGTTAGAAGGCGGAATTAAAGACGCAAATTAATGATTGGAATTTTTTATTTTTTATTTTTTGAAAAATTCATTTTTCTTTGTTACATTTTTTTAATTCTATTCAAATAATTATCAGCAGCACGTGCAACTATTTTTGCAGCTTCTATTGCTCCTCCAACACCAGAAGCAAGTATGGGAGCTCCACCCATAAATGCGCCTTTAACAGCGGGGATGAAGACCGAAGGCCGGTCAATAATCTGTTCTGGTGTCTGCGCAAATGAATAGACTGCTCCAGATTGAGGATTGCCGAAGCGGTCAAAAGTGGCAGGAGTATAACCATCAGAATGAATGATGTGTTCTAATAGTCCTGGAATCAATAATCTATCAGTAGTATTTATCATCTCAGTTATTACTGCAGATTTCCGTTTTCTATATCTTTGGCGGTCTTCTTTACGCAAATCTTTCCAGCGCTGATAAGATCCCCCGCTTTCAACAATGTTAACAAGATGAAGATCTTTTATATGGTTACCCTCGCGATCTTGTATCAATCCAGCCTTCTCTCTTAAAGTTGGTATAGCAACATAATAAACAAAATTTTCAGGAGTGTTATCTTCGTTATCCTGATTAAGAGCATCGTAAGAAGAAACTAAAACATTAGCGGCATAATCCAATCTTTCTTTCATCTCCTGTAAAGGTAAGTCCGTTAAGATATAGCTGCCAGTGAGAGATGTAGACATTTCATAATTTTTGATTTTTTTAACATAATTTTTCGGAAGATGGCCTTCCAAAAGAGGTAAAGTGGTTCTTTTTGGATCACCAGCAAAAATCACACATTCTGTTTCAATATCGTAAGCTTCTTTACCTCTTGGTTTAACTGTTATTCCCGAAACTTTTCCATCCTTCACATGGACTTTTATTGCTTTGGTTTTTGTAAGAACTTCCCCATTGTAAGTATCAGTAAGAGTTTCTGCAATTTTTTCCGATAAGGTTTGGAAAGAAGTTGTCTCTGGTGCAAGCGGTCCTCCCCCTTCCCAGTAATCAACATGAACTAAAGAAGCGAAAAGACCAGAAGCTTTCTGAGAAGGAAGACCCCAATAGCCAAAGAGTATGTTAAGCGTAGCCTTAATGTCTTCTTCTCTAGTAAAGTCTTTGAAGAAACCGTCAAGGAGTTCTTCATAAGTCTTAAAACAGTTCAATACGAATGTCGGCTTAGTGTAAAGAAGCGTTGCGCCTTTACCCATAAAAGCAAGAGGTTTGGGAAATGATTTATCCAGGAACGGCATAAGTTTTTCTTCTAAATTGGCTTTTGCTGAATTAGGCGAATGATAACGCTCTTCAATTAGACTATCAATGAACTTAAAATATTTCTTCATTTGTTTTTCTTCTTTTTGTGAATGAGCCATAGTCATTAAATATTGGCGCATCTCTCTCCAAGTATTAAGCACTTCCAGCGATTTATGTTCAAGTTTATCGAGAGAAATCAATTGAGCAAATTTTTTTGTTGAGGTAAAAGGAACAGAATCCATATCCACACCTAAAGACGCGAGATGTTCGTAAATTCTTCCACCTTTGTTCATATTAGCAACTGCATGAGTAAGTTCTTTTCTAACATAGAGAGTTTGACCTTGGTATTTTCCTTTTTCTATGGGCACCTTTGAAAGCCAGGCCTGGGCAAGACCGCCGACGTGATTTTGTTCTTCAATAAGAATAACTTTATCGTCGGGATGTTTAGAGGCAATCTCAACTGCAGCAGCTAAACCACCCGGTCCGGCTCCGATAACTGCAATTTGTTTTTGTTTCATTTATCCCGTGTTTTAGATTGTTAGATTTATAGTCTATTTAGAATGAAAATATTTTTCTTTCAATTCCTTCAATGTTTTAACTTGTCTTTCTGCAAAATCCTGAACATTGTTATGAGCCAAGATTATTCTGTTAAGAGGCGAAGAGAAATCTCCCAGTTCCCGGTCAAAATGAGCATTAGCTAACGACATATACCAATCGTGATGAATTAAAGGTTTCTCAAGTTCTGCTTGAGTTTTGTCGGAAATTTTTCCTTGTCTGACAACTTCTCTACCTGCTTGTCTTAAATGGTTTTGATATTTTTTAAATATTGGGTAGAACAGTAAAGATTTGAATGTAAAGAGTTCCCCCTGCCCCCTATAAATTTCAACTATGCATTCATTCCTTAAATTCTTTGGAAGATCTCTGGCATATTCTTTGATGACTTCAAATTGGCTTTGTTCTGGTAACCCAGCATTACAAACCTAACTTCGCCACTTCTTTGATATTTCATAAAAAATAAGACAGCTGTATTA
>CAYHVV010000068.1:0-5954 GCA_964360115.1 uncultured Methanosarcinales archaeon | reverse complement strand
TAGACACTGAACTAGGCAAGGTTTCCTTCTTAGCTACATTTACCCAAGCACCATAGACGGTAGCTGGTACGCTAAAGGAAACTTCAGTTACACCCATTACACCATTTTTCAAAGCAACTGAAGCAGTTTCTCCTGCTTTGATGGATGTCCACACTTTCTTTTCAAATGATCCTTGGACACTAGTAGATACTCCGCCACTGGAACCGCTTGATCCGCCGCCGCCGTTGCTAGTTGTTGCTGCAGCTGCTGATGAGGTAAAAGTAGTAGTACTTAAACCGTTATTATTTACAAAGTCGTAACAATTTAAAGTAGCTACATAATCAGTTGATGGGAGCAACACTAACGTAGCAGTAAAAGAAGTGCTGCTACTTTTGGTCATGGTGCCACTGCCTGCTCCATTGGTAACTGAGTAAGTGCAGTTATTTACTGACTCGTTGATTGATGCCGTTAAAGTAGCTGCGGTTGAAGTGACACCACTACTTGAAGCAGTTACGACTGGATTAGTCTTATCAACTGTGAAGTTCCAAAACATGGAATTGTTCAGGTTGTTTACGGTATCGTTAGTCATGATCCTCACGATTTGAGTTATATCTCCGTTTCCACCATAAAGAGTTGAAACATTGTAACTTACTGACCATCGACCAGAATTGTTAATCCCCGTAATGTTGAAATCATTTCCAGTAGCGTTGTCAAACCAGAAGTAGACAGCACTAACTAGAGCCAGATTATCAAAGACACTGGTGTTAAAAGTTCTATTGCCAGTAGTCACCGTAAAGTTGCTTCCGAATTGGATAGTTGGAGCAGTAGGATCACTGGCACTACCAAGATTAACTGTTACATTAGGTGAAGTGAAGTCAACGGTGAAGTTGATGACCGCAGAATTATTGACATTGTTGACAGTGTCATTGGCCATTATTCGCACTCCTTGCCTACCTTCTGCTAATGTAGAGACATTGTAACTTACTGTCCATTGACCAGAGAGGTTCAATCCAGTGACATTGACATCTGCACTAGTTCCATTGTCAAACCAAAAATAGACACTGCCAACCAGAGTTAAATTATCAAAGACACTGACATTAAAGGTCTGATTGCTCGAACGGATGCTGAAATTACTGGCATTAAAAACATTATTTGCATTGAGAGAATTGACTGTTACATTAGGAGAGGTTAAATCTACCGTAAAATTTATCACAAAAGTATTATTGACATTGTTGACGGTATCATTGGCAATAATCCTGACCCCTTGTATTCCTTCTGCTAATGTAGAGACATTGTAACTTACTGTCCATTGACCAGAGAGGTTCAATCCAGTGACATTGACATCTGCACTAGTTCCATTGTCAAACCAAAAATAGACACTGCCAACCAGAGTTAAATTATCAAAGACACTGACATTAAAGGTCTGATTGCTCGAACGGATGCTGAAATTACTGTTATCAACAGGGTTATTTAGGAAATTTCTGGTTACATTAGGTGAAGTGAAGTCAACCGTAAAGTTGAAGACGACTGAATTATTCAGGTTGTTATAGGTACCATTACCCATGGTGTCATTGGCCATAATCCTGACACCTTGTTTTCCTTCTAATAAAGTAGAAACATTGTAACTTACGTTCCACACACCAGATATATTTGTTGCAGTAATATTAAAATCTTGTCCAGTACCGTTGTCAAACCAGAGATAAACAACACTAACTTCAAATTGACCATTTGCTTGAACGGTAGTCTGACCTGGCCTAAAATCAAAAATAGTAGCATTGAAAATTTTATTGCTGGAAAGGACGCTGAAGTTGCTTCCGAATTGACCACCAAGATTATTTGCGGTACCCAGATTAACAGTAACATTAGGAGGGGTATTATCAACAGTGATGTTCCTAGCTAAAGTTGCGTTTGTAAAAGCAATTCCAGAATTGTTATAAGCAGTTATAGTGATGTTATAACTTCCATCTGGGAGAAGGCGCGTATCAAAAGACGTATTTTGGAAGGATGTTTGAGCAAGACTAGTATTAAAAATAGTAGTGTTATGCAAACGGTGACCGCTCATGTTAAACCACGCAAAAGTAACGTTCGCTATACTGTTGTTATTGTTAGTCATATTTGTCATTATAGTCACGTTTAAATTAATACTGCCTGTAACATTTTTACCATTAGAAGGGCTTACATCAAATTTAATTGGTGAATTAAACTCTAGAGCTAAAACCAAAATAGATAAACCCAATACAATCAAAACCAATAATCCTATTAATCCTTTTTTCATCTTAACATCCAACCTCTTTTCAATAAATATAATTATGAACTAAGTTCTAGAACAAATGATTATAATTTATAAAGATTTATTTTAACTTTAAAATGGTAACGTTTAACTTCCCGCATATTTTATATACGATAAATCTTTTTCCAACAACATGAACCGCTTCTTATTAACGGAACTTCCAGTAAAAAATAAAACGATTTTCCTGCGCGTAGATTACAATGTCCCTTTTTCAGAAGGTAAAATCACTGATAATACTAAGATAAAAGCATCCCTGCCCACCATTAAATATTTAGTGCAGAACAATTGTAAAATAGTTTTAGCTACACATTTTGGCAGACCAAAGGGTTTTTCTTCAGAATTCTCGGTCGCTCCTTTAGCCAAAGAAATACAAAAGTTATTACCTACAAAGAAAATAGTAAAATTAAACGATTGCTTTGGGAAAAAAGTACTTGAAACTATACAAAAAGGGAAGCCACAAACTATATTCCTGCTGGAAAATCTCCGATTTTACGTGGAAGAAGAGCAAAATGATTCCTTTTTTGCACATTCACTAGCTACATTAGCAGACTTCTATGTCAACGATGCCTTCGGAGTTGCGCATCGAAAACACGCTTCTGTCTGCGCCATAACTGAATTTCTCCCTTCTGCTGCCGGCCTCTTATTTGAAACCGAAATTCGCTCTTTGGCTAAAGGATTGAATCCAAAAAATCCTTCCATATGGATCATGGGAGGAGCAAAACTTGAAAAAATACCGCTGTTAGAACTAGCTCTCCTTAAATATAATTATGTACTTATTGGCGGAGCTCTTGCTTTTGCTTTCCTTAAAGCTAAAGGCATTCCCATCGGAGCTTCCAAATGCGATGCTGCTTCTATTGAAATTGCCCGGAAAATTCTTAAGAGCAAACATGCCCATAAAATTATCCTTCCGGTTGATTTCGCCGTTGCTGAATCTTTCTCGCCCAGAGCAAAAGTTAACATTGTAGATTACAACCAAATCCAGCCTAATCAAGTAGGATTAGATCTGGGATTGAAAACAATCAATTTATTCCGGCAATACCTTTCTTCCGCAAAAACTGTAGTCTGGAACGGACCATTAGGCTACATCGAATGGACACAATTTGCCGTTTCAACTAAAGAGATTGCCCGCTTCTTAGGTAAACTAGAAAATGCTGTCACCTTGGTAGGCGGAGGAGAAACCGCAGAAGCATTAACTAAATTTCATCTCCACCATACTCTCACTCACGTTTCTACTGGCGGGGGAGCAGCTTTAGAATTCTTAACTGGAAAAAAATTGCCAACCTTATCCAGCTTAGAGTATAGCTACAAGAAATTTAGAAAAAAAATTGTAAGAGACGATTATATAATAAATCATTAAATAGCCATTATATTATACGTTTACATTATGTGCTTACAAATTATGCTTCTACTACAACTGCTACCTTCCTGCCTAAACTAGAAGCAATCAAACTTTGAAGATCTTCCCGTTCGCGTACAAGTATCTCTTGAATCTTGTTTACTTTTACATTAAGTGCGGAAAGTTCTTCGTCAATTTTTTTTGCTTGTTTAGTATAATGCTCCAGCCTATAGTTAGCATCATCAACTTTAATCACAAAATAATTATGATGAAGTTGTTCTGTAATCTCTTGTAATTCTTTCTGTGATTTTCTGTATTCTTCTTTTACTATGCGTAACCGCTGAGTATATGCTCCTTCCAAGACTGAGAGTGAGGAAAGCATATTCTCTTGATTAAGGTGAAACTTTCCTTCCCGC
Organism: uncultured Methanosarcinales archaeon; assembly: GCA_964360115.1. Taxonomy (GTDB): domain Archaea; phylum Nanobdellota; class Nanobdellia; order Woesearchaeales; family GW2011-AR9; genus JACPIL01. The sequence goes on along the minus strand of CAYHVV010000068.1, from coordinate 1,933 downwards.
AGCAAAGCAGTGATTTTTGCCAGCAGTTCAAGGATAAACAAGCCCTCATCTTGGAATAAAGAAGAAAAAGGTTCCTGAATATATGAAAATAATAAGCCATTAGATGGTTCCCGTTCTTTGTATTGCTGTAGTAACGGCTTAATTTTAGAGAAAAAAGAAAGAATTTCCATTTCCAGTTCATCTAATTTCTGCTGAAGCTCTTTCTTTATTTTAGTCAGCTCAGCTAAATCAACACTTTTTTTATCGCCATATAGTTGTTTTAAAGACGATTCCTTTTCCTGCTTTTTGAGATCAGTAGAAGCCAGCCTTGCTTTTTTAGTTTCTAAATCTTTTTTCATCTGCTGCAGATGCGCTGCAATCTTGCTAACGTAATCTGCTTTAGAACTTATAACATGAACTGCATGATATTGGCTTTCCATAAATTGTTGATCCAGTTTTTTTCTCAGGGCATCTAAATCCAGCAGTGCAGCCAGCAAGGGATTTATATTATTGAGATAATTAGGATTAATGTTGTTTGGATTGTTATTACTATTATTAGTGTTATTACTGTTATTAGTGTTATTACTATTCAGTTCCTTTTCCGTAAAAAGAAAATCGAAATCATCAGCAAAATTTCCGGCCTCTATTTTTTCGATGATAAGATGCGCCCTTTTCTCCAGTTCCTGGTTGACTGCCAAGACTTCACCGATTATAGGCTGAGCTGAAAAATGCAGCAGATCTAATAGCTGCCTGGTTTCCCGAAAAAGAGGGATCACTTCATGAGCGCTAGGATGCAAGCGCGTTCTTTTCTGCCAGGTGTCTAGCTGCGTTTCCAAAACCCAGCGTTTATCTTCCAGAATTTTAGCCTGTTCTTTTACTGCAGGAAGAAGATTATGCCGCTCTATTATTTCTTGCGAACGCTGCTGCAGCCACTCTTGAATCTGAGAGATAGATAACTCTTCATTCTGCTGCTGTTCATTGCTCTTCAAAAACAACACTGCTTTTTGCAGCCAGTTCACTCGCACCACCTCGCTAAGAAATTCCAGTTAGTAATATATAATAATTTCTGTAGGAAAGGATATATGAGATAATGTTTAACAATTACAAAATAGGCAAAGCGCCATGTATCTCATCAAGTGATTTAGCAATGGTTTCAAGTGATTCTTGCGTTTGCTGCGGTTTTTCTTCCAGAGCAGTAACTTTAAGTTTTTTATCAAAAAGTCCATCTACTATAAAATAAGCATTCATTGGCCCAAACTCGTTACCCCAAGGTGTATTTGAAAGTAGAATAGTATATCTTCCAAAACCATTGCTTCCTATTGTTTCTAAATCATCGGCAGATAAATGTCTGCTCTGTTCAGCTATCGCATGTTGAAGAGTAGGTTCTAATCCGTAATCTCGCAAATAATCATACAATCCCATTTCAAAATCCTGTTTTAAATTTTCAAGCGAATCTACATCAAATTCATCAAGAGGCACTAAAGGATGATTGTGATAAAAGACGGCGGTTAGTGAAGGTACAGCTTCTTTTGCTTGCCGCATAAACTCGTTATGCTTTGTTTGTAAACAGTTATCTTCTAATGAAACTTGAGTTCTACTGCCAACCCAGTACGCGCTCATTCCGACTATCAGTAAACTCTGGTTGTGAACAACACCATACATAAATCCAGCCACTTCGGATTGCAATCGGGCATAATCTCGAATTTTTTGCCATACTCCTTCTCGGCGAATGACTATTTCATCTACTTTATCTTCAAGTGGATAAATCGTCCAATTGAATCCCGTTTTAGTTCCAGCCATAAATTCTTAATTTAGCAGCTACTTTTAAATTCTCCTTAATTTTGTCACCAACTGAAGACAATTCTTAATTGAAAAAATAAGATTCAAAAAAAGAAGATAAAAGAAGATATTATCAAAAGAAAGAAAATGTTACTAAAATAAGTTTATTTCCCAG
>CAYHVV010000067.1:0-6115 GCA_964360115.1 uncultured Methanosarcinales archaeon | reverse complement strand
CGAAAAAAACACTAAAAATTAATTCAGAAAACACTAACTGTCAAACTTGGGTTATCAAGATGATTTTGTAAATAAGATACTGCTTCTTTAAAATAAGATAAAGTTCCAGGGTTATAATTATAAGTTAGTAATTTGTTTTTTCTAGGATCTTCACCAGTAAGAGAAATTATGTTCTCTTCCAGATAACCAATATCTTCTAATTTGCCCAATGCTCTTGCTATGTTGGCTTCATGATGAACTGAATTATGATCTCCATTGATCAATAATGCATATTCTGTAACATCATTTACGGGTTCAGTTTTATCATTCACTTTACTAAGATTGGCACACCCGGAAGTAATAGCCATACTTCCCAATAAAGTATAAGCTGGAACTATTCTTTTAGCTTCATTGAATATTTTCTCAATCATAACACGAAAAAAGTAATAGTTATTTATAAATGTTTTGTTACTTGGCAGTAGCAATAAAATGAAGAGTTGCGACCCCTTAAAAGAATAAAAAATCCCAATCGCAGCAGTCAAGTCACTCCATTAATGAATTTTCTGGCAAAAATAGCTGCGAAGTGTACGTATTAAGTTTATTGAAGAAAAGTGCTTGGCAGGCCGTCTGTCGTGGCGAAAATTTGCGGTAAAGTTTACGGTGTCCTGCCATATTCTCGCATATTTTCGCATCTTAACTTGGTCTTACGAATGGCAAAGCACGACAGACCTCTTGGCCTAGCCAGCACTTTTTAGGGTAAACTTAATACGTACTGCGAAGTATTTAATTAATTAGGATTTTTTAACCTTAACCCGGAGAATAATAATCGTTGCAGAGCAACGAAGTATTAGACCCAGTTAAAAAATAAAAAAATCAGATACAAAGGCAGATTAATTCGTTCTGCTTGAAATCTGGGCTTTTTGTTTCACAAGGATGATTTGCGTTATTAACTGAGCCCTTGCTGCTCCATTCTGTAGTAAATTTAGTCTGAACTGCCGTAACACACTGTTTATTATATAATTTACAGGTATCAGTACAGGAAGCTTCAGTCATTCCTCTGAATTCCAAATTCGAAACCAGAAAACTTCTAACAAGATTTTCTTGGATGTTTTTATCATCGCTGGGAGTTACAGAAGTTGGCGGTGAAACTAATTTAGTATTGTACCTTACTGCTTCTCCAGCCAGTGCTGCTTCAACAGAAGATGTTTTCTTATAATTTACCACTAAAAAAACTAATGCAATTACTGCCACAATAGCGACTATCGCTAAATAGGGCGCGTGACTAAACTCAGAACCTTTTATTTTCGATTTTCTTGCCATCTAAATTACCTCTTTTTATTGATGTAAATAACTAAATAGTTTAGATATATTAATCTTCCGTAAAGACCAAATTATCTCTGATGATGCCAATTATAGATAAAAAGTATTACGCCGCCTAACAGCTCTTTTGGAAAATCAGGATAAGTGTTGAAAAAGGCAATTTCTTCAGCAGAATAAATCCTGACGGGTTCATATTTTTCAAATAAATCCTCATAAAAATCTTTATGTTCGTTTACGAACAAAATAGCTTTTTGGTAAACCTCGCAACCACGATTAAATGTTTTGAGGCAATCTTCAAGTGTTTTCTCTTTGTATTTACGTCTAATAGCGGTTGCTGCCTTTTTAGGTTCTTTTTTATAATCACCGTATTCAACATAATTACGCACAACCCTCATTACGTCATTATAATAATCTGGTTTATTTTGCTTTTTCATGTTCCTATAAAAGATTAAAACCTATTTAAATCTGCCTTCTCCGGTTCAAAATTCCATCCTAAACTCATTTCCGTGATTCTTAAAACCTAGTTTTTCGTACAGGTGATGGGCGCGCTCATTAGAAAATCTGCTGGTGCAGATTAATTTGTAACATTTTTGTTTCTTTGCTTCATCAATAATAGCTTTCACTATCTTTTCCCCGTATCCTTTCCCGCGAAAAGCTTCTTCCACAAAGACATCTTCCATCAAGCCGAAGGGTTCGGCATGTAAATCGTTGTGGAGAAGGTAGATGAACCCTCGGCCGATCTGCTGGCCATTTTCTTCAATAGTAATCTTTACTCCAGAAGCAGAAATGTTTTGTGTAAGTATTGCCATTATAATTTAAAAGAACGGATTATTTAAAAGGTTTAAGAAACTACGAGTTAATATTCTCCACTAAGGCTATCATCACAAAGTTCAACTAAATTTTCTGAGTCCACGATGAATTTACCAGAAGAGGTGTATAAATAGAGTTCTCCGCAATGATTATCAGCTAACCATTGAATCTTGGTTTGCCTTTGATTAAAATATTGACTAATTATTTTTTCTACATCTGCTCTAAAGGATCTTTCAAACGCCTTTTGCTCAGCATCAAAATCGGAAAACAAAGAGTTACCGGTGACGTATACTCTTACTCTCGATAAATCTCGATAATCCCTCTTAATCTCTTTTATTTTAGCTTCAATATCGGCGTGGTGTTCATGTAACATATAACCGCTTCTAGTAGCTGGATGATAAACAGCTACAGCTATACATGGCCCTAATCCGCCCGAACATAAAAAATTAGGATAGAACGCTTTTTTCAATTCTCCCATTCCTACTTCAATCTCTTCAACTTCCATAGTTTCATAGAATTAGAGAGCTTATTTAAAAAATATTGTGTGTAAAAGTCAAAGAAAAAAAACTATTTTATCCTAGGGTTTTTCTTTTGTAATGGAGAAACTTTTTCCAATTTACAGCTTGCACTACACCCATCACCGTTCAAAATGTTTCGATCATCACATTCTTCGCCCCATTCTGTTTTACCATTACCGCAGACCATAACCAGTTTACCTTCATCTCCTGTGCATCCGCTGCCATCTAAATTACAGACACCAAGCCAGGTATTTTGCCCGATGGTTTTTACTTCACCCAAAGCACTTCCTTCTTTACATTTACTCACGTTTGGCGGACAGGTGATGCTGAACTTTGTAACTTCATCAATAAACGGATTAGCATATGGGTTGAGAGCAGCAACCAGCATCTGCGTCTTGTCCTCTTTTATCACACCTCTCCAAACGGCCGTATGTTTCTGATATAATTTCTGGGCATCTATTGGATGATAAACCTGATAGTTACCATTAAAAAATTGGTTATATTGTGATAATCGGTATAACCCATAGATATAGTTATCATAAGCTATTCTGTTTTCGGAAATGTAGCTGGTTGTTACACCTTTATAACCATCATAGTCAAATCCAATCCAATCCCATAACCACGACCCACTATTTTTAGTAAAGTAATTGAAAATACTTGTTGTATGAGCAAGCCACGGGTCTATCCCCCTAGGAGCACCAAAAACTCTCATCCAATCAAAGATAATTACTGGTTTTCCTTGCGAAAATGCAACATTGGCATCTAGTTCAAATAAATGATAATAGAAGTTATCCCCGGTATGAGCCCAAGTCGCGTCATAATTATCGTTATTTCTAATCCAATAATACCCGCTGGGCGCAAGTAAGTCATCTGTTTGGGTAATTAATTTTCCTAATTTAAAAAAATCTGCTTTCGGCTTCTGCATATATTCACCAAAATTAAAAGTCAAATAATCTGCGCAGCTTATTGGAGGATTAGAACCTTCCTGAGGAATAACATTGCATTTTATGTTAAATATTTCAGGTGAAGTCCAGTTCGTCCAGTTAAGCCTTCCCGATTCATACCATAACCAGCCATATTCGTGAAGATTTAGCGGCACATCTCCATATGAGCCTACTTTCCCTTTAAATCCGTTTGATTTTGGACGCTCATTGAGATGATTAATCATCCAAGCCATATCGTGTTTGTATTGATTGATAAATTCTGTATCAGTTAATGGCTTGGGAGCATCTAACCTGAATTCTGGAGGTATAAACGGAATTTTTTCTGGATTTTTTCTTAAAGCAATTAATTCTGAATCATAAGCAGCCAGCGCAGTTTCAAGATCGCCAACTAGCAAGTCAACATTTGGTATTCCTGTTCCTGCAGAATCCGTGAATTGATCAGCTATTGATTTAAAGTCCTCTTTTGCTGCAGAATTAAACAATTCTAAATTATTATTCCATGGAGTTTGATGTTTGGATAATGGTTCCTGTCTTGCCGGATGTTCTGCTATCCTTCCAAAAGGAACCCATGTGGCGGCTCTATTCTTCGAAGGTATAGAATCTTTTTGTTTTTGAGTTAAACTTTCAAATGTCGCGATATGAGTAAATCCTTTCTTTAATGGTGTTGTACCTACATCTTCAACACAGATTCCTGTACTTTGGTAACAACCTGCTAATTGAATCCCGTTATAGACAGCAGTCAATTTTGGATTTAAATTGAAATCGGGGAAATCGTTCCAGCCAATATTGGTATGTAATTTATCTGCTTCTGAATTATCAAATGGGCTTGAGCAAAACTTGTCATTTCCTGCAGCAAATCCCCAATCAGTGAATCCGTCTTTGTCGTTATCAATTCCATCTGAACAGGGTGGAGATTTAAAATTTTTAGCCGGTTCAACTCCGCTTATTTTTATAGCTTCCCCAACAAAATTATCTGAAAAAAATAATAATGAAGATAAAACCGTAAGTACTACTAAAGTAATAATGATTATGAAGAAAGGTTTACTATACTTGTCAACTAGACGGGAACGTTTTCTAATATTTTTTTTAATTCTATTCACCTTTTTTTACTGATAAACAATTACTAGTTGATTAATCTTCCGCCAGATAACCTTTGTAAGGATGTTTCTTAGCCTGCATATCAAAGTATTTTTTGATCTGGGCATGTAAATTCCAGATACGATAATAGGATTGATCAAAGTAAATTGTTTCTATTGAATTCATGTGTGGCAGTTTCAAGTACCATCTACCTAAGAATTCGGCAAATTTGCTGCCGCCAAACTTTTTCTGCCAGTCATATTCAATAGTGGCATTAATTATTATGTATATCCTTGCTCTCATCAATGGCTTTTTGCGGCTTTCCACTGCTACATCTTTCACTTCCCACATATGTATAGTGAATAAGATTTCTTCTCTGATAAATTCAGTTATTTTTTTAGTAAGCTGCCAAGCCAGTTCTTGTTCTGCTCCTTCCGAGCCTGGAACTTTATGCTTAAAAGAAGACTCATGCCACATATAACCATATTTTTTGCTCCAATCATTCACTTCCGCATATAAACTGTCGAAATCAAATACTCCGTTGTAGCGAAGGGTTATTTGCGGCAGATTTACTTTTCCCATATCCTAAAAGAGTGTTGGAAGGTATATAAAGATTTCTGAGAGATATGTGGAAGAAAATATAAGTCTTTATTAATAAACGACGAAGCACGATTGGAAGTGATACAAAAACAGTATTATGTTGACAGCTGCATCTGGTTAAATCTTTTCAAAAAGGAAGGAGATGCTGCTAGAGGAGAACCGTATTGGAAATTAGCGAAAGAATTTATTGAAAGGATTATGTTTTCTGAAGAGGTCATTGTCTATTCCGGTTTTGTGCTGAAAGAAATAAAACACAACCTTAAAGACAATCAACTATTTGAAGAAAAACAAACATTCATGGGAGAAGAACCAAAGTTTAGTTTAATTAGGGTCACAGAAGAAGATTACAATTTTGGAAGAGCATTAGAATCTGAATTCAATTTTGAAATAAGTTTCTTTGATTGTATGCACATTGCGATATCAAAACGTTTAGGCTGTATACTCGTAACCAGAGATAGGCTCCTAATGGAAAAAGCGAAGAACTATGTGACGGTAGACAAACCTGAAAACTTATAAAGAAAATATCAACAATTGCAAAAAACATACTCACTAATCAACGCAATTGTTTATATCTCCCTAAAGCATTAATTTCTTCTAAATCCTTAAGGGTGAAGCCTTTAGATAGTCTCTTCCTGATTTCTCTAATCTCTTTAACTGAATCTCCGGTATTTTGTACGGAACCAATTTGTTTTTCCAAAACTAATTTTCTAAGGGCGTCTCTTATTACATCAGACTTGCTGGTGTAGAAACCTTTGGTTACTAATTTTTCAACTTCATCCATTAAGCCTTCTGGCAAACGTACTTGAGCAATAGTTGTTGTCATACGCTTGTAATACAGCCGTAGTATAAAAAAGTATTGTGTTTTTG
>CAYHVV010000066.1:0-6116 GCA_964360115.1 uncultured Methanosarcinales archaeon | reverse complement strand
GGATTGAATGTGTTTGCCATGCTGAGGCAAGTCCTCAGCAGCTAAACAATTACAAATTTCAGAAATCTTTATAAATCAACCCTTAATATATAATCGCATGGTAACCAGAATAGGAACAAAACAACGAAAAACCAGGCATAAACTTACACTTCACTATCGCCAACGAGGAAAATTACCTCTTAGCCAATATTTTCAAGAATTTAAGGAAGGAGATAGAGTAAATCTTAAGATTAATTCAAGTGTACAAACAGGTCAATTTTATCCTCGTTTTCATGGTTTGACAGGAGTAGTAACTGGTAAAAGGGGCTTCTGTTACCAAGTTAAAATTTACGATCAGGATAAAGAAAAGAAACTTTTTGTTCACCCCATCCATCTTAAAAAACAAGAATAATTAGGAGATAAACTACACCATGCCCGCACCACTATTCGTATCAGAAACACCACTTGCACTTGCTGAAGTTAAGAGTATTTTGGGATATGTAGAAAAGCGTGATGGGAGCTTGAATTTCCTTTCCAACAAAGCTAAAGAACAGCAAGAAGTATTTGTTTCTTTGCCGCTAGAAAAGAAAGAAGAATTGTATGCTAAATTGACTGGGTTGAGTCTTACCCGTCTTAAGGAAGAACATTATTGTAAGATAATCGATTTTCTCCCTCAAAATCAGGAGGAATTAAAAGTAATTCTGCAATCCTACCCTTTGAGCTTATCTAAAAAGGATCAGGAAAGCATTGTAGCTGCAGTAACAGAAATAGCGCCTAAATAAACGCAATTTTTATTAAAGAGAAGACATTACTAGCTATTACATTGAATTCCAAGATAAAAAATGAACACCATAACGGAACAAAAACCCGTACGAGAGGAAAATGCAATCGTATTGGATCACCTGGAACACGGGTATCCTTTCGAACAAGTTGCAGTCAAGACTCCCATAGTGCAAGCTCTTGGTGTAATTCATCTAACTCTTCTAGAATTAATTCCTAAGAAAGGAATTACATTACAGCCGATGCAGAAAATATACATTGGCGAAGGCAAACGCGAAGAAATTCACCACATCAAAGGCCGGATTCCGGTAGAAAAACTTACTGCTACTGCCGGCAACACTTTGGCGGAAGCAGTAGATGTAATAGTTACTGCTCAGGAAAGCAGATTCGTAGAATTTTTCAACAAAGCTCAGCCACTAAGTATGAGAATGCACCAGTTAGAACTCTTACCTGGTTTGGGGAAAAAGCATATGTGGGAAGTTTTGAATGCCCGCAAAGAAAAACCTTTTGAAAACTTTGATGATATCCAAGACCGAGTTAAACTACTTCCAAGTCCTAAGCAGTTAATCATCAAAAGAATAATTGCTGAAATCGAAGGTAAAGAAAAGTATAGAATATTTAGTAATTAGGATTTTTTAATCTTTTTTTAAATATTTTTTAGATCTTTCTATTTTAAATATGTATTATTCTACCACAGCATCTTCCATTTTCTATCTTTTTCTTTCTGTCTGACTAAATCGGTCATGCCTGCTTTTCCTGTTCGTTTCAGGAATTCGGAAGCAATCATCTTAACCCGTAAACCATTCACTTCAACATCATTCTGAAAGAAGTCATAGCGTTCTAAAATTTTGTCCAATATTTTTGCTTGTGTTTCTAAATTAACCTGTACTATACCAGAAGCAGCTACATGATACTCTTTTTCCAGTTCTTTTAGTTTCTTCAGCTGGGAAAGCAATTCTTTAGTATCAACTTGAATATCATTCAGAAATTCAGCAATTGCTTCGATATCTGTGAGCACATCAACTTTTTTAGTAGGTTGCTTTCTGCCAAACAGTTTCCACTTCTTTTTGAACATAAGAAAATCAATCCTTTTAAGAATATAAATCTTTCGAGGGGGATTGTTTAGGTCTGACGTATCAGCTGTGTTAGGCGTTCCGAAACGAAGTGGAATGAGAGTACGGCGTGGTGCGGAGTGAAACGGAGCAAGTTTCGTAGGGTGTACAACTATTTTTGGCAAATAAAACCAATTGATGATGGTTTTTTCAAAAATTTATCCCAATATTCTTTCCCGAACTGATCAATTCCCTCTTTAGAAACAAATGGTTCAATCCATTGAATATTTTTGAATCCTACTTTTTGGAGCAATTCATTAAATGTTTCTTTTGACCAATAATAAAAATTAAATTCAATATATTTGTCATCTTTTTTAATTTCGCATTTTAAAACATCTCCGTCTTCAAAAATATTCTTATTGTTCAAAGAAGTAACTCTTCTTTCGTATTCAAATTCTTCCATTGTTTGAATATTGGGATGAGGCACTATTGCACAAAACTTTCCATTATCTTTAAGATGATTATAAATTGATTTTATCATATTGAGCAAATCCTCTTTTGATGAGGCATAATCAAGAAGATAAACAGAAGAGATTACTTCAAATTTTTCTTCAATATCTAAATAACGAACGTCTTTTAGTAGGTATTTTATTCCTCGCTGGGATATAAATACCCCGCTGCTCTGCAGCGATTAGCGAGGAATGATTGAAAATCCGTCTTGAAGATTTGCGTAATACCCCACAGCTCTGCTGTGGTTGGGATAGCAAATCTTAGGATTTTCATTTTATTTCAAGAGTATTTGCATTTTCTTTCTCGATGGCTTTCTTAATCATCGGTTCAGAATAATCAATCCCAACCACTTCTGAAGGAAAGTTTTGTGCCAAAATCCTAGTGAAAAAACCATCTCCGCAGCCAAAATCAGCAACACTCTTATTTCTTATATCCCCAACTAATCTTAAAAACATTGGCAATCTAATAAATTCTTTTGTTTGATTTACGGTTGATGAAAATTCGTTGCTGATTTTATCGAAGGTTTTATTTACCAAACTAAAGAAAGATTAAAACAACTATATATAATTTGTGTGTCCGAAGAAATTTTACCTAACTATCCTTCAGCACAACTTTTTTCTTCTCTGTAAACTTGAGAGGAAATTCCTGCTGATATTTTTTCCCGTACTTCAAGGCCAATTCTGCCTTATATAATTCTTTTCCCAAGTAAGCAGCGTGTTCCAAGCGCGAAATTAGTTTCTTTTTGATAATGGTATTGTAAATCTCAATCGCGTTAGCGCCATACACCAATTTAGTAATAACGTGCTGGTAAGTGCAGAAGCCAGCTTCAATACGTTTTTTCTTTTCATTCAGCCTAATTAAGAAATAACCTTTTGGATCAGGGCGCCATTCTTTCATCTGATTGTGGCTGGCCTTGATCACTCCCTTAATATTTTCTGTTTGCTTGAAAAACTTGTATCTGAGCTTGGCCATCTTATAAGTATTATATTTATGGTATATAATAGTTATGTTTCAAGAGTGATGAATTATTTTTCTTCAATAGAAATACTTTTATAAATAACCGCTCCATCTATATAAAAAAAGGTGAGCAAAAGACAATGTTTTTTGTTTTTTTGACCATTTTTTTAATGCAGGCGTTAAAAAAAGGTGATTAAATGTCGACTATCCGTTATCTCTGCTCCGGCAGCTGCGGCCAGATGATTACCCTGGAAGCGTACAAACGCGGGCAGAAAAAATGTACAGATAAATCTTGTGATAATTTTGGTTCCTCTTTAGAACGTGGAGAATATTGTTCTCAGTGCAATACTAATTTTGATGAAGGTGAGGATCACTTCTGTATATGAAAAAATATCAGCTTTCTTCCTGGAATCTGTCAGAAATAAAACCAGTTAACCTGCAGAAAGCTTTTCAGGAAGTAGAAAGTAAAACCAAACAGATTGAAAAAAGGCGTCCGCATCTTAAAGGTTCCATCTCTTCCAAAGAATTCCATTCGCTCCTTTCTGATTTAGAGAAAATTCAAATTTTGAATAGCAAGCTCGGTGTCTATGCGCAGCTGTTGTTTGCCGAAGATTCCAGCAACCAGAAAGCCAGTGCATTGCTTTCGCAGGTAGAAAATTTTCTTACTAAAATAAATAACCGTCTGCTTTTTTTCGGTTTATGGTTCAAAAAGTTGCCTGAAAAGGAAGCAAAAAGATTGATTCATTCCAGCGGAAAATACCGTTATTTTCTGGAAAAGATGTACAAATCCAAGCCCTATCTCTTGCAAGAACAGGAAGAAAAAATAATTAATCTCAAAGATGTAACTGGCGTATCTGCCTTAAACAGCATTTATAATATCCTCTGTTCTCAATTTCAGTTTGAATTCGAAGGAAAAAAAATAGGGCAGGAACAATTGCTGACGTCAGTACGAAGTCCGTGTCTAAAAAAAAGAGAAGCCACCTACCGAACCTTGCTAGAGAAATACAAATCGTACAAAGACATCATTGGCGAGATTTATAGAAATATTGCTACTGACTGGCGGGAAGAAAATATTCATTTAAGGGGTCACGCCAGCCCTATCAATGTACGTAATTTTGGCAACGATATTCCTGATAAAGCTGTGGAAGCTCTGCTTAAAGTCTGCGAACGCAATGAACCATTATTTCAGCGCTTTTTTGAATTGAAACGGAAAAAACTGGGCTTAAAAAAAATGCGTCGTTTTGACCTTTATGCACCGCTGCAAAAAAATAAAGAAAAAAATATTCCTTTTGCTGATGCAGTTACTACGGTTTTAGATACCTTTCGTGATTTTTCTCCTGCTTTCCATCAAGAAGCATTAAACATAATTGCTGCCGGCCACATTCATTCTAAAGTCCAGAAGAATAAAGACACCGGCGCCTTTTGCTGCAGTGTAACCGCAAAATTAAATCCTTATGTCTTGCTGAATTACTCTGGTACTTTGCGCGATGTTTCTACCATGGCTCATGAATTAGGACATGGCATCCACCACAATTTGGCCAGAGCACACACTGAATTCACTTTTCATGCTCCCCTTCCCTTAGCAGAAACTGCTTCTATTTTTTCTGAGATGGTTCTTTCTGAACGTCTTTTGAAAAAATATCCTGGTCGTGCCGAAAATCTGCTTTTCATTAAATTAGAAGAATTATACGCTTCCATTATCCGCCAGGCAGGTTTTGTGCGTTTTGAGATTAAGGCACACACTCTGTTGGAAGAAGGTAAAACCATCGATGAGATCAGCGCCGTCTATCTGCATGATTTACGCAAACAGCTCGGACCTAAAGTAGAAATTGATGACATCTTTGCATATGAATGGTGTTACATCCCCCACATCTTTCACACGCCATTTTACTGTTATGCGTATGCCTTCGGGAATTTATTGACTTTGGCTTTATACGAAACCTACAAAGAGAAAGGACCAGCTTACGCAGACAAAATTGTGGAGATGTTAGCAAAAGGAGGCAGCCAGTCCCCGTTGGAAATTACCCAAGCAGTTGGTGTAGACATAACCTCAGAAAAATTCTGGCAAGGCGGGTTTGATGTTATTGCTCAAATGCTTAAAAAAGTAGAACAGGCACCAGATTTAACTTGAAAAAATTGTTACTATTCTCAAGAAAAACAAAACTTTTTTAAATCAGAACTAAAATAATTATATTTCAAAAAAATCGGAGGATTACAAAATAAAAAAATGGAACCATATTGCACTGAAGAAATACCTTCTCAATCACAACCCGAATCTCAATCACAACCTCAATCACAATCTCAGCCAAGTACATTAGTTGAATTAGTAGTTTGTAGAAGAAATTATCAACTTTATCGAAAAGGCGAAGAGAGTAGGGATGGTACCATCACTGGTCGCGAACTCCAACCCCAGGGATATCATGCTCCGCGACTTCTTTCTATTCGTGAAAGTAGAACTAGAAAAGGAGAAACATTTGAGCAGTATCAAAGAAGAGCTATTGCTGAAGCTAATCCCCAAAAAGGTACTTTCAACGCTTATATTATCGGCGACGAACAGGGAATATGTGATCCAAAAATGTCAGTGTCTTATTACAAAATTTAATTTTTCTTAAAGTTATCTTTTTGTTACTTAAAATGCTCCGGCAGATATTTTTTATGCACTACTGCAGCGTACATTCCAAAAAATGCATCAGAAGAAAGAGTATATAGTGTGCCTTTTGAGACACGCACAACCAAAGGTGATCTGCACAAACTATTTTCCAAACGCTTTCCTGCTTTTATATCCCAAGTTTGACAGTTTGCTAATTAATTCAACATCAAAACTCAATTGACAGTTTG
>CAYHVV010000065.1:0-6276 GCA_964360115.1 uncultured Methanosarcinales archaeon | reverse complement strand
AGAGTTGCTTGCACGTATTCGAGTGATTCAAAATGATCCCCTTCTATCTTGTTAATGGTAAAGGATTTCTCTCTTTTATTATAAAGACCTTTGATTACTGTTTCTTTAGTTGAAGGAGCAGCAACAAAAATGTCTTTCGGGTAGTCGTCAATGATCCCTTTAAGATCCAGTTCACGGCAGATTTTTTGCACAGCAGGAAGATTATATAACTTATCTACAGAAGAGATAATTCTTTTAGTTTTCCCGGCAGGCAGCAGGTTCATCATCATTAAATGCGTCTCCCGTTCCTCTACTAAGTGCGCTCCCGGAAAATATCCGACAGACACCATCTCAAGTGTTTTTTTGCATATCTTATAAATGGGCAGGTTTCGTGCGGTAGACCACATGATATCTACTCCACGTTTCAAAGTTTCTGTTTTAATATGGAAGAGTAAGGTTGTAGCTACCCCTTTCCCGCTATATAGTTCGTTAACTACACCCCTACCTGGTTCAGCAGAATTATTCCAGAAGTCTATTTCCGCGGCTGCAGAACCGACAATTTCACCATTAGAAATGGCCACATACCATATATACTTTGGATCATTCACAATATATCTTACTGTTTCTGGGTTTGTAAATTCGAGCAAAGAATACTTGTTGTTATAAACTAGTTTGTACAAGTCAGCAATACCTTGGGCATGTCCTGGGGTTGCTTTCTCAAAAAATATTTTTTCTGACATCTGACCTTCTTTTTATAATAAAATAAAAATTTTATTTGTCTAAACAAATACTTAGATTTAAATTACACGACGAAAAGGAGCCCCCTATTTTTGATTTTGGGATAAATTACAGTGGTGAATGTAAATAAAAATATCTTGAATTAGTAATCCCAAAAATCAAGAAGAACTCTCAGTCAAATCATCTGAAGGAGCTATAAAATTACTCTTGAGCAAGCCCTGGCTCTTTCTAAGGAGATTCTTTTATAGCAAACTGAAGCAGCAAAGTAAGAATTTAGACCAATCACTCAATCCTATATTTCTTTTTCTAATATTTTCTGATCGCTTTGCGTTGCTTTTCCGATGCAAGATTCAAGATATTTGCTAAGAGGAACTTTTTTCATAATAGCAATTATCTTAGCTTGCGTATGTACATCCTCTTCCAATCCCAGGTTAACACGTTTCATTTTTTCACGACGCCTTTTTTTGACTTATCTTTACAAAGATAATAATCATAATAATTGTAAATAGTATAAATAACTTCATTTAGCATTTGGGATATTTACTTTTTTAAAATCAGCGGTTTATACAAAATGTTTATCCTTGTTAGTCGGTGTAGCTTAGTATTTTTGTAGTTCCTTTCTTATTACATAAATGAAAAAAACCTTGTTGCCTATATCCATATTGATGCAAGAACCAGATAATCCTTGTTGTGCTCCATTTTTTCTTAAGACACTGACCATAAATTCTTTGGGAATACTGAAATATTTGGTAGAACCTTTTATGGCGCTCTCCATTATTTCTGCCTTTACAGTAAAATTGTTGGAAGTGAAAGGATAGGCATTTTTCAGATTTCCTTGCAAAGCTAGAAACTCTTCAGCATTCATCAAAATCTTATAAAGAAACTGATTGTTCTCCAACATTTTTGAATCTATTACCTCGCCCATGAAAGAAGAATATTATCCTGTAGTAAAAATGTTCTTTTGAGATAGAGGATAATTTTTAGGTTCATTATTTTTATTTATGGGGGCTTGCTCTTTACTTTCCAGATAAATTATCCCAAAATAGATGTGAAAAAGGTGACATCAGAAAATACTATGGTTCGCCGGGAAATTAAGATGGTGGCAATCTTCTTAGTTTCAGAGAAAAACCGCAAGATATAGAATCAGGCTTGGTAAATGTTTAGGTGTATCTTTTAAGTCCAAGTAAGCTGAATCAAATGAAATAAGTTCCTAAAGAATTATTAAAATCTGCTTTTTCCACCAGTTAGTTTGGGATGATTTTAAAGTCATCCAGGCTGTTAGGAGAGTTGATTTAGGTACAGTAGATGATTTACTCTGTGCGAATTCTCTATAAACTATCTTAATAGCACATATCGGATGAGAATTATCTCACCCATTTGGACGCACTTTTGGTGAGGATTACACCTAAATATTCTCTTTTAATCCAAACTGACCAGCTCTGACATAGAAAAGCATAAATATCAATTAAATCATACTAATCATAAAAATCATAAAAATGCAAAATCAAGAACAAAACGCGAAAAAGGTAAAGCGAGTTAATATTAGATTAAGCGGCGATATCTACGCACAGACCAAAATCATTGCCGTCTTGAAGCAATTTTCGTTTAGCAAGTACCTCAAATCTTGCATAGGGAAGGAGATGAAGGCCGATCAAAAGATTATAGAAAACCTCAAAATCAACGAGACTAAAAAATAGAGTCACCGGACCAAGATTTGAGCCCATATTGTGGCTCAAGCTGTGGCAAAAAAAGAGATGAAAAAAGAGATGGGAAGAAAAAAATACTTAGCGTCTTTTGGAATATTTATGTTCATAATTAGTTCTTTCTTTGTAAACGGATCTATAACCGCAGATTCTTTAACTCCTTCAACTCTTCATTTATGCGGAACCTACCCCAGTGCCGCAGTTTTGACAGCGATCAATGTCAAAAACAATGATCCTATTAATCTTACAGATGTAGGTGCTACTTTACTAATTTCTCCAGGTCCGGGGTTAATTTTTGTAACTAATCAAACAGTTCACCTTGGCAATATCGCGGCTTTTGAAAATCTTTCTTTTGATCCTTCCTGGAATATTCAATGCAATAAAAGCTTGCCTGGCACTTACGAAGTTTATATTAGTTACACTGGCTCAAACGATTATAATTATGTATCATTTGAAACCAATAGTACTATTATTGCTCATACTTATCTAAATAGCTCTGATCCCTTACTTGTAACTAACCATTCTCCGGTCAATAACCAAAAAATAATTACTCCTTATACAAAATTGAAAGTATTTACTAACCGGGAAGCACTATGCAGATATAGTACATATCAAAATCAAAATTATGATACCATGAAAAGTTTTTTATATACGGGAACAATGGAACACGAAGAAACTTTAACCGGGTTAGCACAAAAACCCTATACTTATTATATCAAGTGTGAGGAGAGTAGCGGGGCTGTTGCAGAAGATAAGGTTTTGTTTAACGTTGACTTGCCACCGACTGCCCAAGTTGATTTAAGTAGTTCTTTACCGCTCAAGACCGGTATAACTACGGTAACATTAAAAACATCGGAATATGTTATAGAACCAACATTAAAATATGTTCTTGGAAATTCTGGGCCCCATCAAATTATTTTATCCAACCTTGATTCCTCCGGTTCTTTATGGGGTGGTACGTTATTTATCAGTAATTCTGAAAATTGGACCAGCGGTTATTTTTTGTTTTCTGCAACCGATATATCGGGGAATCTTGGAACAACTATTACTGGAGGTAAAAGTTTTCTCATAGACTCTGTAGCCCCCAATGCTCCAGAGATGCTTACCATCACGAGAAAAAATAGCAATGAAGTAGAACTAATGTGGTATCCTAAAGACGAGGACATAGATCATTATAATATTTACAAAGTAATCACATCAGGCACGGTTGGGAAGGTATACCAAACTACAACAGAAACAACATTCACAGATTCCTTTTCCAAGGATAAGTTTTTTTATTACAAAATTTCAGCAGTTGACAAAGCAGGCAATAAAGGGCCTTTTTCCTATGAGGTATCAACTTCAGGATTAGAAGCAGTAGGAGCTAGCAGTATTCCTGCTGAAAGTAGTTCTCCCAGTACACAAAATACAACTGATACCCAAATAGACCAAGAAACAGGAATGAAAGAAATTGGAGTGGATGAGAATAAAGGCGACTTAGTAAATGAAATAGATAATACTTTGGAGATAGTAAGGGGGGCTCTTGATGAAATTAATACCCTTTGGAAAAACTTTAAGGAAAATGATGGTGAAGAAATACAACTGTTGGACATAGACAATAAATTTAAAGAAAACAAAGTCGAAATGATGAAACTAATAAAGGAGTTGGGGGGATTAAAATCAAAAGATCCTGAGACCATTAAAAAAGGGCTTCAGGAAAAGAAGGAAAAAATAGAATCAATAAAAAAAGAGACGCCTTCTAAAATTCAACGTGGCGAGGAAAAAATGTTTGAATTAAATTGGAAAGAAGAGGAAATTGCAACGATCATCAAGGAATTTCTGGCTAAGGGAAATATAAATTCGGAGAAAGAGCAAGAAAAATATATTTCGGAGATAAAAAAATTACTAGAAAATATTCAAATTATTGCCAAAATGATTCCTCTTACCATAGAATACTACGATGGAACGGTGAAAAAAGTCTCTTTGGTGAGTAAAAAAATCTCTATTAAAGAAGGGAGTATTGACGACGTCCTTCTTTTAGAACACATTCCCAAAAGTGTTTTTAGTGATAAAAAAGAAATAATCTATGGTACAACTTTTGAATTGGTCGGCCCATCAACATTAAAAACAAATATCAGCCAATTCAATACCTTTACATATAGCTATGTTATTAATAAGGAACTTGAACCTGAAAAATTACAGGAAACAAAAACCATCCTATTGCCGCATTTTAACGAATTTATAGCAAAAGGGAAAAACAGCGACGGCTCAGGTACAAACATCTTAACTGGATCTGCGATATTTGAATCCTTAAAAGAGCAGTCTTTAGATAATTTAGGCATTGGCATTATTCTCGGCGTGATAATAGTTATTGCGCTGGTTGTTTACTTTGTTGATTCAGCCAAAGAAAAACGCAAAAGCAGTTCTGCACACCAGAGACAAAAAGTCGAGAGTTTCCAAGCACATAACGAGCATGCAGTCATCCAAGATTTCCAGCATTCTCCAAATCCTAACGGCGAAAAAATAGCTGCTAAAAAAAGCTGGTCAGTTGCAGCACTAAAAAATGTAAGTGCTATCTTTGTCAAGAATAAGATCAAAATTCCAGACGATACAAAGATAGATGCCGATTTTCATAAAGGTGTTTCTGAAGAGATCCATCCTGTTTTACCAACCCCGCGGCATACGCCACCAGTGCAAGCGTTGCCACAAATGCCTGGGGCTTCCTTTCTTTATCCAAATCACGCTTCACATGAGTACAAAAAAGCAGGTTTGGAAACATTAAAAGATGCCACAGTTTCATTTTTATTTGCCGAAGCTGACGCTCATGCAAATGCTCTTAATTTTGATCAAGCAGTCAAGCTTTACCATGTAATTCTGGCAAATCAAGAATCCCTGGCTGCAGCAACAGAAAAACCACATGATAGTGCACTTAATAAAAAAATACCTCGTCTTCATAAAAAGTTATGTTTATTGATAAAAGTAAACCAACTACATTCATGCGTGGAAAAGAAGGACTATGCTAATTTAAAGCATCTTCTTAATGATGCTGCATCTCTATATAACGAATTGTTGAAAGACGTAGATGCTGACGAAAAGAAATTTCTTCAGAGTGTCGAATCTTATCATAAGGTCTATTCACTGTCTATGATGCAAAACGTATGATTTTTTGCTTTTTCGCACATCTGAAAAAATGGAAAGAAGTAGCACTATAAAAGAAAAAAAATATGTACCTGTCTTGCTTTTAGCAGCCTTTTTTTTAATAGTACTAGTAACTTCTACGGTTTTAGCAGAAAATAGCTCTCCGCTTATTTCAAATATCGTTATCTTGCCGGATAAAGTAAATTCTAATTCTTTTGTGAATATATCGGCTATGGTGTTTGACGCTGAGGGTATATCCAGCGTTTCTGCAGCAGTCATCCTTCCTGATAAGCGCAGAGATGATGTTGCGCTTTTGCCTAATAATAATGGAAACAATTTTTCCGGCCTTTTCTTAAACACTTCCTTAAAAGGTATATACACCGTGGAAATCATTGCTAACGATTCATTAAATATTATTGGTGCTTCGGAGAAGATTAATTTTTCTGTTTTGGACAACATTCCTCCTTCTGTTTCTAATCTACAAACTGTAGAAGGATCTTCATCTACTAAATTTGATGCCATGTTAATCCTAGCGGATATTAAAGATAATTTTGAGGTTGATACTGTTTTTGCTGAAATTACCTTACCTAACTCCACAAAAAGAATAATTGCTCTCGTTCCCTTTTCAGGAATTACCTATGCCGGAGATTTTGCCACCATAGAATTAGAAGGAGAGTATTTAGTCAAAATAATTGCCAACGATTCATCAAATAATATTAATGATTCAGGATTCACCTCG
>CAYHVV010000064.1:0-6520 GCA_964360115.1 uncultured Methanosarcinales archaeon | reverse complement strand
TTTTAAAAGGTAAAATAGATACTAGAGAATATAATTCAGCTAAATAAGTACTATGGGTGCAATCAATATGAAACTTTCGGTCACTAACTTCTTGCTTTGGCCATATAGTTTTATATTAGCCGAAATTAATATATATCCCTAAACCACCTAATACTTATGTTGAAACAGTTATCTTTAATCTTCGGCTCCAAAACGAAAGCTCAAGAGGTAGTACTGCTTCTGCAAAACGCCAAAGAGGTCGTGCGGCAGGGGTTTTATGGCCAAGAACTTTATCGAGTAGAACAATTCTGCCAGAAAAATAATCTGTATCTGGTTAAATCAAACTTTAAAGTTCTCTTCGCCGATGACAGTCCTTACTCCAATAAAGGAGTCCGCATTCCTGAAGATGATAAACGGCCCGGAATGTATTTTGTGTATATTTCCAAAGACGAGCAGAAAGCCTGGTTAGCAAGTTATTATGAATTAGTTCAGAATCACCGGGATTTAGGATTAGTGTTAGGATATCCTTTATGCTGTGTGAAATTTTTCTGTTCAAATGTCGATAAGAATCTAAATCCTCAACATATTCCTACTAATCCTCACACCAACCTTTCCCAACGAGAACAAGATTTAGTTATCCTTTCCCATTTCCCCTGCAGTTCTGAATGCCAGGACAGCATTAAATTAGGAGAAAAATATCTTCAAGCGATTTATGCTGTAGATAAAGAACGGGCCAGAGAATTACTTACCCAGCTGCGGGCAAAGGGATGATTTTCATCACGGCAAGATAAAACAGCAAGATAAATTCTACACTACTTCTACTGGTTTCTTATCTGCTTCCTTCACTGATCTGTAAAAGAAATATGCTAACACTGCTGAGGTAATCACTGGAGAAAGCCAGACGGGGATGTGCACTCCGAAGCTTTCTGATAGCATGATTACACCCAATAATAAGACTGAATACATTGCTCCGTTTTTTAAATACTTATATTTTTTAATCTGTTCAATGTTGCTGGTGGTTATTTTTCGCACTACCAACGCGCCTAAACCATTACCTAAAAGGATTAGGGGAATAGATAGTGTAAAAGCAAATGCGCCAAGAACAGCATCTACTGAAAAAGTGGCATCTATTACTTCTAAATACATGATTTTGCTGATGTCACTTAATCCCTCTTTTTTATGCAGCATCTCGTGTTCTACTTTTTCTGCATTTTCCTTAAATCCGTGGGTGATAAAGAAAGCTGTTGATCCCAGTACTGCAGCAAAAGCCATAAAGGGATTCTGTTGTAATGTAAACCAGACAATTGCAGAGAGGATTACTGACGCTACTGCGAAAAACCATACTTCATGTTGATGGAAGAATTTCTCAATATGTAAGCCATATACTTTTGGTTCCATGAACAGCCAGTGGAAAAATAGCAGTATCAGGAATGTTCCTCCGCCAGCTAACAATAATGGCGCAGATTGTTCGATGGATTCTATTACCGCCGGATCAGAACTAAAAGTAGCAGTAAGCGAGCCGATAAACCCTAATGAGGGATTTGAAAACCAAATGATTAACCAAGGCAGCAAACCACGTACAACAAAAACAGCAATCAAGATTCCCCAAATTAAAAACCATCGTCTGGCTTTTGCCGACATAGTTCTGAGTACTTCTGCGTTGATAACTGCATTATCGATGCCACTGACTGTTTCAAATAGACAAAGACCTATTATAATCAGGATCATGGAAAGAATGTCGAAAGCCATTTATACCGCAAGAATTAGGCGATATTTAAAGATTGTTGCCCTATTTAGTGATAGTTGTTTCGCAATATTTTTTATAGTGGTTATTTTTTACTAGTTTGATGCTTAAACTTACCACTTTCAAAGGAGGCTATGATAGTAATTTTAGTTACATCCTCTCTGATTCTGAGAGTAAAGAAGCGGCGATCATTGATACGGCTATTAAACCGGAGATTCTGCTGAAATTTGTTGAAGAAAATGGTCTTATCTTACAATTTGCGGTAGTGATGCATTCCCATTTTGATCATCGAGTTGGCGTAGATTATTATAAAAAAAATAATATTCTTTTATGCGGTTCTGAACATCTTACTGTCGATATCGATAAGAGATTGAAAGATCAAGATGAACTGAAAGTAGGAAAATATACTGTAACCGTTATTTCTGCGCCAGGGCATACACCCGATTGTATCCTGCTTTATGTTGCTGGAAAATTGTTTACCACAGATGTGTTGTTTATTGATGGTTGTGGTAGATGTGATATATCCGGCGCAAATGTTGAACAAATGCAGGATTCTTTAGAAAAAATAAAACAACTGCCTGAAGAAACGGTGATATATCCCGGACATGATTATGGTAACGTTCCTTTTGCAACTTTAGGGGAGCAGAAGAAGACCAATAGGTTTTTGCAGGTGAAGAGTAAGAAAGAGACCAAAATAAAATAAAGCTAGAAATAAACCTTTCCTCATAGAATCCTTTATTCCTCCAACTCTAATCCTACAGGACAATGATCGGATCCCATTACTTTAGGAAGTATAAACGCTTTTTTCATTTTTGTACGTAATTTTTTGGATACTAAAAAATAATCAATTCTCCAGCCGACGTTTCTCTGCCGGGCATTAAACATCTGGCTCCAAAAAGTATAATGTCCTTTTTCTTTGTTAAACTCTCTAAAGCTGTCAATATATCCAGCATCCAATAACTGTTGTATGCCATCAATTTCTACTTGGGTATAACCGGCAGTCTTGTTATAATTAGATTTGGGGTTGGCTAAATCTATTTCCATATGTGCAACATTTAAATCCCCGCAGATAACTACTGATTTTTTCTTTTCCAGTTTTAGGATATAATTCAAAAATAATTCATCCCATTCTTGCCTATACTTCAACCGCACTAATCCCTGGCCAGAATTAGGGGTGTAGACATTCACTAAATAAAACTCAGCAAATTCTAAAGTAATTATCCTGCCTTCTTCTTTGTGGTTTTCTTTTTCGCCAAAATTATACTGTACGGAAAGAGGATCAATTTTGCTAAATATCGCCGTGCCAGAATATCCTTTTTTTTCTGCAGCATTCCAAAAATGGTGCTGATAATCGGAAAACTCTTGATCAACTTGGTCCGGGTGCGCTTTAGTTTCCTGAATGCACAAGATAGTCGGGTTTTCTTGTTTTACGAAATTTAGAAATTCTTTCTTCATAATCGCACGAATGCCGTTCACGTTCCAAGAAATTATCTTTATCATTCTTCCTCCTCCTGGCTTTTGTCCATTTCAGATTCTTCTTTTTTTTCTCCTAATTCAGGACAAGTGTAACATCGTCCTTTGGGAGTCAAATAAGAACGGCAGCAAGTAATCTTGAACTTTCTTTCAACAGAGTGATTATTTTTTATTGTTTCTTCCATGCCTAGCAATCTCTTCAATTATCTCTTCCCAGGAATGCACTCTTTTAATTTTTTCAGGCAATTCTTTTGAAACCCGATTCCAAGGATAACCAAAATCAACCAGCAGAACATAAATGCCTTGCGATGCGCAATCCATAGCGTGACTTAAACTGTCATCGATCATGAGATCTATTTTTTGTTTTTTTCCGATAGATGATTTTAACTGTTTCTCTCCGACGCCATGCCATTGGTTAGTGAGATTAATGCTTTGGAAGCAGTTAGGAAAATGCCGCTGCAGCCATTGTTCCGTCTCTTGTCGGATAACATGGGGGCGTGCAGTGATTACACACAGCCGGTGTTCCTGCGCTAATTGTTTAATGGTGTCTAATGCTCCATTTACTAATTTAAGGTTATGGAATTGTTCACTTTTAAAAAAATCCAAAACTTTTAGCCGATTCTCTTCTTCAGTTCCTCCAAAAACGTCACTGAATGAATAAGAAAACATATCTTTTTTTTGGACATTGGTGTTATACTTTTGATTATGGTACTGAAAGTAAGAGTCCATCAGTTCAGCCAACACTTCATCTATATCTACACCAATATTCATATGAATAAAAATCAGCCATTATATAAAAAGGTTGTTTAATTAAACAGTCAATGATAAGCTTTAAAAATAGAACCATACTTGAATACTAAATTAGGAGGTAAATATGGTAACAGGAACAACAATTGGAATCATTATTGGTGTAGTTGTATTATTGTTAGTAATATATTTGTATAATAGTTTAGTCCGGCTTAAAGTTAGAGTAGACAATGCCTGGTCACAAATCGACGTACAATTGAAACGTAGGTACGATTTAATCCCAAATTTAGTCAGTACGGTCAAAGGCTACATGAAGCATGAGAAAGGAGTATTAGAAGAAGTAACTAAAGCAAGAACTTCTCTCATGTCTGGATCTATGCAGGCAAAAGCCAAAGCCAGCAATCAAATTACTGAAGCATTAAAATCAATCTTTGCTGTCGCTGAAAATTATCCGCAATTGAAAGCCAATGAGAATTTTAAACTTCTTCAGGAAGAATTAGCAGGAACGGAAAGCAAGATCGCTTATGCTAGGCAGTTTTATAACGATAACGTGATGCCTCTTAATCAAGCTATCCAATCCTTCACCACAAACTTTTTTGCTAAATTGTTTGGTTTTAAGGAACGGGAATTCTTCCAGACGACACAGGAAGAGAAGAAAGCAGTCAAAGTGGAATTTTAGGACATGGGCATTTACGAAGAAATTGCTTCGAACCAGCGCCGAACTTTCCTGCTTGTTTTTTTATTTTTTGGATTAGTTATTTCTTTAGGATTAGTGCTTGGATTAATGTACGGCAATAGTTATTTCGGAATAGGTTTAGCAGTTGTTATAGGCACATTGTATTTCTTATTCAGCTGGTATGGCGGGGCGAATGCCATTCTTACGATGGTTCATGCCAAGGAAGCTACTAAACCAGAACATGCTTATTTAATCAATACTGTCGAAGGATTGGCGATTGCCGCTGGATTACCTAAACCGCCAAAAGTTTATGTGATTGAAGACAGCGCGCTCAATGCCTTTGCTACAGGAAGAGATCCGCAACACGCTTCAGTAACTGTAACTACCGGTTTGCTGCAGAAAATGAATAGATTAGAATTAGAAGGGGTGCTTGCTCACGAAATATCTCACATCAAGAATTATGATATCCGCGTGATGATGCTGGCAGCAGTTATGGTCGGATTAACAGTATTGTTATCAGATTTCATTTTGCGCAGTTTCTGGACAGGCGCGCATGGCCAACGCAGGGAAGATAATAATCAGCTGGGGCTGTTGCTTGTTGTTGTGGGGTTAGTGTTAGCAATTCTTGCGCCGCTGATAGGAGAACTCATCAAATTATCTATTTCGCGCAAGCGGGAATATTTAGCTGATGCCGATGGCGCATTATTGACGCGATATCCAAAAGGATTAGCAGATGCTTTGCGGAAAATTAAAGGTGATCCTGATCCGTTAGTAGACTACGCTAACAAGGCCACGGCGCATTTGTTCATTTCTTCACCCTTTCGGAAAGGAGCATGGAATTCTGCGTTCAGCACACATCCGCCGATTGATGAACGAATTAAAAAGTTAGAAAAGATGTGAATTTTGTTACTACAAACCAAACCAATTAGTTTATTACCTATTAATTTATAAATAACTTTATTCTTTTAAAAAATATTAAATAATGACAACTACATTTTATTCAGAACAAGAACTTGAAATTATTACAACTCAATTGCTTGGTAAAGTTTTAGATGTAGATAATGTTGTTGGAGTCTTGAAAGGAATCAAGCAGAAATATCTTTCTGAACATGATTTTAAACTCAATGCATCATTGGATCCCTTGAGAGGTTGTTTATCTTCCAACCTTAATTCATATTGTAATGAAGTAGAAAGACCGTTAGGACGGTATTTATTTGATGTACACAATAAAATTGAAGTTGGTAATGATACGGTAAAATTTTCAGAGACTCTTAAACTGAATTTACAATCGCTGTTGTTCGCGCGGGAATTTGGACCGTATGTTGCTGCTGATGATTGGAAAAACAAAGCAAATTCTCCTCTAATAAAAACACTTGCTAAAAGAGCAAGATTATCAAAAAATAGTTATCATTTATCTTGGCTGGTTGATTACATTGATGATGCCTTAAAATACGATCATTTAAAGCAAGAGAAGTATGCTTTCTTATTTATCCAGCTTAAAGAGAATTCTCAAGTAGGATACGAGGAACCAGGGGGGCCGTGGCCGTTGTCAGAAGAAGTATTACTTCCTCCAAGAACCGGGAGTATCTTGACAACAATGTTTAATGAAGATAGGGACTCCAAAGGAATGCGTGAATTTAATAGTTGGCGTTCACGTACTTACGAGGCGACAAGACCAGATAATCTAACACTTCTAGTTCATAATACTATTTATCGTTTTGCTATGCCCGAAATAGAGACTAGAAAATAAGTCAAAGTCAAGAGATGATTGTTTAATAAGGGTGTGATTTTCAGTATAATCTGGAGGAATTAAAAATGACAAAACAAGAAGATTGTAATGCAATTGTAACCCAAGTTTGACAGTTAGTGTTTTCTGAATTAATTTTTAGTGTTTTTTTCGT
>CAYHVV010000063.1:0-6585 GCA_964360115.1 uncultured Methanosarcinales archaeon | reverse complement strand
TGTCAATTGAGTTTTGATGTTGAATTAATTAGCAAACTGTCAAACTTGGGTTAGATCATTATGGAATCAAACAATCAGAAATTGTTCTCCAATACGATTACCCTGCGAATTTACCTCTCCCGCGTTGGTAGTTACGTTTTTTGATTTGAAAAGGAGTAGTGCCCGTTCCTAACGCTGCTACCCGAGCATAATTATGCAATGACTCAGAAATCGCCCACTGTAACTTTTGCGGATCATTATAATCTAATTTTGCCCATTCAAGTGATTCAAAAAATGTTTTAACAGTATAAGGAGATAAATCACTAACTATAGCACACAAGTCTCGTTTGAAATTATCTGGCAAGGTTTTCGACAGCAAATCACTAGGGATTTTTTCAATCCCCCTTTCTAATTCTTCATAGACCGTTTTGACCTCAAAACCAATGGACAGGGACAAAGCTTTGGAAAGAGCATAGGCCAACCCGCCGGCATCATATTCAATTCCATGTTCAGCCAAATCTTCAAACTGGCGTCGGTAAAAATAAGCTTTACTGAATAGAATGATTGAATCATCATTGTCTGGCAGATTTTTAATCGCCTCTTGAAGTAACTTTTCCATTTCTGGTATCTCCATGCTATAAAATTATAGCCGAGCTAATTTATAAATTATCCACCCCTAAAAATCAAATTGCTGCAATCTTAGATAACATAAATTCACGTAACTCGTTGGGCCAATTTTTTTCAATCTCTTCTTTATACTTCCTGCAATCATCAAATACATCTTTGCGCATTGAACCATTATCGATAAGTTTGATCAACTCTTCTTTCACATACACCGGAACAAGTTTCAGAGTCCACACCTGTAATTTTAATTTCTCTTTATACCAATCTTTCTCTTCTTCCTGTTTCTTGCGCAGATCTTCCCAAAAAGAAGAGTAGGAAAACTCTTCCTTCTTTTCTTTCAGCAGTTTCTTTCCTTCCTTTAAAGCAATTCTGGCCATAACCATTTCATGCATACGTTTTAGGAATTCCTGCTTATCCTCAATTCTTATTACGTCACTATAACCGCCAGCAATCAAGCCGAATGCAAACGGGCTGGGAATATCAGTGGGCACTTCTACTACTACGGTTCTCCCAGCAATAATCTCATCGATAACTTTCTGCGCATGGGGATAATCCATCAAATCTTCCATCACTTCCCGGCGCGCTTCTTTCAAAATAGGGAAATCGTTGCTGATTCTTTTTACTGCATTAAACAAAATTTTGCTGCCAACCTGCATTCTGCCGGCATTTTTCGTCTGACCGCCATACTGGCGCAAGATCATTAACGAGCGAGCAGCGCAGTGCCTGAACCTTCTCGATAATACTTCGCTTTTCTCAATGGCATTTTCTAAAATTATTTTGAAATTTTCCAGTTTCAGCGCTTCAAATGCGCGCACGGCATTGAAACTTTGTTCCGCGGATAAATAGAATCCATTGTCGGTAACGCCTATTTCCACATCCCGATGCTGTGATTTACCTATCACATATGCCAGCGCCCGAGACAAGCAATCATTCACTCTTCTGCCAAACAAGGTTTGGAAAATAACATACGTTCTTCCTCTATCCACATAGGTTTCAATAACTATTTTCCTATCGGATGGGATCTGGCTGTAATGATATTGTTCATAGAAATATCGATAAATACTGTATGCTGCTTTTTCATCTACATATAGATGCTTGTTCACAAAATCAATAATTTCCTGCTCGGATTTGCCGGATTTAAAATGTTCTTCCATTAATTTGCGGAAACGATTGATTTCCATGGCTAAATCATAAGATAACGGAAGCATTTCAGAAAACCAGCTGGGAACAGTCGGCGGTCTATTAACTGAAGTGCTAACTTGCGCGGTCATGCCACGGGAAAATTTGAACATATACACATTTCCGCCTAACACGAACACGTCTCCAGGCCGAAGCCGTTCCAAGAAACCTTCATCAATCTTTCCTACTACCTGTTCGCCGATTTTAACCGTCACATAACTCTCTTCAGGGATAGTTCCTATATTGGTCATGTAAATAATCCTGGCCATTTTTCCTTTTTTTCCCACGTTGCCGGTTTCTTGATCGTACCAGATTCTTCCATAGACATGCCGCTCTTCTAGGCTGACATATTCACCGGAAAGATATTTGATCACTTCAAAGAAATCCTTCCATTCCAAATCCTTGTAACAGTAACTTTTGGTAACCAAATGATACATCTCATGAATATTCATAATTTCATTGATAGCAATGCCGTAAATCTGCTGAGCCAGAACATCTAAGGCGTTAGTAGGAATATGTACTCTATCAATTTTTTTTTCGATAGCCGATTTCAATAGCAGCGCGCATTCGACTAAATCATCTCTGTCCATGACAATAATCCTTGCTTTGACTGTGGAATGCAATTGGTGTCCCGATCTTCCTGCCCGTTGCAAAAATCTAGCGACTGATTTAGGGCTTCCCAGGCAGATAACTAAATCAACAAAACCAATATCAATCCCTAACTCTAACGACGTAGAAGAAACTACAACTTTCAATGTTCCCTCACGTAAAGCCTGTTCTGTAGAAAACCGCACTTCTTTGCTCAGACTGCTGTGATGCGCAGCTACATTATCATTATACTGTTGTGGGAACATTTCCTTTAAAGTATGCACTACTCGTTCTGTGGCTGACCTGGTGTTAGTAAAAATCAAAGTTGTTTTATGTTCCTGGATCAGCTCGTTCATCAGATCATACATCTTGCGATGCTTGAGCATGTAATCAGACTCTACTAAACTTTTGACCGGACTTAGAACTTTCAAATCCATTTCTTTCAGGAAGCGAATGTCTACAATGCCGCAATCACGTTCCTTCCCGACAAGAAACTGGCCTATCTCTTCTAATGGAGCAATCGTCGCGCTCAATCCAACTCTGGTCATTCCTGGAGATAAACGCTGCAAACATTCCATGATAATGCTCATGTGCACGCCTCTTTTGTTTTCAGCTAAGGCATGAATTTCGTCAACAATCAGCCATTGCACTTTCATCAATTTCTCTTTAAACTTGGGAGAATTAATCATGATGGCTAAAGATTCCGGAGTAGTAATGAGAATATGCGGAGTCTTCTTGAGCATTTTTGATTTTTCTGCGGCAGTAGTGTCGCCCGTTCTGACACCTATCCTTATGCCCAGATCTTTTCTGGCCAATTCGTTTATTTCTTGCAGCGGCTTGAGAAGATTGACTTGGATATCATTTCCTAACGCTTTCAGCGGAGATACGTAAACACAATAGACGTTATCTTCGAGGATTTGTTTTTCTGAAGAATCAACCAATTCATTGAGGATGGAAAGGAAAGCAGTCAACGTCTTCCCTGATCCGGTAGGAGCAGAGATGAGGATATTTTTTCTGGAGTGGATTTCCATCACTCCGTATAATTGCGGCAGCGAGAAGTCCTGAAATTTGCTGAAGAACCATCTATTCAGAAGCGGGTGAAATACCGATTTAAGGTGTACGGGTTGGTAGGGCTCAGTAATGGTGGTTATCATTCTATAGCGAGCGTACGATATTTTAGTGCGGATTAGTGTGCTGTCAGCGAGCTATATATGAAAGAACTAAAATAAATTTATGAATAATTAGTTCTTTCAGTATAAGAACATCTATTTAATCCAATATGTTTATTGTAAGGATTATTTATAATAGTTGTGCTGGAAATATTTACTGGACGGAATTTCTTCAAAACCGCTAAAATCAAAGGTTCGTTTGTTGCGAAACGTTTAAATACTACTACTCTAAAATAGTAGTCGTTGTCTAATGAATAAAGCTAAATTTAGTACTACTATTATAGTATTACTGGGGATATTACTATTGCTGCCGCTTTTTGCAGCTGCAAGTCCCAGCATTACGGAAACTTCAGTAAAGCTGACCGCAGATTACAGCAAATTTGGCGAAGATGACGATTTCATCTCAGTTACTACGGAATCTTTTACTGTTATCAATGATGGTTCTTCTGCAGTCACAGTCAAAGCAACCGGGCTGCCTTCAAAATATTACAGTGAACCCGTAGTGGTTCAAAACGACAGCCAACCACATTTAGTTATTTTAAACATTCAGGTTCCGCATAGTAAATCGCCTGGCCAGGAAAAGATTGGAACCATCGTTATTACTTATTCCAGCGATTCCAGTAATACTGTACTAAGCCAAGCAGAACTAAACCAAGAAACACTTTCCATGCTGGATCTTGCTAAGCTAAATGTAAAATATGTAGATGCAGAAGGAAAAACCAAGAAGGACGATTTCACTTCAGATGATGATTCTTACCAATTAGAAAACGAAGTAAAACCTTATACAGATTTAATTTTCACTTTTGATTTACAAAATCTCTTTGATAAAGATTACGGAAACAACGGCGAATTAGAAAACATAGAACTTAATGTTGATGTAGACAACACCGACTTATTAAAAGATGGTTTTGAAGATAAATATACCATTGAAAATATCGAAGCAGGAAAAGAAGGAAAATTTACTCTTACTCTTCTCACCAATGAAGAAGTTGAAGCTGATACTTATACTTTAGAATTCACTGTCACCGCAGAAGATGGTGAAGGTATAGAATACGAAATCAAAAAAGAATTGGAAGTAGAAATCCAGCTTGATGATGATGATATCAGAATTATCAAAGCAGTTCCTGAAACCGCTACTATTTGTAATAAGGAAGTTTTCTTAGCAGTAGAAGTGCATAACTTTGGTTCTGATGATCAAGACAAAGTCAAAGTGACCTTGGTGAATACAGAGCTTGGACTCAATCAAATGATCGAAAATATTGTTATAGATGCGCATACTGAAGATGATGACAGCTGGCAGAAAACCTTTACGATCGCTTTAGAAAACGCCAAAGCAAAAATCTATTTCCTGGATTTAAAGACTTATATCGGCAGCACTCTGACTGATGCAGAAGTAGTCCAATTAGAACTTAAGCCCTGTGTAGCAGCAGAAGAGCCCGTAGTCGAAGAAGAAACTGAATCTCCTCTTGCTCAGCCGGAAGAAAAAACTACAGAAAAACCAACTGCTAAAACAGAAACTATTACTGGAAATGTAGTGAAAAGCATTGAAAAGATACCTTACACTTCCAACGATTATTTAGTAGCGCTGATGCTCATCGCCATTGCCGTAGTTGCAGCCATGATTGTGCTGATGCTGGTTATCCTATTCAAAGAACAATAATAATACTTAAACACGAGGTTACAAAAAATGAAAGCAAAAAAAATAATTATTGGAGTAATAGCTCTTGTGGCTTTACTAATTACTATTGCGGGTGCATTGGCTGATCCGACAACTTCATATGAACCAAACAGTACACCAGTAAATATGTTAAATAATCAATCACAACTTTTTAAAGTAAATTTAACTTTAAATCCAGCTGATCCACCTGCTACTTTTGGTTATCAATGGACTGTTGATAACGATCCCACTATTGTATCAACCCTACCTACTTTCACCTTTGATGGTGCTAATAAAGTAGGAGATCACTTAGTTAGTGTATTAGTTCACTCAATTACAGGAAATAACTACGTTCAAATCCATACTTGGAATGTCAAAGTCCAAGAAGCTCAACCAGCAAGTTTACTGAGCATCACCAACGTTAAAGTAAATGGAAAAACCAATGGGAAACTTTCCACTTCAGATGTGAATGAAATCGAAGTGGAAGTCAGCAACGATTATACTAAAAATATTGAAGATATTACTGTAACTGTCCGAATCCTTGATGTCGATGGAGATGACCTTGAAGAAGAGGCAGACATTTCCAAACTTTCCAATGGCGACGAAGATACTGTAACTGTAGAATTTGACTTGTCTAATGAAGATTTAGATGAAGATGAATACACTATCGAAATCGAAGTTGAAGCTACAGACAATACTGATCATTCCGACCTAGAAACTCAACAAGTAAAAGTTGACCGGGAGAAAGATGATATTGTCATTACTAAAGTAGATCTGCAAGACAGTCAAGTTGTTTGTTCAGCTCTACAAACTTCCATGGACGTAAACATCAAAAACGTCGGAGAAAATAATCAAGAAGGAGCCAAGATTACTGTGAAAAACAGCGCTTTAGGCATGAACTTGCAAAAAGCAAACATCGATTTAGATGATTATTCCGGCTCTGACAATGATTATCAAGCCACCTTTGCCCTTAATCTTGAAGATGCAAAGCAAGGAACATACACTTTGGATGTAGCTGTTTACAGCGAAGACAATGATTTGATGGATTCAAAAGAAGCAGAACTGCAGATTGTATGTGATACAGAAACTGTTTCCAAAGAAGAAAGCAAATCTACTGAGTATTACGCTGATAAGGAATTAGCAGCTGAATTGCAGAAGAAGCTGGATGAGTACAAAGCTCTGCAAGAAAGCAAAGCTGTTGCACAACAAGGAAACTTCAGAGAAAGCAACTCTTACGTGCTGCTTCTAGGTGCGCTAGTTGCCATGATGTTCTTTGCCGCAGTGTTGACAGCAACATACTTGCTAGTTAAGAAGAAGTAAATCTCTTATTTTTTTATTTTATTCCTCGCTGGGATATAAATACCCCGCTGCTCTGCAGCGATTAGCGAG
>CAYHVV010000062.1:0-6829 GCA_964360115.1 uncultured Methanosarcinales archaeon | reverse complement strand
TTATAGAAAGTAAGATATCATGACTAACATTGTCAAAATATTTTTTAATATCTGCTTTGAGAACAAATGCAGTTTTTGTATAATTGTGGGATACTTTGCCTTGAAAATATTCAAATCTCTCAATTGCTTTGAATGTCCCTTTGCCAATCCTATTTGCAAAAGAGTCATGAATAAAATCTTTTTCAAAGATAGGAAAGATGATATTGCATAAAGCATGATACACCACTCTATCCCTGAAATGCGATTTGCTGATCTTCCTGGTCTTAGGATCACGGAGAATAAAGGTTTGCAACGGTTTTGGCTTGTAAGAGTGAAAAAGCAGCTCTAACCTAAGCTGAAGTAAATTTTCTTTAAAATTCTGCTCAAATTCAATAATGTATGGCTTTAACGTCTTACCTTTACGAGCGTTCCTGAATGCCAAATAAAGATTCCAGTAAGAACAAAGTTGAGCGTACAGACTATCAACCATAAAGTGCTCCAGTAAGTTTACTGTTCTTTAATACTCTACACTAATTTTGGTTTGTTATGTTCATATATAATAATACCCTCAAAAGGGAGTAATGTCGACTAACCTGCAAGTTGAAAAACAGGAGCTTTTTGAACGGGTAAGAGTTATTTCTAATCCGCTCCGCTTCCGTATTCTTGAGCTGACTGAGACTGAACAATTAAGCATAAGAGAGCTAAGTTCAAAGTTGAGATTAGTATATAACAAATATGCAGATTACGTTAGCATAATGGCTAGTATTTGCTGAATTTTATTCTCAAGAACGGGCAGTAAGATGCGTGATAATTATATCCGCCAAAAGAAACAAATTTATATAGAAGTTAGCAGACATTCTTATTATGAAAGCAGTAGTTATCGGCGCAGGCATGATGGGTAGGGCAGCGGCATATGATCTTGTGCGTAACCCGGAAGTAGAAAGAGTCAAAATCATAGACAAAAATCCATTGTCTCTCGGTTCACTTAAATTGTTTCTTAATTCTAAGAAGGTAGAACTAGATTTTATAGATATAGAAACAGAAATGGTTTCAGTTTCAGGATTCTTGCAAGGTTATGATTGCGCGGTTAGCTGTGTGCCATACCTGTTTAATTATGAATTAGCAAAAGCAGCAATATCCGTAGGCTGTAATTTTATAGATTTAGGCGGCAATAATGATGTAGTGCAGCAAGAATTGTCGCTGCATGAAGAAGCTAAAAGACAAAACGTATTAGTTGTGCCTGACTGCGGACTCGCACCGGGATTAGTTTCAGTTTTGACCAAAAGATTAGTTGAAGAATTAGGAACTGTTGAATCAATCGGTTTGCGTGTCGGGGGTTTACCTCAGAAACCGCAATTGCCGTTAAATTATGCCTTGGTATTTTCAGTACAGGGATTGGTAAATGAATATGTTGAACCTTGTACCGCTTTGCGTGAGGGAAAGAAAGTGATAATCCCGCCCATGCAAGAGATAGAACAATTAGAATTTCCAATCTACGGAAAGCTGGAAGCATTTACAACTTCTGGAGGCACTTCCACCTTGCCAGACACCTACTGCGGTAAAATAAAAAACTTAGATTACAAAACCATACGTTATCCGGGTCACCGTGACCGATATCTGCAGTTGCAACAGCAGGTCGGAGACAGAGCAACATTGGAAGACACATTACTAAAAATGCTTCCAAAAGGAAAAGAAGACGTCATCTTATTACGTGCAACCGGTGAGGGTAACGGAAAGACAATCCAGTACCAGATGATTGATCATTATGATCCACAATCGGAACTTACTTCCATGATGCGCACCACTGCATTTCCGGCCACCATACTTTCATCAATGATTGGAACTGGAAAAATCGGTGTCAAGGGCGCATATACGCAAGAACATTTTGCGCCAGCGCAGGAAATTATAGATGAATTAATTAAACGAGGAATAGATATTTCAAAAAGCAATATTTAAATAGATTCTTTGCCTTTTTCCCGTTATAAAAGTGTTTTACTAATGAAATTCAAGAATTTTACTTTAGATCCCTTCCAGGAAGAAGCCATTAAAGCTATCGAAGATAATAATTCTGTGGTCGTTTCTGCTCCTACTGGTTCAGGAAAGACCCTGATTGCTGACTTTATCATAGAAAAGCACAAGGATGATACCAAAAGGATAGTCTATACTGCTCCGATTAAAGCATTATCTAACCAAAAGTATAAGGATTTTTGTAAAGAATATGGAGAACAAAAAATCGGCTTGATGACCGGAGATATTGTAATTAATCCGCATGCCAAAGTGCTAATCATGACTACGGAAATTTATCGAAACATGGTAGTCAGCAAAGATTCTGAAGTAGAAAATATTGCTTATGTCATTTTTGATGAGATTCATTATATTAATGATATCGAACGCGGATATGTCTGGGAAGAATCAATTATCTACAGTCCTGCTTCGGTGCGTTTCTTGTGTTTATCAGCCACTATTCCTAATGCGCAGGAGTTCAGCAGCTGGATACAGGCTATCAAAAAACATCCGGTCAAGACAGTCATTTCTACTAAAAGAAACGTTCCTCTGGAGCATCTCTTCTATGATGAAGAATTAGGTATCACTACCTTAGAAAAAATTCGTGAAGCAAAATCCATCCCTAAATATCATCAGGTTATCAGAGGCAAAAAAGGAAAACGGGAAAAAGAACCTGAACCCAATCATCTAAATCTTATTAAGGATATAGGAACCAATAATTTACCTGCATTGTTTTTTAGTTTTTCGCGGCGGGATTGCCAAGTTAAAGCGAAAGAGTTAGCTAAGTTAGGATTATTCCCTAGAGATTCTGAACTTGTTCAATATATGAATAAGAAACTGCAGGAAGTACCTAACGAAATAAACAGATTAAGTTCTACTGGTTTGCTGAAAGAAACCCTTGCGCAAGGGATCGCATTTCATCATGCCGGTTTATTGCCGGTAATCAAAGGCATAGTAGAAGATTTATTTGGCATGGGAAAGATTAAAGTGTT
The DNA here is from genome assembly GCA_964360115.1 of uncultured Methanosarcinales archaeon. Taxonomy (GTDB): domain Archaea; phylum Nanobdellota; class Nanobdellia; order Woesearchaeales; family GW2011-AR9; genus JACPIL01. The sequence goes on along the minus strand of CAYHVV010000062.1, from coordinate 3,854 downwards.
GTACACTACTGAAACTTTTGCGGTAGGTATTAACATGCCTGCTAAGACGGTAATATTCAATAGTCTGCGAAAATACGATGGATATAATTTTAGATACTTGAATAGCAAAGAATATTTTCAGATCGCTGGCCGCGCGGGCAGAAGAGGCATTGATATCAAAGGAACAGTAGTTAGCATGATTTATCGGCCCACCTTTAATTATAATGAGACCAAGAACATTACTACTAAGGATGTTGATCCCATTAAATCGCAATTTAAATTATCAATCAATACCGTTTTAAATTTAATTAATTTACATGAACCTAAAGACATTGAACGGATTTTACGGATGAGTTTCTATTCCTATCAGCAGTTCGGCGAGAATTATTCTAAAGTACCTACTAAAGTGTTATTGTACAGATATAATAGTATTGTTAAAATGTTGATGAAATATGGATACATTGAGAATGAAACGCTGACCGTAAAAGGACATTTTGCTTCCCAGATCTTTGCTGACGAAATTACTATTGGGGAAATATTTGCTACTGATTTCGTAGAGAAAATAGATGAATACCAGATGCTGATATTATTATGCGCTTTAGTGTATGAACCGCGAATAGGACATGAGTTCAAGGAAATCTTTAAAGATGAGAAGCTAAATTCGTTGATACAATCTATACGAGGAAATGCATACTTATCTAAAGAGAAAAAGTTTGAAGAATTGCGTTTCTTAACAACTTTCATTTATCCGATATATAATGGCAAAAGCTTCTTTGATGTGTTGAAGTTATCAAACTTGCTTGAAGGAGATCTAATTAGGTTGTATTCCCAGATTAACGATCGGATTGGGCAGATTAGGAAAGCTTCTACTGATTATAAAGTCCTGAATAAGATAGGGAATTGTAGGCGCATAGTTGATCAGGCGTTGGAAGGGATATATCTGGTGTAGGGAGAAAGGATTACTTTAAACCAAAGCATTAGACCACGTGGTTATTGGAAATAAGAGGTATTATTCTTTTAGCGAGGAAGGAAAAATATGAAAAGAAGAAATAAAAAATTACTTTTCTCGTACACATCTAACTGGGAAATAGGAATCATCAGCGGGTTGTGGTTCTATTTGAGCTATGTGAAATGATATTGACCATACAAATCCTTCATTTCCAGGAACTGCCGAAGATGATCCATAAGCACCACAAGAGCCTTCAAGTGAAAAATCCCAATAACAACCGTTTTTTCCTGGTCCTTCTAAAATGTGTGGGTAACAGGTACCACTAGTTTCAAATTTAGGACATCCCTTAACCAAAGTTCTCAATTCGTCAATGTTTGGCATTTTCCAATTGTTCTTGTTATCAAGAGTTAAATTCTCGCAGTAATCAGTAGCCTGAAAAAAATTCATAGAAGCAGTACTAGGCGTCAATTCCCAGCAAAGATCTCCTTCACAATAGGATAATCCAGCAATCTTAGGGTTGTAAGGATTTATCTCCATATCATTATTAATCCCATCTCCATCAATATCTAGGTCTTCGGCATTAACTATTCCATCTAAATCAGTGTCTAAAGCACGATTCATTCCGTTAACATCAACATTAAAAGTTACTCCTAATTCCATTGCTCTATTTTGCAAGTTGGTAACACAGACATTAGGATCAGTATTAATTACTCCTGCTCTTACTTTTTCCGTTAGCGTAGAATCAACAAGTCCGTCATTGGCTAAATCAAGCTGATACGCATTTAATAAATCCTGAAATGCAGAATCAGAACTATCTACTGCATTTTCAAAAGCACAACTTACAGCTAACAAGTATTGGTTTGCTCCAACATTGTCTCCAAAAAGATTCATACTTGTCGCAAAACCAGTTGCGTCAGTGGGATAGATTAAACCAGTCGGCGCTAAAGAAGCGACCAGTTCATTCTGGGCTTGTGCGACAGATGTATTCAAGTCAGAATTGTTATTCAGCAACTGTAAAGCGCGTTGATAAGAAAGATGAGAAACTAAATTAACATGGATTTCACCAGCAACCCCTTCAGTATAATACAAAGCTTTCAAAGTTTGTTGAGCATCAGAAAGAGTACCAGCAACTTCTTTAAAGAAAAAACCATTTCCTGAAAGAGATAAGTTGCCAGTATAATCATCAGAAAGACCAGCTAAAGTTGTGCTGAAGTTTCCGACATTGTCAGAGGTTTGAGTGCTGTATACTAAACCTAGATTGTTTCCGTTTGCATCTAGTGGATAAATCTGAACATCAGAACCTTGTATGAATGGACCTTTCTGGATGCTGCCGTTAAGGTTGATTTTGTCTGAGACCAGATTATTATCTGGATCTGGAACAGGAGTCATTGTCTCAGAATAACAGCCAGGAGTCATCATCTCAGAATAACAGCCGTATCCTGCGCCGAACATAGTACCAGCAATCAACGCAACTGGTGCAATTATCTTTGGACAATAATTATTGTATTTCATTTTTATCTTCTAACATCAGAAACCACTAATAATTGCCAGTAATGATATTCTTTTATAAATTTTTGTGTCAAATTTATCTCGAGGTAGTAAGGAAGATTTATATAACTAAAATTTTACTAAAAAATAATCTCAGTCTAAAAACAAACCTACTCTTCATAAAAACTTAATTCTTGAGTCTTCTCATCTACAAAGACATGCGCTTCCGGATGTTCTGCCAGATACCTTTTACGTTTATCTTCTGGCATGGCATGCAATGTTCCTTTTCCGCTCAAACCAACTTGCGGTGTTTCCATCATGTAATCATCTGAAGTAAATTCTGTTCCTGTTTTAAGATATTCATTGTACAGCTCATGAAACTTAGGAAAATCAATCCAAGTTTTCCAGACACCATCAACTTTGTATTTCTTTTTAGCAAACATCACTACCCGGGAAGCAATGTGTTCTGAAACAATTTCGTAATCCGGCAACATTTTCACCAGCTCTTTAGAAAATACAATTACTTCTTCATGTAAGGGCATATTTTCTTTACTTAATCTTTGCATGGCTGGACCAACATGCATGTATGCTTTAACTTCAATAAAATCAGGACTTCCTCTTTTAATTAATTCCGCGTACTTATCAAGGTGGTTCATGTTTACACCTTTGATCATAGTCAATCGGATACAGGTGCGCTGTTTCTTCTGCGCTAAATAATCTAAACTCAGCAGCATTCTTTCCCAGAAATCAGTAAATAAAGGCTTATCCACTTCTTTGAGCATCTCTTTCGTGGGCGCATCTACGCTGCAATACAACTGCGTAATCGGTTTAAGGTTTTTAATCTGTTCTGGATACTGTGAATTGGTAACTAAAAAAGTTGAAATGTTATCTTTATGAAATCCATAAATCAATTCATTTATTCGGGGATAGGTGATTGGCTCTCCAGTCAACGAAAGTGCTACGTGCCGAATTTCTTTTGAGGTCTCATATGCCGCTTTATTAGCTACTTCTGAACCGCCGAATCCTACTAACAGTTTATGATGCGCCTTCTTACTCTCTTCGAGAATCATGTTGGGATCATCTACGCCCCAATTCCATTCCTTGCTGACCGGCGCTTTGTATCCTCTCCAGCAGAAAGTACATCTATTAGCGCAGCTGAGACTGGTGGTCATCTGCATGCACTGGTTGCTCATGATGCCATAGAACTTTAATTTGTAACAGCCGCCATTCTCATTGATCATGTTTTTAGTCCAGCCGCAGGTTTTGACCGCGCTGTGGCTACCTACGATGCGATATTGCTGTTTTTCAAGTTCTGCCTTTGCTTCAGGGGTTAGCATAGAAAGTATATTTTTGGGGCGTGTTATAAAAATGTTTATGCTTTTTTGGCTTTGCGCGGATATTAGCTGACGTTAGCCAGCCTTCTAAAGTAGGAGAGTCT
>CAYHVV010000061.1:0-6831 GCA_964360115.1 uncultured Methanosarcinales archaeon | reverse complement strand
GTAACAAAGAACAAGAATAAAGAACGGCTAAGGTGCAAATTCACCTTCGTGCCATAAGCTTGCAAAATTAGAGGTTATTTATAAAGTTTCTGAAAATCCCGTATTGATTTTGAAAATACAAGGAAAAACAAAGGGTTAATAAGAAGGCAATTCTACTTCCTGCCCTGGGAAAATCTGGTTCACGTTCTCGATATGAGAATTGGCACCTTTAACTGACTTTAAATAATCATTAAAATCTAAAGTTCCGCCACGAGTGTGGTAATCTTTCCATAATCCTACAAAAGTATCTCCTTTCTGGATGGAATGAGTATTGCTGTCATAAATATCAAAAGAAGGTGATAATTGAGATAAGGGAGATGATTGTTTTACAACAGTTTTATGCGGTGCTTTTGGTACAGCTTGATGGGCAACAGCGGGTTGCTCAATGGTTTTGTTCATAGTATTTACTACCTTCAATTCGGGAATTTTGTCAGTAGATTTTGCTTTATTTACAGGAGCAACTACTTCTACTGAAGGAGAACCATGGTAATAATCAAGCGGATAATCATCGACAGCATTGATGGAATTAGATAAAGAATTGTATCCAATTAAAGAGGCAATACCTGCAGCAGCCACAATCGCTGCTTTTGCTAAAGTGTTCGCTATGTTATTTACTGATTTAGGTTTAAAGTTAGATTTAAGTTTAGATGGTTGTATAGCTACGGGTATAGCTACAGGCGTATTTACTGCAACCGGTTGGGAAACACTTAGTTTACTAAGTTCTTCTAATCTTGCAAAAAGATCATACCTTTCAACTATGCCCTGAGAAGCACCTAAATAAAAAGCATTTGGAGAAAATAAGCTTACTGATCCTCCTAAAAATGTTTTAGGAGTTTGTTTTGGTTGTACAACACAATGCGCTTTGAATTTAGTACAAGCCGCGGGAGAGATCATCGCTTTTCCCAAAAGAGCGCCTAAAGAGAATTCCTCTTCATATGCAGAATTGTTTTTTAAGGAGAATTTTTGAGTGGATGATCCATTATTTCCTTGATTATTTTCTTGACTATCTGCTGCAATTAAATCTGCAAGACCATATTCAACGGTATCTTTCAACTGTTCACTGATTGGTTTAACTGCTGATTGTTTATTGGATTGTTTATACTTTCCAGGATTAAATTCTTCCCAGGAGTAGGGATTTTTCTTAGAGCGAGTAAAATAATCTTTAACTAAATTTGGAACAATAACTTCTACGCTGTTGTTTTGCAAGTCAGTTAAATCAATGATGGTTTGAATACAACTTTCTGATTGAATTTCTTTCTCTTCATCGGAAAATACAGAATATGCTTCTTTAAATTTATTTTCTACTTCTTGAAGCTGGGCTAAGCCGTATTGGTCTAATTTTCCGGCTGCAAGATCATTACGCACAGTTGCGATATATTTCCGCGCACGATTTTCCGGCGCATCAGCATCGTATTCATCAACCACTTCATTCAAAAAAGTAAGAGCGCGGGTTACAACTTCTTCCTGTTCTTTTTCTTTATTCTGTCTAAGATTAACGATGTTAATTAGAGTTTCATTTGGTCCTTCAAGATATTTCACTATCTGCTCAGTAGACATTTGCGGAGTAGATAAGGCGGAATAAACTTGCCGTAGGTTATTTTCTACTTCCTGAATCTCAGCTAAAGTATACCCATTCATTTTTCCAGCAGCTAGACTTCCATTAACTATCGCAAAGTATTCTAAAGGAGTATAATCTGCAAGGTCGTCTTTAGGTGAAAGTCCAAAAAAATCCAATTCTTCAGGTGTATAAGTTGCGTTTTTCATAGTTTTATTTTTTTTAATAATTTTATTAATGTTTATTGAACCTATTTTTGTTTAAAGATAAGACAATTGCACCCAGAGGGAAAGCATTTCATTCATGATGTAAGGACGAACATACTCTGGTGTACGATTATAAGCTAAATCAACATTTGCTTTCAATTTTTTTATTCTAGCTGAATCGTAATGCGCAAATTCTCCATGCTCTGCGCTGTCTTTTACCGCTAAAATATAATCAAGAGAATCAGCCATAGGATCTAGTGATTCTACTAATACTGGCAAATCTGCTACTTCTGATCTAAATGGTTGTCTATATACGGGTTGTTGATTTTTGTTCATTTTAATTTTACCTTTGCCAATACGCCATCAATAAACCATACATAGAATCAGCAACAGTATAGGCAGTTCCTTGCTCTATGCCCCGCTCTATAGAAAGAATTTCAGCCAATTCCCTTGGGTTGATTTCTTGATATTTTACGCTGATTACCGGTTCTGCATTGAAATCTCTCCATGGCAATGGGTTTCTGCTGGATTCAGTATTATAATCACCTATTAATCCTTCGATAGCATCATCTGCATTATCAGTATGAACTTCTGGTGGAATAACTCCACAGATTACATCATCTCCTTCACTATCCTTCCAAGTCCAACTATTTTTGTATATTTGTTTCATTATTGTATTACCTCGTTATATACTCTAACTTATACTCTAATTTATACCCTAATTTATAAATCTTTTGTCTGTTTAGTCACCTAAAAGTAGTCAATACTTTAGTATGCTAGTCTGCCCCTTACGTTTTCCTTCGGGCACTTCTTGAACCTCTTCGCCCACTTGCTTTTTGAGGCTTTCTGCTACAGCTTTGCCAATCAGCTGAGACAGGGAAGTCTGGTCGATTTTTTTAATATCACCCAAGTCATGAACTCCATGCAAGTATAACTTCCTGGACCGAATCCGGCCAATCCCCTGCAATTTCAGTAAGGGAAGAAGCTCTTCCTTGGCTCCATGTTGTATCCGCAGACGCAATTTGCGGATCTCTTTTACTGCGAGTTTATGGTCCTGCAAGGCAGCTAATTCTTCTGCTGCATATAAGAGCCAGTCGGCATTATCCTGTTTCACTCTTATCTCTCCCGGACAGATGCTATACTTTTCAAACAGAAAATCTTCGTCTTTTTCATCTATCCAAGAGTCAAAAAATAAAGCCGTCTTGATAGAGTTAATAAAGTCGTCATAATCTATACTGTGTATGCCGGGCTCTTCTTTGAGTAAGAGATCGTATCTTTTAGTCAATTCTTCCTGAATATCATCTTGTTCTTTGCTCTTTATACGTAACAGCGGACGCATCTCTAAAGTATGAGAGATCATCTGAAGAAGAGAAAATGCGTTCTTGTTAGAGTCAAATACAGCCATGCAATCTAAAAGATGCCGCGCAGTTAAAGGATCCAGGTATAATTCTGATACTCTCTTTCCCAAGGGAGTTGGACGTAATTTCTCTTGATTCAGTTCATTGGCAGAAATAAAACCAGCATTTGCCGATCCAACGATGGTTATGAACCCCCATTCCTCAAGAAGATGCAGCATCCGTTCCATGATTGCTTCCAGCTTTTCTACGTCTTTGAACTGATAAGCCCAGAAAGTTTTTGAGAAAAATTCCGTCATAGAATTTCGGTCACGGATAACGCCGGAAGAAACTAATGATAAGAGGTAAGTTCTCAATACTGGCTCAACTGCTAATTTGGAATAAATCGCTTCCGGCTTTCCAAGAATATAGCGCTCATGAATCTCTTCTTTTTCAGCTTCATCTTTAGCAATGCAGACTGCTTCCCCAAAAGCCTCGTATTCTGGTCTTCCTGCCCGGCCGGCCATCTGCAGATATTCTAAAACGGGGATCCAATCCATGCCCCATTTTCCCGAGTAGCGCTTGAGGGACTTGATGATGACGCGAAAGACGGGCAAACTTAACCCCGCGGCTAAGGTGGGTGTGCAACAGATAACTTTTATTTTTCCGGTTCTGAATTCATCTTCAATCAATTCTTTTTGTTTTTGTAACAGTCCGGCATGATGAAAAGCGACACCTTTCTTGATAGTATGAGACAGTTTCCGGCATTGTTTAGTTGGAGTAGAAGCTGCTTTGAGAATTTCGTGCTCTAAATCGGGAAGTTGAAAAACCGTTAGCTTAGCTATTTCTTCCGCAGTTTTTTCTGCGCTAGCGCGGCTGGGAACAAAGATGATGGCTTGCTTGTTTTGTTCTAGAGTTTGCAGGGCTAACTTAAGAATGGGATCCATTTAGTTTCAAGAACAGGATTTCGTTATTAAGGTTTTGGGGTTAATTTGGATAATTGTCCTATTATCATAAAAAATCTTAACTGCAGAAACAGTTTTATACTTGTTTTAGTTGTTATAATTTGAAAAATGGATAATTTAATTGATACCTTAAGACAACAGCACTGGGAGATATTTTCTTCCTGTGAGGCATTAGATAAATTCTGTAAAAGAGGGGTTAGTACTGGAGATAATATTGAAAAATATTTTGGAGAAAAGAATAATGTTATTTTTCATCTGAAAAGGTTTAAGACTCTCTTATTAACTCACCTTAAGTTAGAAGATGCTAAACTTTATCCGATTCTGCTGAAAGCAAAAGAAAAAAAAATTAAAAAAACAGCTGAAAGATATTCTGATGAGATGAAACTTATTTCAAAGAGAACTTTATCTTTTTTTGAGACATATAATCATTTAAAAGTAGATGATCTTTCACAGAATGAAAGTTTTAAATTAGATTTGAATACAGTTATAACTATTATCAAAAAGAGAGTTGAAATAGAAGAGTCAGAATTATATCCACTGTATAGTAAAATTGAAAAGTCATGAAAGTGCGGAAAAGTGTCTCACCTTGTCTTAAAAGACGAGGCTTTCTGCCTGTTTAATGTAACGAAAGACGCCCATAACACACAAATATTGCGGACCGTTCAAAATTTAGTTGAGGCAAAACCAATCCGCGAAAGAAGTCCATAACCAAAGCACAACAAAACTTAAATACCATTTACTCTTTTCTTGGACCTATGAATCAAAAACCAACAGTAAAAAAAGATGGTGCTTCAATCTTTGTCTCTTCCATGCTGCAAAGTGCGCAAGAAAATAAAGAAGTCAAACCGCAGACGCGGTATGATAATGTTGACCCAGAGCAGATTGACAAATTGATGGCTAACATCAAAAAAGGATTAGTACGAAAGTAATTGTTCAGGTAGGTAAAATCTGTTTTCCAGCACAGGCTCAAGTCACTTAGGTTGTGAGTTACTTTTCCAACAGCCAGGGTCACTGCGTTCTCTGGTTACTTTTCAAGTAACCATTTCCAAACGGGCTTAACTATTATTTTTTTTCCATCTAATTTGATTTCTTCTTCCTGGCTATTAGTCAAAAGTAATCCTTCTTTAAGCTTAAATTTATTCATGGCTTCAGTTAATCCGGCTATCTCCCGGGGACTATTTTCTTCATTTAACTCATAACAAACCTGTATCGCTTGTTTTATTTCTCTGTTTTTGGTTGTGAGGAAATCACACTCTTTTTCACCAGAATGATAAAAGACCCCATAATCTTTATGTAAGCAGTTGAAAACTAAATTCTCCAATAACCACCCATTGTCTTTAGTTATTTTTTTGGAAAGAATTTCAATAAATCCATTATCTAAAACATAAAACTTCTTATCATTTATTATCTGTTTTTTAAAGGAATAATCAAATTTAGGGATGGTTTTAGCAAAATAAGTTTCTTCGAGATATGATATAAATTTTTTAATAGTATTGACGCTATTTATGGCAATAAACTTCTTTAGGGAATTATAGCTGAATTTATTAGCAAAATTATATATTAAGTGGGAATATAACTGCTTTAGAACCACTACATTTTTTACTTTATACCTAACCGCAATGTCTTTGATGATCGTATCGTCATAAACTCTGCTTAAGAGTTCTGAATCGTTATAAATCAAATATTCGGGCATGCCCCCTTTTATTAAATACTCTTCAAAATATTTTTTAATCTCTACTTTTGTCTCGGTTTTGTATATAACTTCTTTAGTTATCTTAACTTCTTTTAATTCTAGAAATTCTAAAAATGAGAAAGGCCGGACAATAATGTCCACGTGCCTGCCGGTAAGTTTTGTTCCCAATTCTTTGCTTAATAGTGTTGCGCTGGAACCGGTTATAAAAAATTTAAACCCTTCTTCATATAATCTTCTTACAAAAGTCTCAAAATGAGTTACGTTCTGAATTTCATCGAGAAAGAAGGTTTTCTTTTTTCCATATAAACTTATTAATCCCTCATAAAGCCGATTAAATTCGGATGCGGGGTAATTGAACAATCTTTCATCTTCAAAGTTCAGGTAATAAAAGTCCTCATCATGATAATGTTTTTTTATTAACTGCCTTAACAAAGTCGACTTACCGCTTCTTCGTAAGCCAGTTAAAACGATAATGTGTGGCAACTTTATCTTAGGCTCAACTTCTTTTAAAACTGCTCTTTCTATACCGTACTTCTTATTAAGAATAGTTTCTCTCTGTCTTACCAATATTTCTTTTATTTCTGCTTCTGATAACATAGAAGAGTAATACTAAGGGAGGTTTATAAATCTATTCATTCCAATTGCACAAAATTATTCATTTTTGTTCAATTTAAATGAATAAAAGGATTATTTTGATTTTTCTTGCATCGCTGATGAACACACCAGTAGAAAAAGCAGATTTTAAAGAAAGAAATTTAAGATTCTGGGCTTTGCTTTTGCAAGGATTTTCTCCAGACAAAATACTAAAACACAGACTCTGTCTTAAATCTCGCTATTGCTCTGGTTAGCACGAACTCGCTCTTAGTAAGTAACTTAGTAATGTGGTTCCCTCCCGTAAGGAACAACCCCTTGTCTCTGTCAAAGTGACATTAAATAGGCTCACAAATTGATGCTAACCCACATTTTCTACAGAGCCTTAACTGCAGGCACAGTTCAAAAAGTGAGTGATATATAAATAAGAAGGACAACCCTCTTAACG
>CAYHVV010000060.1:0-7407 GCA_964360115.1 uncultured Methanosarcinales archaeon | reverse complement strand
GGTAGAAGGAATTGTCATAGATCCAAACGCTAATCTCAAACATCTCAAAGGATACTTAACTCAGTTTTACAAGAAGATGGGATTTACGAAAGTGAGAATGCGTCCTGCACATTTTCCTTATACTTATTGCAGTTTAGAAGTCGATGTTTTTCATCCCGTCAAAAAGCAATGGGTTGAACTTGGTGGGGCAGGATTGTTTAGGCCAGAAGTAGTTAAACCATTGTTAGGATTCGAATGCCCCGTTTTAGCATGGGGGCAAGGTATGGGTCGAATTATTTCAGAATACTGGAATATCACTGATATCAGAGATCTTAATAAAAATGATCTTAAGCAGATCCGTGAGATGAAATTATGGTTAAAGTAGTAAAATTTTGAATTTCGTTTTTCTTTAAAGGATGTCAACCATTAAATTATGATTTTTCTGTCCCACTGGACACGTTTGGATGAATTATAATTTCTCTCTCCTTATGAAATTAAGATGAGGGAATGACCTGCGCTTCCGCCAATAGACCAGAGAAAAAATAATCAGAAGAACAAAGATAAATCGTATGTGCATAGCTGGTCTGTCGTCGATGGTTTATAAATGCCTGTTTACAATTGGTGAAAATTAGCACCATTTTATCGACGAACCAAAAAGGAGCTATGCACATACGATAAATCCGATAGCATATAAACTATAACTCCTAATTGTCTTTCCAGAAACTACTGAAGCTGCCCGACCAAACAAGGGCAGCTCTTCTTCACCAATCACTTCAAATGAATATCCTGCTAAGGCAATATCGTCTTCATATTTTAACTTCACTAACAGCTGATATTTTCCTGGTTCCAAATCTTCAGGAAGTTCTATCTTTTTTAAATAACTTATCTTATCACTGATTGTTTTGGTTTCTAGCTCTGTAAAAAAATTTTCTCCAGATTCATCTTCTATTGAATAGTCTAAAGTAACTGTAACTGCGCCAATTCTTCTGGTATTTTCAATGATAATTTCAGCTATCAATTCTTCTCCTGGAAGAAGTTTTCTGTACTTCTTAGGTATTGAGGCACTGACATCAAAAAATGCTCCTGGCTCGTGAATGGGTTCTAATGTCTCTTCTTCTGTTTCTCCAGTTTTTGTTTTACCTTTACTCGAACCGCCGCCACCACCGCCTCCCGCTGCTGTAGCGCCGGTCGGAGTTTCCGCTGCAGTTTCTGCGGAAGTAGTGAACGTCTTAAATGCTCCCGCCTTCTCGCCAAGGACCACATCAGACGTTGCATTAGTTCCATTAAAAGGCACCCCTCCTTCGCTTCCAGTAGTCGTTCCAAGAGAATAATTTCCAGATAAAATTGAACCGGGATCAAAATCGGAAGAAACGATGGTTATAGTCACGTTCTCCTGAGTTAAATTTTGTTCCAAGGCAGTAGAATCTCCATCCGTTTGAGAAACAGTCACACTACTGCCATTAAAATTGGCATTTTGATCTGTTCCATTAAATTGAGGATTAGAATCAGAAGTTGGACTACCTTGTTGACCGGTTGGTTGGTAGACAGCTAAACCAGTAATTCCCCCAAGATCAAAATAAAATAGTACTACAAATGATAAAAATAGTACCAATAAGATTACAAAAGAAGATGCCCCATAGCTTGCCCTAGGTTTATATTTTGTTAAACATCTACTCATCACGGTTCTTTTCAAAGACAGTACACCAAATATAGTGTGGTAAGTTCATATATAAATATTACCCCTAAAACGGGGTAATGTATAAACCCAGTCAAATTCAAAAACAAGAATTATTTGGGCGAATCAAAATAATTTCTAACCCAAAACGTTTTCACATCCTAGAACTTACCGAAGCCGAACAAATAAGCATAACGGAATTGAGTTCAAAGTTAAAACTAGCATATACCAAATGTGCTGATTATATCAGCATGATGGAAAAAAAAGGATTAATACAGAAAATGAAAGTAGGAAAAGAAGTCAAAGTAAAAAGCATGGTAAAGCTATCTCATGACAAAATTGAATTTAGAATCAGAACCATAAAAGAGTAAGGTTTATATATCATTCATGATTATTGAATGATTATTCACTTATAATGAAAAATGATACCAAAGAACACGGCAAGAGTGATTGTGTACCTGTTGAGAAATTTAGATGATTTTGGCTATAATATTAATCAGATTGCCAAGCTAAATAAGATTAGTGTAGGGAGTGCATTCAAAATTCTCAAAGATTTAGAGAAAGATAAAATAATCATCAAAAAAGAAATAAGTAATGCTTCCCACTACAAATTAAATTTTGATAACCCCGAAACAATAAAATTATGCGAGCTTCTTCTTTTAAGCGAAATACGTAATCTTAAAGGTCATGCGAAGTTGTATGCTGATGAAGTTGTTAAATTCAAAGACGCTGAAATGATTATTATTTTTGGCTCTGTTCTGAAAGGAAAAGAGTTTAATGATGTTGATGTCTTTTTCCTAACCAATCAGACCAAGAAGATTACTGATTTTTGTTTAGAAATCTCTACGGTCAGAACCAAACCAGTTGTTCCATTAATTATGAAGCAAGAAGATTTAATAAAAGCAATGGAAAATAAGAGAGAAGCTATCTTGGGGATGATAAAAGAGGGCATTGTGTTAAGAGGGGAATCAATATTCGTGGAGATTATCAAAAATGTCAATTCATAAACAAAAACTTGATTGGTGTTTGGCAAAAGAGAACAGAATGAAGAAGATTAAGCCAAACGACAAGTTGTCAGAGGAACATATCAATAAAGCAAAGCATAATCTTCGTGCCGCTGACTACAATATTAAAGGGGGTTTTAGCGACTGGGGAGTTTCGCAGTCTTATTATGCGATGTATCATTCTTTACTTGCTGTTCTCTTCAAGATTGGCTATGAATCAAAAAATCATGAATGCACAATTAATGCTGTTGAATATTTGATAGAGGAAGGTAAGATTCATCTTGGCTTGAAAGATATTGCTTTTATCAGAACAACTGAGCGGATGACTTCTAAAGATGCGAAATCTCTTAGAGAAGAATTTCAATATGGAACAGAAACAACTGTTAATGAGAAATTGTTGAAAGAATTGATAGAGAATGCTAAGAATGTGGTTGAGAAGATTGAAATTGCGTTGAGTGAGTTATAACTTCTTTATTTGAGCATAGCACTCTGGCATGAATGATTGTGTACGTATCGTAGAAGAGCAAGATTTAATAAAAAGCACTATTTTTAGTTATTTATGCCTACTGTTACCTTAAATAAAGCTGTTGTTGAGAAACTTGTCGGTAAAGAACTTCCTATCGAGCAGTTAAAAGACCGAATTAGTATGCTCGGTACTGATTTAGAAAGCATTGAAGGAAATGAAATAGTAGTAGAGATTTTCCCAAAAAGACCAGACCTACTTTCAGAACAAGGATTTGCCAGAGCCTTCAGCTCTTTCATAGGAGTTAAAACCGGCTTACGCCAATATCATATCAAAGAAAGTGGACAGAAAGTAATCATTGATCCTTCTGTCAAGACTGTTCGCCCGCATACTGCCTGTGCTATCGTGAAAGGCTTACATTTTGACGAAGAAAATCTCAGACAAGTAATCCAAATCCAGGAAAAACTGCACGTTACCTATGGAAGAAATAGAAAGAAAGCAGCTATCGGAATTTATCCTATGGAAAAAATTACTTTCCCCATTACTTACAAAGCAGATACTCCTGGAAAAATCAAATTTAAACCATTAGAAGCACGTCGAGAGATGACCGCTGTAGAGATTCTGGAAGAACATAAAGCCGGAAAAGAATATGGACATTTACTGCAGGGATTACAGAAATATCCTTTCTTCATCGATACCAAAGGAGAGATTATTAGTATGCCACCTATTATCAATTCAGATCAAACCGGCCGAGTTGATGAAGAAACAAAAGATGTATTTGTAGAATGTTCTGGATTTGATTTTGAAGTACTCAGCACCTGCTTGAACATGATTGTAACTGCGCTAGCTGATATGGGGGGAGAGATTTACTCTCTCAAATTAGAATCTGCTGATGGAATAAAAATTACTCCAAATCTAACTCCGACAAAAATTAAATTAGATTTACCTTATGTCAATAAAAGATTAGGCTTACGCTTATCAGAAACAGAAGCGGGAAAACTCTTAGAGAAAATGGGCTATGGGTTTGAGAAAGGACAGGTTCTGATTCCTGCCTACCGAGCGGACATTCTCCACCAAGTTGATCTGATTGAAGATATTGCCATTGCTTACGGTTATGAACATTTTCAGGAAGAAATTCCTAACGTAGCCACTATTGGTGAGGAAGATGCTTTTGAAAAATTTGCTAGGAAAGTTCGAGAATTACTGGTTGGATTGCAATTGCTGGAAGTTAAAAACTTCCACTTGACCACTAAGGAAGATTTAACCACAAAAATAAATGATGTGACAGAACCTATTCCACTCAAAAATGCTATCGGTGATCATAATCATTTGCGTAATGCTATCTTGCCCAGCCTCATGAAAAATCTGGCTGAAAACCAGCATCATGAATACCCGCAGAACATCTTTGAAATAGGTAGAATCTTTTTTCCGGGGAATACTGAAACTGGAGTTATGGAAGCAGAACATCTATCCGTCGTGTTGTGTCATGATAAAACTGACTTTACTGAGATCAGGCAAGTGCTGGAAACATTGATCAGAGCTTTAGGATTAGAATGCGCAGTAAAAGAATCTGAACATTCATCGTTCATTCCTGGAAGAGCTGGAGATATTATGATTGATGGAAAGAAAATGGGCATCATCGGAGAACTGCATCCGCAGGTGATAACCAATTGGCAGTTGATGATGCCGGCAGTCTGTTTTGAATTGGATTTGGAAGAAGTGTTTAAATTAGCTTGGAAGGGTTAGAGTTAGATAATTTAAATCTAAAAAAAATTAATAATAATAAATTAAAAAATTACGCCTCAACTGGCGTTTCTAAAGCTTCTTCAGTCTTCTTGGCCTTTTTCGGCTTAGCAGATTTCTTCTCCACTGCTGGAGCTTCTTTTTTTGCTTTCTGCTTTCTTTGCCGTTCAGCTGCTTTCTTAGGTTTGGTTTCCCAGACCGGCAAGCCTGCTTTCTCAAATGCTTTCTTAACGTCTGCATGAGTTGCTTTAGCTTTTACTTCAACTATCCTGTCCAGCGGTTCAAGATGTTTGATGTTGACTTTCTTACGTCTAACATCACCATCAACAACAACATAACCATTGCCTGCTGCTTCAACAACGACGCAAGTTCTTCCAGCATCTCTGCCGGCAATCTTGACGCATAATCTTCCTACTTCAAAGATACTCATTGTGATGCACCTCTGATTTGTTGTTTCAATAGTAATCGTGTGCATGCTGAACAAAACATCCCACCATATGGTCGTTCTGGTCTTTTTGCAGATTTGGGCATATTCCTAACTTTAGAAGGAACATCTTTTGGTACTCCTGCTAACTGTTTCTTACAGGAACCGCATATTGTTTTTGACGGTTTTCTTTCTCTGTAATGCACTACTACTCGTGAACCTGGTGTTCTTACTGATATTCTTTTCAATCGTCCTGATTTAAACATTCCTCGTGGCATAGTATTTTTTACCTCGCTGTTATATAAGTCAACAAAGAGAGAAGAATTTAACTTCAATCCGAGTTGCCTCAAGATACATCCCAATGGGATAGATTGTCAGAAGAGCAGTGTTTTATAAAGGTTTTGGAAAAGAATGAAAATCTTTCCGAAACCTCAAAAATCTTTTGATTTTTGTAGATTTCTAAAAAATCCCCAATAAACTTTCCTCAATATACTTTCAACAGCTTCCTCATACTCAAACTAAACACGATAGAGGAAATGAAATAAATTGCTAACCATCCTGGCTGCCAATCAAACAAAGGGACAGTAAAATTTCCCAACGGTTTCAATTTATTGTAATTGATAGTTATTTTCTCAATATCCGATTTCCCGAACAGGGAGACTTGCTCTTCGTATTTCAATTCCTTAGTGATGAACACTTTTTTCTGCTGTTCTGTTTCGCCAGTTTTCACGGCAAGAGTGTGTTCTCCTTCCTTGCTTTTCATTCTCCAAGTCACTTCTCCGTTCGAAATTTCCTGTTTTGCTTCTGACGATAAATCTGTGTTTTCATCTACAGACAGCTCTGCGTAACCAGTCACACCTTTTGCAAAGGTAGCGGTAGCACTATAAGTTTCACCCGGATAGATTGGTTCAAACGATAAATGTCCAGCCATCCAGGAAAAAATTAAAATGATTGGCAGCATAGTAATCAAAGTTGATTTTAAGGAATGCTTCATGTAATCCATGTTGGATTTCATCGCTTCCTTCTGCACTTTCATCATCTCTTCTGGATTATGACGCAACTCTTTCATCTGTTTCTGAAAATCTTTCTGCTTCTCCTTCAGACGCTTCATTTCATTCTGATCGGTCATCAGTTTGTATACTACTGTAATGATTAGAGAAATGACAAAAGAAACTAAAATAATAAGTAACAACGGACTGCTGTTTAACAAGGGCTGAAATACTGGATTTAATACCGGATCTAAAAAAGACATATTTGTGTTAGTTGCCCCCTATTTTATAAAGATTGCGGACAACCTTTTAACAAAAGGTTGATCAAAACTGAGTTCACTCCATGAATCTTCGCATGGCAAAATAGAGTTTGGCTTCAAAACTCCACTAAATCTTTCCAACCGCTCTCCCGAGATAAACTAAATAATTTTCTACGTTGACCCTGACATTCTTCAACGACAGATTTAACATCACCTGACGCGGTAATAGGTCTTAGAGGAGTATCGTAAGGAAAAAAGGAATGTCTTTGCCTGTACGACTGCATCCATTCTAACGTCGAAAGCCACCAACTAGAATTATCATGCCTCCAAAAAAAAGAATTGTTTGATTCTGATCTCTTTTCCATTTCCATCCGTCCTAAATGAATCTGTAAATCAAGATCATCTTCTTGTTTTAAGTGAGGTTTAGAATAAAAAGAATTCACATAACCCAATCCATTTGTAACTACTTCCTCTATTACCTGAGCAGATATTAATTTTCGCTCAAGATTAGTATAAAACCCCCGATCAAGTTCACCCCAGGCCATTATTATACCTCCAATCCTATTTTTATTCCATGAACTTTCGCATGGCAGGATGCATATCCATCATATGCTGCTTGGAAATCTCTTCATATAACTTATAGATGATAGATACTGTCAACACAATACTGGTTCCTTGTGCTAAAGCTCCGGTTAAATCTGCTAATGCTGCGAGTAAACCAATTGCCGCACCGCCGATTATAGTAAGAGGCCAAATGTATCTGTCTAAGCGGCTTGCCAAAACTGTTGAATGTATTCTGATTCCAGGATGATGTAAACCGGAGGCTAGAATCTGCATTGATTGAATCTGCGCGTGCATGTTTGCGGTCTG
>CAYHVV010000059.1:0-7603 GCA_964360115.1 uncultured Methanosarcinales archaeon | reverse complement strand
AAAGATTTGATTTTTGGGATAAACATCATTGAGATTTAATATCCACGCAAAGCCGAGAAGAATGGCTTCATCCAAAATATACAAATATAAGAAATATATAAAAAATAAAAAAATCAAATCCCTTCTTAAGCTCCCAATTCTCCCAGTTTCAATCCTTTTCTCAGGACAATTTGGTTTCTGATCTTCTCCTGCAATTCCATCGGCAGTCTTTCAAACATCTGGTCTACCAAAGATGAGCTTCCTCGACCTTCTGTTCCTGAGCGTAAGTCGCTGCTCCATCCAATCAATTCTGCTACTGGCAACTTAGCAAGAACAACTACCTGGTCTTCTTCTTGATTCATTTCCAATAATTGTCCTCTCTTGGAAGAAACTAACTTGGAAAGTTCACCAGTATATTCAGTCGGCGCTTCAATTCTCATGATCTGCAATGGTTCAAACAAGACTGGACCAGCCTGCATCATCGCTCCTCGAATACCTTCGCGTACAGCAGGATACATCTGCGCAGGACCGCGGTGAATAGCATCCTCATGCAAAGTACAATCTGTCAAAATTACCTTAACATTGGTACAAGGCTCCCGGGCTAGCGGACCTTGTTTCATGACATCATCAAACATATCCAAGACTAACTCTAAGATTTCGTGAATGTAGACAATACCTCTGGTCTGATCCATGAACATGTTTCCGCCGTAGATAGCCTTGACCATACCTGCGGTCTTAGCATCCCAGCCGCATTCATCGCGAAGGAACGCAACTAATTCTTCATCCTTCTTCTTGAATCGCCCTTGCGGAACTTTACTCTCTTTGATTCCTACCGCAATCTGCGGTTCAAGTGGTTCAACTTTGAAGTATAATTTGTTGTGTTTGTTAGGTGATTTACCTTCTACTTCCGGGCTCGGCTTGGATATTGTCTCTCTATATACGACGATAGGTGGTGAAGTTTTTATTTCCACTCCCTTCTCGGTAATAATTCTATTTTCAATGATTTCCAGGTGCAACTCACCCATTCCATGCATTAAGTTCTGACCGGTCTCTTCGTTAATTTCAATCTTGACCGATGGATCTTCTCGACTTACTTTCCGTAAAACTTCGATCAGTTTCGGTAAATCTGCTGATTTCTTCGGTTCAATCGCTTTGGTAATGACTGGTTCAAAGATGTGCTTCAATTCTTCGAAAGTCTGTTCCGGTTCCAACGTGATGGTCTCTCCGGCAAATCCTAACACTCCGGAAATTGCCAGTACGTTTCCAGCCGGAAGTGATTCCATAATTTCTGGTTTAATACCATTATAGATATAGACGTTCTGGATACGCTGTTTCTGCTTGGCGTTGTTCAAGTATACTTCCATGCCACTGCGTAAAGTTCCGCTGAACAATCTTCCTGCAGAGATATCTTTTCCTGAACGAGGATCGATGACAATACGAGTGATGACAAACGCCACTTTCCCGTCAGGGTTACAAGTTAACAAGTTCTTTCCAAATTCTGATTCTGGATCTCCGTGCCAGATTTTTGGAATTCTGTAAATCTGAGCTTCTACTGGATCAGGAAGATGTTTGATGACCATGTCTAAAATGACTTCGTGCAATGGAGCATTATTCCAGACCCATTCTTTACGTTCTGCTTCTTCCATCTCATAAATTCTAAGAATGTCAGAAAACTTTACATTTTTCTTGTGCATGTAAGGGAAGGATAAGGCCCAGTTTTCCCGCGCGCTTCCAAAAGCTACGCCGCCGTCTTGAACATTAACTTTCCATTGCTCTTTGTATTGTGTTTCCGCAATTCGTTGAACCATATTATTGAATTCAACTACTAAGGCCATGATTCTTTCGGCAATTTTTTCCGGGCCGAGTTTTAATTCTTTTACTAAGCGGTCAACTTTATTGATGAAAAGGACTGGTTTTACTCTCTCTCGTAATGCTTGACGAACGACGGTTTCCGTCTGAGGCATGATTCCTTCTACTGCGCAGATCAATACTACTGTCCCATCAATAGCTCTCATCGCTCGGGTAACGTTACCACCAAAGTCTACGTGTCCGGGAGTGTCAATCAGGTTAATCAAATATTCTTGGCCGTTATATTCGTGAACCATGGAAACATTTGCTGCATCTACGGTCATCAATCGTTCCTGCTCGTCGGCATGCTGCCAAGTAGCCATACCGCCCTCTAATTGACCAGCAAATTTTGAAGACATCATCCCTGCTGCGGCCATCAGATTATCGGTCATCGCAGTTTTACCGTGGTGGATGTGCGCACTAGTAGCGATGTTCCGAATATATTTCGGAGTCTGTGCAATCTTCATTACTTTTTCCGCGAATTTTTCTCCTGCCATTATGAGATACCTCTATAGTTTTATTTTAAGTTTTATCGACAATCAAAACACATGCACTTCATGTGCGGTCTTGTATGAGTGTAATTCTTCTGCTTTAAACCAAAGCGCTATTTCCTGTTTTGCTTCAACAGCATTTCCAGAAGCATGGATTAAATTTTCAATTGCTTTTTCCTGCGCATCAGCATAAGCAAAACTGACGTGAGCAAAATCGCCGCGGATAGTTCCAGGCAGTGCCGTCTTCGGCTCTGTTCCGCCCACAATCTTACGGACATTTTCTACTGCATTTACTCCTTCTAAGCACAAAGCCATTACTGGTCCAGTAGTCATAAATTTAAGTAACACTTTCAATACTTTTTCTCCTCTACGAGTAGCGATATCAGAATAATGTTTTTTACCTAATTCTTCGTTGATTAAAATCATTTTCGCGCCGACAACTTTCAAACCAACATCTTCAAAACGGGAAATGATTCTACCCATTAATCCGCGCTTCACTGCATCTGGTTTCAGTAAGACTAAGGTTCTTTCAATCATTGTTTTTTAAAAATAAAAATAAGAGCTAATAATTATGCTCCTTTTCCTTTCTTTCTTTCTGCTCTGGACGCTTCAGTCCAGCGGGCTTTGACCGGTTTCCTTTTCAGCTTCAAGAGATTCTTCTCGCATTTAGTAGAGCAGAAGTAATCGATTTTTCCACTGATGTAAACCAGCATCTTGCCAGTTCCTTTTTCAAGTTCTTTTCCGCAAAATGAACATTTAGCCATGGTTTTCACCTACTCCGGCCGCTTCCACTACCGCTGCTACTTCCGCCACGGCGCGGTCCGCCACCCATACGTTGAGCTTCAATTTCAGTTTCCAGAAGCATTAAAGTATCGCCTAATTTCACGGGACCTTTAACATTTCTGCGAATAGCTTTATTTCGATCAGGACCATCTAATATCTGGCACATGACCTGAGTTAATTCTCCGCGAGTGCCGCCCCGAGCAACAATCTCTTTAACTTCTGCAGCATACCCTTCCGAAAAGCGTATTTCACCTTCTACCTTGGTCTCTTCTTCGCCTTTTTTGACAAATCTCTCTTTAGCCATGGGTAGTCACCTTACTCCTGGGATTTAGGAAGAGATTCGATTGCAGATTTTGCTTCTCCTTCTTTAACTACTGCTACAGCAGCGGTTGATACGGCTAACCCAGCAGCTGCGCCAAGGTCATCTTTTTTAGAAACTCCGAAGCAGGGAACATTTTTTTCCTTTGCTAACAGAGGTAAATGCATAATTATTTCTTTAGGAGTTACGTCTAATGCGTATACTACTAACTTTGCTTGTCCCTTTTCTAGGGCTTTGGTAGCTTCGTTAGCTCCCTTTCTGATTTTCCCGGATGTTCGGGCAATTTCCACAATTTCCAATACTTTTGCTTCATTAGTCATTTTTGTAAGACCTCGACTGTTTTTATTCGATATTATTTGATATTAACCAACGCAAAAATAACAAGAATACTTGTTACCTCGTTGTCTTCTACCACAACTCATTGGTGTGCACAGAAAATTAACTATTTTCTGTCATGTCAGAATGACTGTTTGCCATTCTGTACATTTATTTCTGGAACAGGGGTTTGTTTATAAACATTTTGTATGGGGTGCTTATGGAGTGCTCTGTACTAAGCCGATTAGAACGATGTAGTCTTACAGTATCCAAATAGTTAAAAATAATCAGCTAGTCATATTTTCTATGACCAAAGGCCAAATAGTTTCCGGTGATTTTTCTAAAATAGTAGCCAGAATCAAGACAGATTCTTCTCTAGAAATAGGAGAATTGGTGGTTATTGATAATCTGCAAGAGAAATTCATTCTTCAGGTCTATGATTTAGCATATGGCAGCCAGATTTCGCAGCAGAATTTAGAGATGGTTGCCGGAATGAACTTAGAAGAAGGAAATTTCTCTATTCTGGACGAGAAGCTGCGCAATTATCAAATGGCATTATTGAAACCTATTCTTACTCTGTCTAATGGCAGCAAGATGTGTAAAAAGTTACCTTCATTTTTTTCCACGATCCGAGAAATAAGAAAAGAAGATCTTTCTTTTATCACTAAACCTTTGCATCCTTTATTTTTAGGAAAATTGCGCAGTGGCAGCAAGGAATTTGATTTTGATATTCTTCTTCCGGGGAAAGAGGTGTTAAGTCATCACGTCCTGATTCCGGCCTCAACAGGAAAAGGAAAAAGTAATTTGATGTCTTGTATTTTGTGGGATGTGTTAGAGAAGGATTATGCGGGGATGCTGGTGCTAGACCCTCACGATGAATATTATGGCCGGACCAGTTTGGGATTGAAGGATCATCCTGCTGTGAACAGAGTGAGCTATTATACTCCGGTGAAGCCTCCTGCCGGCGCAAGAACATTAAAGATCAATATCAATAAACTGAAGCCGGACCATTTTCAAGGAGCTATTGGTATGACTGATCCGCAGCGGCAGTGCTTGTTTGTATATTATAAAAAATTTGGCAGCAATTGGATATTGAGTTTGTTGAAGGAAGAATGGATTGAAAACGTGCGTTTCCATGAAGATACTATTGCAGTAGTAAAAAGGAAATTAATTTCACTGCTAGGATTGGATTTTGATCAAGGACAGTTGTCCTGCCAGGGAATTTTTGATTTGGTTGCAGGTGAGAATACTATTGCAGACATTTGTCAGGATTTAGAACAAGGAAAAATGGTGATTATCGATACCAGTTATTTTTCTGGTGCAGTGGAGATATTAGTGGGAAGTTTAGTGACCAATGAAATTTTTGAAAGGTACAAATATTACAAAAGGATTGGGCAGTTGGATGAAAAGCCGGTCGTTTCTATAGTGTTAGAAGAAGCTTTGCGGGTGCTGGGTAAAAACGTGTTGGAGCAGGGAAGCAATGTCTTTGATACCATCGCTCGTGAAGGGCGAAAGTTTAAAGTCGGCTTGATTGCAATTACACAGCTGCCTTCGGAGATTCCCAAACCTATTTTAGCTAACATGAACACCAAAATAATTTTAGGGATAGAAATGGGTTCAGAACGTCAAGCGGTGATTGAATCATCGCCGCAGGATTTGAGTCAGGATAATAGGAATATTGCTTCTTTGGATAAAGGCGAGGCTTTAGTGACTTCCGTGTTTACCAAGTTTGCTGTTCCGATTAAAGTGCCGCTGTTTTCAGAATTTGTGAAGAGAAGCAAGTCCATAAAGGAACCAAAGGAAAAAGTTAATCAAGAGTTTGTAGGTTTTGAAAATTGAGTTTATGAATAAGAGAAATCATAATAAAGGATGTTTTGATAAATCAACTTTTTTATTAAGGGATTCTTGTATGGCAGATTCTATGTCTTCTTTGATTTGCAATAAACGCGGTTTGGCTTTTTCTATAGCTAGAAGACGGGGATTGCATGTTTTTCTATCTCTCTCCTCAATATCTGCAAGCCTATATTCTAATGAAACCTCTTTTAATCCCATGTTCCTCATCATATCCGCATAGATTAAAATAAATTCATTCCAAGTATTAGGTAATAACAGTTCAGGATTAGTATCTTCTAAACCAGGCAACCATGGTTGATGCGATGGTTCGCCTTCTTTTGCTAATTGAAATTGTTCATAGACAATAAAATGTGATCTTGCTATTTGTGCTAATTTATAACATTGTTCTTGTGAATCAGAAATTCCCCAACTAAGGCCTCTTTCTGCAATATATCTAGCTCCAACAATTTCGTGGAAAGTTCTTGTCTTTTTGTCAGCTGTAAAACATTTTCCCACGTCATGAAGCATTCCTGCAATGTGGGCTTCTTCAGGATTCAAACCTAATTTTTCTGCAACATCTCTTGCTATCCCAGCAGTCATGTGAGAATGATCAAAGAAAGGTTCAAATTTGTTAAAATTGTCTTTATTCCCGTCTGGGTTAATACCCCGCAGCTCTGCTGCGATTGGGAGTTTCATTATCATAAGCTAAATTTTGTACCAGTTGGTAAGCTTTGTCAGCTGTTATTAATATCATAAGTATACTTTCTAAAGGTAATTTATATAAACATTACGCTCCATTTTTGATTAAATGAAAAGAGCAGAAATCTCCGCTATTCCCTGGAAAATGCAACGACATTTTCGGGGTCCCGGAAGCTCACTTCCGCGGACATAGCGTGAGATGAATGCTGCGATTGATTTCGCTACTTTTCATTTTAGAAAATCCGTTTTGGAAAGGCGGGGTAAATCCCTGCTCTTTAGGGCGGAGATAGCTGCTTTTCAGGATTTTCTTTAAATGTACATTTTATCGCAAACTTATTGACCCAAGTGGCGTAGTGGCAAAATTAAGCAAATAATATAAACTATCTTTCCTTCCTTCTTAACATGAAGCACAACCTAACCATGACCTTGATCCTGTTAGGGACGTTTCTTCTGGCGCAGTTTATCGGCATTGCAATTTTATACAATTATATTGATCCTATTAAGAGCGCAGAAACAGGGAAGACTGAATTCAAGGATTTGCCTATCGGCGAAAGACCGCCAGTAGAAGAAAAAACGTCTTTCTTTCCCATCATAGTTGCAATCTTGATAGGGACTGCTTTTCTGTTCTTGTTGATGAAATATAATTTAAACTGGATTATGAGGTTTTGGTTTTTGCTGGCAGCGTTTTTTGCTTTAACAATTGCTGTCGATGCATTTCTGCCAACAACTATTGCCTTTGTTCTAGGCTTAGTTTTTAGTATCTGGAAAGTGTTCCGGCCTAATGTCTTTGTACATAATATTACTGAATTATTTATCTATGGCGGATTAGCCGCAATTTTTGTGCCGTTGTTCAATTTGTTTTCCGTGATAATTTTACTTTTGTTGATTTCTGCATATGATGCATATGCAGTTTGGAAATCCAAACACATGATTACGTTAGCTAAGTCGCAGGCAAAAGCAAAAATCTTTGCTGGATTGATGCTGCCATATAAATTAGGGAAGATGGGAAAGCCAAAAGCAGGAATTAAAATGAAAAAAGTAAGGACGGCTATCTTAGGCGGCGGAGATATTGGATTTCCATTGATCTTTGCCGGTGTGGTGTTAAAAGAATTAGGATTATGGCAAAGTTTGATAATTCCTTTCGGAGCATTATTAGGTTTAGCAGTATTGTTATGGAAAGGCAAAGAGAATAGGTTTTATCCAGCCATGCCTTTTATTTCTGCAGGATGTTTTATTGCGCTGGGAGTAGTGTTTGCGATTTCATTTTTATTCTGATTCTTGAGTATGTGCATAGCTGATTTTTTTTAACAATCTATATCCTACTGTATAGAAATCT
>CAYHVV010000058.1:0-7725 GCA_964360115.1 uncultured Methanosarcinales archaeon | reverse complement strand
TTTCAGCTTAAGTACTAATAACAGAACTTTCAATGCCAGCATCTTTGATGCTCTCCTGCAAATAGATACGGTTTACTTCTGGTTTGATAACGGAACGGGAAAAGATTTCAACGTCACCGGAACAAATAGATCAGGACAATGGAGTGCTAGTTACAATGTATCAACTTTAATTGAAGAACGACAAGAAGTAAGAATCATTGCAAATGACACGGTAAACAATGTTAACAACACATTTGTAATCAATTTCACAGTTGACAAAACGGCACCAACTGTAACCTTCCTAAATCCAACCAATGGAAGCAATTTCAGTGCTAGAACACAGGCATTTAATATCTCAATATTTGACAATGTCACTCAAGTGCAGACTGCTCTGCTGATGTTTAATACTAATACTACACCATTCAATAAGAGCTTAACCAATTCAAGCGGAAACTGGAATGTAAATGTGAATTTATCTGCATTCCCTGAAGGACGGCATACAGTAATTGCTTATGTTAATGACACAGTCGGAAATCTCAACAACACCGTAAACATCTCATTTACGGTCGATAAAACTCCTCCCACCGTAACATTTACTAAACCTGCTGCGGGCGCTACACTTAGCGGAGCCCAGGATTTCAATGCGACGATAATAGACAACATAACTGCAGTAAATACCGTCCTCTTCCAATTCTCCAATGGCACTAATCCATTCAACCGAACAGCTAGTAATTCTAGCGGCACTTGGAATGTCAGTGTCGACACAACCATTATAGCAGAAGGAGCACTTACTGTTACTGTCTTTGCCAATGATACTGTTGGAAATATGAACAGCACTCAAACATTATCAGTGACTGTTGATAATGTGGCTGATACTCCAGCAGGTGGAAATGCCCCTAGCGGCGGAGGCGGAGGCGGATCAAGTTCAGTAGTCAGGGTAATAAAAGAAGAAGTTCCTGAGACTGTTCCAGAAATAATTGAAGAGATTTCAGAAGAGAAACAGCCCCCAGTAGAAGAAGTATTGCCTCCGCCTTCTGAAGAGAAAGAAGAAACAATGCAGATACCAGAAAGCAGATCATGGGTAGGAAAAGTTATCTTATTTGCAAAAGATTTGGGCGCATCAATTGAAAAAGTGATAGTAAAAATCAAGAAAGTAATGTCTCCAATAGCAAGCAGTGCTATCGCAGGTGGAAAAGTAATAACAACTTCCGTAGCAAATTATGCATTATACTGGCTCCCGATAATGTTAACCATTATTTTGATTGTAGGTTTATACATCAAAGATATTCCTATACCTGAATTCCTATGGAAATTGAAGCCTGCTCCGCAAATTAACGTCGAACAGCCAACAGTAATATCTCGCGTCTTTGAACAAAAAGCAGCACCGCCTGAAATAAGAAATTGGGGTAAAAAGAATTACATTGACCTGCAACAAGAATTAAAACGAGTTGATATGTTGATTAAAGAAACACCTCTACCTGAGCAAAAGAATAAAGCCCTAAAGCTTACTTCGTTCAAAAAAGAAACTATACCTGTTGGACAAAAAACAGTTGCGCAGACACAAAATAAAAAACAAGACCAAACCCTGATCCTGCAAAAATTATCACCAGAAGAAATGGAGCAATGGGTCATCCATATGCTTGCATTTGGAACTCAAAATACAAAAGTGACCGCTATATTGAAAAACGCCACACTATTGAGCGATATGGAAATTAAATCAGTGCTGGTAAAAGCAAGAGCAGGCGAATTATTGGAGAAAAAATATGCTGTCGGGCAAAAAACAAGGACAGAATTAAAAGAATTTATCCGCACTGAAAAGAAAAAAGGAGCCAAAATGGAACAAATTATTGCTGACCTAGTGCAAGAAGGATGGGATGAAAAGATAATACGTTTATTTGTTGGGGCATATTTTAAGTAGATTTTAAGTAGTTCTACTTGAAATGCACTTGATTATGCAGCAGAGATAAGACAAAAATCTTATTTCTGTGCTGAAATAGAATCTTTGCTTAATTTCATGCATAATCAATTACCGTAAACTTTATATAGGTTTATGGCATTTAAAGTCAACTAAGCGCGTAAAATTCGCATAACATATATTAAATGAGGGTGAATGGTCATGGAAGAAAAAGGGAAAAATTATTCTAAAGAGTTATTAGGTAAAACTATCGTTTCCAAGTCAGGTAAAAAGTTTGGTGAAGTCGGCGACTTGATTTTCGAAGTTGGCTCAGGCGAATTGATTCACTTGTTGCTAAAAAATCCAACTTCATACACTGATAAGATGGAATTAGAGAAAACCAGAGAGGGAAGTATCCTTATTCCATTTTCAGCAGTTATTGCCAGCGGCGATTACATCGTGGTAGCTGAAGAGGATATTATTTAATTTTATTTATTAATTTTTTTAATGCTTCTTTTGAATATTGTTAGAGATTTATTTAGATTTTTATAATTATCTAGATGATTATTTTCGTTCAATATAATCTTCTTGTCTACAACCATTCTTAATTCTAGAAAAACTAGTACCTAAAAAATGTTCAATTGTAGCAATATAATCTTTAGCCGGTTGAGGCAGTTCGTTGAAGGTGCGAATCCCTTTGGTATTTTTCCAGCCAAGAAGAACTTCGTATTGAGGAACAAATCCTTGCAATGCTTCCGAATCGTTAGGGAAGTAATCTAATTGTTCTTCGCTTTTTCCAGGAGTTGCTAGTTTTTTGTATCCCTTGCATATTTTTAATCTTCCGATACCGTCAAGATTATCCAGTCGAGTTAGCACCAGAGAATCAAACCCATTTATCTCTACCGCTTTTTTCAGAGCAACTGCATCTAGCCAGCCTACGCGACGTGGTCTTCCAGTGGTGGAACCAAATTCATCAGCAGTTTCCCGTAAGTAACGTGAAACAAGAAGATCATAATACGGACTCATGTCATCTCCTGCTAAAACCATTTTCTTATCAATTTCAGTAAGAGAACAGTTCCTCAAGTAATCCTCTTTTGTTTTATAACTGTTGATATGAATAGCTGGCTCAGCCTCAGTAGGAAAAATGCCTTCACCCACCCTGCTAGTGTAAGCTTTAACAACTCCAAGAACAGGACCTAACGTCTTAGGAGATAAACCGCTGCCAGCTAGAAGACCAGTCACAGTAGTGTTGGAAGAGGTTACAAAAGGATATGTTCCATGATCAATATCTAACATTGCTCCTTGCGCTCCTTCCAAAAGAATTTTTTTTCCGTCATGGAATGCCCGATTAAGATACGCCCTCGTGTCCGTTACTAAAGGTGCATATTTTGCAAACAATGGTTTCATTTTTGCTATGAGTGCATCAGCATCAATAGATGAAGCTAAACCATAAAATGAAAGCTCTTTGTTTTTCTGTTCAACATTATGACGAAGAATCTCCTCTAAACGTTGTGGTTGTTGCAATAGCCCGGCACGTATACCAATACGATTAATTTTATCTGCATATCCCGGTCCAACTCCTCTTTT
Source organism: uncultured Methanosarcinales archaeon (assembly GCA_964360115.1). GTDB lineage: Archaea > Nanobdellota > Nanobdellia > Woesearchaeales > GW2011-AR9 > JACPIL01. Next base: position 4,265 of record CAYHVV010000058.1, on the reverse strand, counting down.
AGTTGTTCCTATTTTTCCAGAACCTTTTCCTGCTTCTTGCGCACCATCTAATAATTTATGGTAATCAAATAAAAGATGGGCTGCATCAGAGATTAAGAGTTTTCCTTTTGCCCCTTGCATGTTTTTGTCAAGAGTTTCTAAATTAACAAGCACCCCATTACCGATAATATTAGTAACATGGGAATAAATTATTCCACTGGGCGCAATATTGACTACGATTTTATTTCCTTCGCTATCATAAAGAGTATGGCCTGCGTTGTCTGCTCCTTGACATCGAACTACAATATCAGAATCTCCTGCTAACTCAGCTATCACTGCTCCTTTTCCCTCGTCACCCCATTGCGCTCCTAAGACTGCAGTTACTTTTCCAGGCATAGCATGAAAATAATAAGATGCTTTTTATTGTTTTAGTGCCTGTAATTTAGATAATGAAGACCTATTATTTAAAATAATTAAAAAAATAAAAATAACTTTAAAAAAATGGGAATTACTCTTTCCTCACTTCTTTAACACCTGGTTTAAACTCTTCATCTATTTTCTGCAGGTAATCCTTCACTCGGCTTACCACGGAAGTGAGAATAAAATTCTCCACCTTCTCTTCAAAGATTTCAGAAAGATGATTGAATTCAGTTATCCGATACAAGTTAGCATTGGTTTCAATTAGATGGAGGTCTTTTAAGCGCTTCAATTGTCTTCTTATGTTAGAAGAAGCGATACCTAACATGGGAAGCCCGGAACTTTTCCGCAAAGTCATTACGTTATTTTTTATCTCTTCCGAATGTAATTCTTCTCGGTTCTGCCTAGCCTTAAGCAGGACATAAAATACATCTACAACTACATCTCTGGAATCTCCTGGCTGCAGTAATCCTACAGACAAGCATAATTTTCGCACTAATTCGCGGTCGTTGACAGCTGGTTTCTCATATCTTCTTAAAGTAATTTCTGCTAAGGGAGTATCTCGACTTATTCGTGCCATGGTTTTCCTCTTTTTCTTTTTTTAAATTTATATTAAGTTATTTTTATATTTGTTATAGGTTATGAACTTTAAGGATGAAGATAACAAAACACCAGTTTACTATTTCCGATTTTGCTATTTTCTATTTTATCTAATTTCGCAAAGTACATTCTTTCCAGCTGCACAATCTGGCCGTCTTTCAATTGGCTAAGACCTTTCTCTCCGACGCCGAGAGCTTTTTCTCCAGTGTCTAACAAGACTTCAACCTGCGGTAATTCTTTTGAAACGGGCAGCCAATGGATGATAAAACCTTTATCAGGACTATTTTTGTAATCGTCATAATTTTCTGAAAAAAACTTCCAGCCTTTGCCATCAAGAGTAAAATTGCAATAATCCATCAGGCGGTGAACCTTTCCCTTACCCAATCTTTTGAGATCTTGTTGAGAAATAAACACTTTTCCATCTACAGAAAGGGTTCTTTTTCCACGTTTAGGGTAATCTGGATGCAAATCTATTTTAGATTCTTTTTTAGGAGCTCCTTTTATAGAAATTTCTACCGGATCCCGCACAAAGAAATATCGGTTAGCGTTAGGCTCTACTATTTCTCGATTAAAGGCATTAATCATTTTCCAAAATTCTTCCTGAGTGACTGTTTTGTCAGCAAGGCTTAATCCTACTCCGATAGCAAATTTACGGAAAGCTTCCGGTTGATACCCGCGTCTTCTTAAAGCAGGAAGAAAGGGCAAACGAAGATCGTCCCAGCCTTCATATTGGCGCTGTTCTATAGCATGCCTAGTTTGAGTAGTGCTGAGAGTAAATCCTTCAAAATTAATCATGCCCCAATGTTTGTATTCGGGCGTCTTCCATCCAAATAATTCCATTATGGTTTTTTCTTTTATCTCATTGTCAGCATGATCTTTTCCATTCAGTACGTGAGTAATGCCCATTTCATGGTCATCGATAGCAACAGAAAAAACCATCAATGGCCAAACTTTTTGTTCTTTGCCAGTTTTAGGATGGACATGTTCATTAATTCTCATTAGGGGAAAATCACGCATAGCTGGATTTTTATGTTTAATATCTGTTTTCAAACGAAGAACCGCTTCACCTTCTGCATATTCAGAAAACATTTTAGCGTAGCGTAGTTGATTTTCTTTTATTGATAAATCCCGGCAAGGACAGGCAATACTTTGATTCTTTTTCTCCCGCCATTCATCTTGATTACACTTGCAAATATACGCTTTCCCTTTTTGCACTAGCTTTTCGGCATAATCGTAATATATCCCTAAACGGGAAGATTGGACAAATACACTAGCAACATGATTATCAGTAAGCCACTGCGCATCCTCGGGAATTAAATTGTAAGCAGGAGGATAAAGATTTTCTGGGTTAGTGTCTTCTATTCTAACTATAAATTTACCATCATACATCTTAGCATATTCGTAATTTAAAGAAGTGCCGTAAGCATGACCTATATGTAACGGCCCGGAAGGAGAAGGAGCTATTCTTACCACTACTTTTCCTTTCACTGCATTAGGTAAAGATTTCAATGGTCCTTCTTCTGGTTCTTCCTTTTTTTCCTTAAGAAGTTCAGGCGCCAACTTTTGCAGTTCCTTCTTTACCTTTGCCGGCGGAAAGGTTTCAACTTCTTTGATAATACTTTCAATTTCTTTCAAAACTTTTGGAACGTCTTTCTTTAAAGCTGGATTATCGTGTAGTACAAGACCTAAAACAACATTTCGATTTACCTTGCCATTAAAATCTAAAGCATTTTTAAGAGCATATTTAAGAATAATATCTTTCATTAAAGACTAGACATAGAAAGAGATTATTAAATGTTTTGATTGTAAAACTAAAAATCATATGAAATTAAAAATTAACAATTTCCATACTCACATCTTTCCCCGTTCAATAAGACGCTTCATCCGTTTGGTGAACTCATCTGCTTCGTGAGCATATTGGTCATAGGCAGAACCTTTCACTTCTTTAATTTCTCTATGGACAATGAGTTTACTAAGATGATAGAATTTACGCATAGTTTCAACATATTTCTTTTCCAGCAAACCGTGCTTTACAAATACTTTATCAAGCATATCTGCGACATGCTCTGGAGTAGGTGGAACTTCTTTTGCGCGCATCAAAGCGGCATGAGCAGCATCTATAACTGCCCAATATAAGTCAAGAGTAGCTTGCAAGACATGCCATTTAGAATTAAGCAGAGTTTGCGGCGCCCGGCCAAAATAACGCCAGATACTCTCTTCGGTAGGTCTGATTCTGCCATTTTTGAGAAGAATTTGTAACGGTTCGAAAAATCCCGTGTCAATTAGAGCGACCCCATCCCGTAAAATATTGACTATAACTGGATCTCCCGCTTTGACATATTCCCAAAAAGAAGTAAAAGTCATGGAAGTAATATGAAGCTTAGGTGAAATGCGGATAACTTGCTTCTCTACAATGAGCCGATATCCTTCTATCAACGCCTCACTAAGCTGAAAACGAGTATCATCAGTGACTACTAATACATCTATATCGCTTTCCGGTGAAGTTTGTTTCCGAGCAGAACTGCCAAAAACAACCACGCTGAGAAGAAAGTCGCCTAACTCATTCTTTAACTCTTGTGCAAATTTTTGAGCTGTCTTTACATCCTCGGTGGGATAGCGATGTATATTCTCATTCTCTTTTTTATATATTTTAAACTCCATCTCTGTCTATTAAATAGTTTGGCTTTATTAAGATTTTGTCGGAACAGTGCAGGAACAGAAAATAAAACCATACTAAATTAATCTTTATTATGGAAAACCCTTATACCCTTCTGGAACTTCATGTAACCACTTATCTAGTATATTCCATTTCCCCCCATAATGGTTAGAAAGTTGAGTCATTAACTCTTTTTCAGATTCTGCTTCAAATATCCAACAATCCTTGCTGTCCTCGTATGAAGATCTTGTAGCATCCATAGCAACTAATTTTCCAGAAGGTTCTCTAACTATGGTAACATAATGATTTGTTTCTCCAATAGCTCCGCCCCTACACGTTTGTCTAGTCTGCGCAATTGATACACTATGGCCATAAAATCCTGTCAAGACCAATAATGCTAAACTCTCTGAAACGGGTAGACAACCAAATCGTCTTTGTTTTAGAGGATATTTTTCTGCTAATCTCTCAATAAGTGAATTATATTTCATTTATGTTAAACCTTGCGGTTCTTTTTAATTCTTTACACCTATAATTGACTTTTGTCCGCAAATAAAACATAGTATGTGCATAGCTCAAATTAGTGCTTTTAAAGAATAAAATGGGTTTTGCCCAT
>CAYHVV010000057.1:0-8207 GCA_964360115.1 uncultured Methanosarcinales archaeon | reverse complement strand
TTGTGATATTACATCATTCTCCTAAGATTCTGCGACAATATATGAAGGAGATTGACACGTATCTTACGGAACATCTTGATTTAGAACTTCATCCCGAAAAATCAAAAATAATTCCTCTCTCAAAGGGAACAGAATTCTTAGGCATGCGAATATTCCTTCATCATAAGTTGATAAAAGAGAAAAATCTACGGAAATTTTATCGCAAAATCAATTCATTGTATATTGATTACGATAGCGGATTAGTTAATTATGATACTATTTACGATTCTTTGGAAGGTTGGAGCGCATACGCCAACAACGCTAATACATATAAGCTCAAGAAAAGAATATTACAGTCAGTAGAAGACAAATTCTCCAGAGAGATTTCGACTAAAGAGATTAATAGATTAACCAGAAATGAACGGAAGAGAAAAAGGAAGAAGAAATAATGTCCTCGTCAAGCGGGTTATTCCACGGGCAGCGTTGTTGTTATTAAGGTTGTTGTTAGTATTAAGATTGAAGTTATTACTATTGCAACCAAACCACGCCGCCCGAATAGCCCTTCACGCTGTTATCGATTTTTGATCGACCTGTAGCCACCACCCCTTCCTTGCGGTCAAGGTTGAATTTTATGATTGTTCTCTAGATAAACAACCGTAGCGGAAGGACGTGTAGCCCGCACTACTCCACTTTGCGTAGAGCAACGAGGACAATAGAAAGAATAGTCAGTTGTTTATATTATTTTGTTGTAACTGACGTGTAAAAATTTTTGCGTTGTGCGCCTCACGGCGCACTACGACGTACCCCACGGGCAGCGCTGCCGTACTTAAGGTTGTCGTTAGCATAAAGATTGAAGCTATTACAATAGCAACCAAACCACACCGCCCGTGTATCGTTACTTGAAGAAACCCAAACCATAGCAGGTTGTCCAAAGTACTGCCCTATCTCTACTAATACAGAAGGATCGTTAAGTCCAGTAAGATTCTGCACGTATTTCTTAAACTCTGGTTTTGTCAATGCATCAGCCAACGTAGTGCTACTAAAGCCAGCCTTGTTAAATCTAAACGCTTTCCGTGCCTGTGATTGATTAATATTAGTATTGCCGCCGTGTACTGGGAAATCAGCATCACGAGGATAATGGATAATTTCCTGTGTGCCCCAATTGATTACGGTGTTCTGGGCATGCCAGCCAGTTCCGTTGCCTTTGTCTTTATAGTGATCTAATACGTTCTTCGCATTTTGATTTAGAGTTGTATATGTTCCATCTGATTTTTTTCTTACTGCGGCTTGATACAATTTAACCACGATGTTACAAGTCAGGGCAAAGCTAGGTAAGAATAAACCATTTTGTTGACAGCGGACAGCTGCGGCATAGGGAGTCAAATTCACTTGTTTTCCGTTCGATTCTCGGAAAATATCCTTCCTTACCTGAATGGTATCATACTGTTCAAATGGAGTTTTGTCAGCGTCAACGCAGACAATATTCTCAAGTAATAGGAAATCTGCTGTGTTAGTAATTGTAGGAGTTCCATTTGGTGCAGGCTCTTCAGTAGGCTTCTTTCCATTTTCTGTTTTAGCAGGATTCAAATAAAGATTATTTTCTAACTCTCCTTCATCAACTTCCACATACTTCCAAGGATTAGTACTCATCGTACCTCACCCGCCATATAACTCTGATAAAAGCGTTTCGTAATATCAATTGCTTTCTTTGGCATTTCCGCTGCATCGGAAATTTTGACCACGGTAGCGCCCCAGCTTTCTAAATCTCTGGTTGTTTGAGTATCACTGCCTATTTGGAAGTGGACATAAAATTTATCTGCAATAATGCGTTTGAAATCGTTTTTAACACTGTCCCAGTTTTGAATATCACCATCACTAATGGTCATCAGTACGCTGCCTGGTTCATGAGCAGAGCGTGCCAAGATGCCAGTATCAATACTGGTGCTGTCACCGAATACAGGTTCAAGGATGCGTCTCTTAATAGCAGTTCTATCTTCGTAACTCTTTTCCCCTGTTGCTTCGGTGCGTGAGGAAAATGTTACTAAATTATATCGTGTTTTTGTTCCGACGCCCATACGATGAAGTGCTTTTTCTACTCCGTAATATGCTAACAGAGCATAATGATATTTACTATTATCTCCCCATGGGACAATATTTTGTCTGCCTACTCCTTTAGCATTGGCGGCTTCCTGCATGCTTCCAGAATTATCTAACACCGCTATATTTAGTTCAGGGTAGTTAGTGATACTGGATTTATATCGGGCAGTATGTTCAACATAACCACGAGGAACGGTAAAGGCAGGTTTACCACTTTCATCAAGAACAATTTTTCCAAATAAGATATGATCTAAAGAATCTCTGTCAGGATCAAATTGTCTGGTTTGTATCGGCGCAATAGGCATGCGCTGTCCTTTCTTAGGAGTCTCTGCTTTAATGAACAGTTCAGACGCTAGCCCCTGGTAGAAATAATCTAACGCTCTCCAGTTTTCAACGAAGGTAGGAACATCTTCTCCATTTTGATTTCGGCGTTGCATGACTTTTTTCATATTATCTTTATCAAGAACCCGCTTCAAGAGAGGGTCATCAATTTTCTCCGGGTCAAATGCACCAGCACCTTCCCCATCATCAAATTCAGCTGGCACGACATAACCTTTTCCACCATTGCCTGAGCCGAATAATATTTCAGGCGCATTCTGATCCATCAGTTCCACTAAATGTTTGGCAAAGGTATAGAAAGTATCATGCCATTGTGATCTATTAAAGAGTAAGGCAAGATTATGCTTCTTATCTTTAGTAATTCCAACTTCCTCAATACAGGATTTTACAACTTCATCAATTTCTTTTTTATCAGTGTAATAATGCTTAACCAGTTTTCTTTGTCGTGAAGAACCCCACATACCCATGTTAAGTTTGACAAAGGCTTCGAAGAGGGGAGAATATTTCCCACCATTAACTTCCCCTTGTTCTGCAAAGAACATATTGGCTCCATTAAATTTAGAATAATTGGAACAGTTCAGATTATTAATGGCATCGGCGATTACATTTTCTAAATATAATACTCCACCGATAGAAAATCTTCCTGCTTCTCGCATTGCTTTGCTTACTGCGTCAATGGTAATTTCTTTTCCCTGCACATCTCCAGGAACGCCAAGGCCATGTTCATCATTTCGTAATTTGTTATGCCCTACTTCATGTAAGGTAACATCGTCACATACTTTTCGAAGAGTGTCTTTGATTTGTAATTTCTGGGCGAATCTTTTTATCCTTGCATACTGAGCTGGATCCCAGCCTTGGGGAATTTCAAGATTGATATCATAATTAACTAAATTGATCCTTGCTTGTAAAGAACCGCCCTCACGAAGCGGAGTGACGGTAACTTTACTTGGAGAACCTTGTGCTCGCGCTAAATTCTGTAAATGCTCTTCCAGTGATTGATGATTAATTGGAGCGTTCATTTTGTACGACCATTTGTTTTTTTAATTGAACTTTTTTTCTTTGATGGTGATCCTGTTTTTGATGCGCCTGCTCACTGACGCTCGCCACGTACCCCACGGGCAGCGTCGCTGCTATTAAGGTCGTTGTAAGTATCAAGATTGAAGCTATTACTATTGCAACCAAACCACGCCGCTGCAGTATAATCCTCTTCTTTTGGATCATCTGCAACCCAAACATTCGCTGGCTGTCCAAAATATTTCCCTATTTCCACTAAAACAGGTGGGTCTCTTAGACCAGTTAGATTACGAATATATTTTGAAAATTGTTGGTTCTTCAGGGCTTCTTCTAAAAGCACGTCACCAAAATCATCATTAGTTACAAAACTGAAGACGGTGCGACTTCTTCCAGAAGCTGAAATATTAATTTTATCAACCCCGCCAGCTTCAGGAAAGTCTTTATCATGAGGATAGTGAATAATTCTTTTCTTTCCCCAATCAATCACCGTATTCTGTGCATGCCAACCATATCCTGCGCCATGATCTTTATATTGATCTAAGACCTTCTTTATATCAGCATTGCTTCTATTTTTATACAATGCAGCAACGATATTACAAGTAAGTGCAAAACTAGGCAGGAACAAATCTTTCTTCTCAAAATGAGATGCTGCTTTGTAAGAAGTGAAATCAATGTTACTTTTTTGGGCATCTCGTTCAACATCTTTAGCAACATATAATCGATCATGACGTTCAAATACTTTCTTATCTGCACCAACACAGACAAGATTTTCTAACACCAAAAAATTAGCAGCATTGGTAATAGTAGGACTTCCATTTGGTGCAGGCTCTTCAGTTGGCTTCTTTCCATTTTCTTTTTTAGCAGGATTAAGATAAGGATTACCTTTTAGTTCACCTTTATCAAGTTCTACATATTTCCATGGATTTGTGGTTGTCATTTTTTATCAATTAACCTGCGAAAAGTTTAAATAAATTACTTGTATTCTGCGTATTAACTGTATTATGTAAAGGAGGAATGTGAAACATGTCAACAATAACGTTATCAGTGCCTGAAGACTTGAAGCGGGAGATGGATGAATTCAAAGAGATGAATTGGTCTGAAGTTGCGCGAGCTGCTATTCGTGAAAAGGTAGCCCAGTTAGCTATTTTGAAATCCATTACTGCTAAATCTAAATTAACAGAGAAAGATGCCTTAGAGATTGGAAGAAAAATTAATAAATCCATGCACGAACGCTTCAAGAAAGAACATCCCGGGTCGTACTGAATGGATTTAGTTGTTGATGCTAACATAGTAGTGTCTTGCTTGATTAGCTCTGGCACTAAGACGACCGAGTTATTTTTCTCAGAGAACTTACATCTCCTTGCCCCAGAATTTCTAAAAGCTGAAATAGGAAAATATAAAGAAGAAATTATTAAAAAGTCAGGGTTAAGAACTGATAATTTTGATCTTATGTTAAATATAGTATTCGCGAAGATTAATTTTATCCCATTTTCTGATTTCGAAAAATTTCTACCAAGAGCTATAGGGATATGTCCTGATCCTAATGATGTTGAATATTTTGCGGTAGCCCTGAAACATGCCTGCCTACTTTGGTCAAATGATAAGGCGCTTAAAAAACAAGATGAAGTTAAAGTATTATCTACTACTGAACTCCTTAAATTATTCTGATTTACAGATATTTTTGTTGTCATGTTTTTAACTCGTCGCGCGCCTCACGGCGCACTACGACGTACCCCACGGGCAGCGTTGTTGCTATTAAGGTTGCTGTAAGTATTAAGATTGAAGAGATAACTACCGCAACCAAACCACGCCGCCCGTGTATCGTTACAATCTTCTGCTTTCACTGGATCGGTCGGGAACCATACTTTAGCAGGTTTTTGAAAATATTGTCCAATTTGGATTAATATAGATGGATCTGCTAAGCCCGTAAGCTGTTTTACAAAAGGAGTAATAAGAACGTCTTTTAATCCGTCTTCTAAGGTTTTATTACGTAATACATTATCTCTGCTAAACATTCCGTTCTTTTTTATTTTCTCAAATGGTAGTTCAATTCTCTGATGAGAAGCGTTAATATTACTTGTACCGCCATGATTCGGAAAATCTGCATCACGAGGATAGTGAATAATTTTCTGAGTTCCATAATTAATCACAGTGTTCTGGGCATGCCAGCCAGTTCCGTTGCCTTTGTCTTTATAGTGATCTAATACGTTCTTAGCATTTTGATTTAGAGTGGTGTAAGTGCCGTTTGCTTCCAGTCGAACTGCATGTTGAAACAATGCTGTCACAATATTACAGGTTAAGGCCATGCTGGGTGAAAATAATCCCTTCCCCTCACAGTATACGATAGCTTGGTAAGGAGTAAAATTTATTTGACTCGCTCCGTTTCTGAAAATATCTTTACTGACCGCGAGATTAGCATATTGCTCCGACACCTTTCCATCTGCATCAACGCAGGAAATAGCGCCAAGAGGTAGAAAATTACTGGCATTTGAAACAGTAACGGGTAGAGAAGCAGCCGCGGCATTAGGTGAAGGTGCCGGTTCTGATGCAGGTTTTCGTGATGGATTCAGATAGTGATTATCTTGTAATCCCTCTGCATCAACTTCTACATGTTTCCAAGGATTTGTCGTTGTCATTTTTTTACAGGAAGCAAGCATATTCTCCGTTGCATTCATTGATAATTTCTCGTGTAAGAGGTTTATTTTCCAATTTACAGTAAGTGATTGCATCCATTAACTGTTTCTTCTCTCCTAGCCTGATCTTGAGGATATCTCCAACACCAACAGCTGCCCTATAAGGATTACCAACATAGTTCTCACGAATACGCTGGGGATTTTCCAGCATTCCAGAATAGGCTGCAACTAGTTTGAAACTTTCTGCAACACTGTCAAGAACAGTAGGTTTGGCTTTTGGATCTTTTGCTCTTACATATTCTCGCAAGGTTCGAGCTAAGGTCATGATAGTCAGAGCTCCTCTGACGGAAGCAGGGAAAACCATTCTATACAACAGTTTCTCGTTATCCTGATTACCAATATTATCTTCTTCTGCTTTGGAAGGCCACACCTCTTTCATGAGCCTTTTACTGTTGCCAGCTGCTTCGCAGGGAAGGTAATCCAATCCATGCACCAAATATCTGAATAACAATAATTCTGTCCCCAATTCTTTCGGTGAGGGAGTATGTGCTTTTTGTTTCAGGTAGTGGAAGGCAGCGACAAAATCTTTGGTTCTATCTTCTGCTTGTTCCTGTTCCTTAAGACGAATTTCTCCACCGCTTCCCAGCAAGATTCTATCTAAATCTGAAGACTGCGGAGAAAAGTTATCAACATCGAGAATAAGGTGTGATCGTTCTTTCAAAGCTTTGTCCATAGAGACTGTTCCGGTATATTGTCCATTTCCATAGTTGGCTGACCAGACGCCGACACTGTACCGAACATTCTGACTCCATTCCTTTCCGTCAAGATCGCGGAATGATTGCAGTTCTGTTCCGCCTAAGGAGTATTTATGTCCATCTAGTTCAATAAAGCCTTCAAAGACGTTAAAGAGCTGGTTTTGTACAACTTCCACTGCTCGGTTGATCTCTTCTACCACCACTAGCGGTTTGTAAATAGCATTGGTAACGTTAGTAAGATCAGCTTGGGAGACTTCTCCGCCTTTATCCATAGCTTCTTTCAGTCCGCGAAAGTTAAGCTGTCTGAATAAAGCCTTAATATCAAGGTCGTTTCGTCCCAGGACATAACTGGCATTATTACCAACTAATGATTGTACGTCAGCTAAAAGCTGGCTTTTACCCATACCTGCCCCACCATATAAGCCTAAGTTAAGGCGGCCGGCTAAGGCCACTTTGGTAGCATCCCAGAGGGTTCCGTCAACGCCGGCAAGGCTGAATACATTGGTGGTGTTTCTATAGGTTGGCGCTTCTAAGGAAACAACTTTCTTTATGGGATTGTTAGTTGTCATTTTTCTCCTCTACTAATTTTAATTTTGGTGGTTGTCTTACGCTCAGCTCAACTACTGGCTTATATTTTTCTGCAGTTCCAGAATTTAGCACTCTTAGATTGTCATAAACGCCTCTTATCATTTCATCTATGTTAAAATTTCTGAAATGCAAAGCTAAACGTAAGGTAATTTCCACCATTCTTTCATCATCAGCAAAATGTTCTAAAGAAAAACGTATTGCCGGTAGAATTCTTTCCGAAGAAGCCAAAGACCAATTATATTTGTGTTGATCAGCCAGATAGATAAAAGACTTAATTACTACTTCATTATGAGGGCCATAAGCAAAAGCTCCTTTCATATATTTGGCACTTTTTTCAAGATCATATCTATGAATAGCATAAGCACGCCCAACTAGTCCTAATACATTTTTAGGGTCATAAAAAAGAAGTTCATACCCTAAGAAATCTAAAGAAGAATTAACATTACAGTCATCATCATAATCTTCTACTGTTTGCATTAATAAATCTTCTAACTCTGATATTCTATCTTGGTTTGATATTCTCCTTTGCTGTTGTCGATATTGTTCAAAATCAATGACGCTCATTTTGGTTCTCCGTCAGCGATCTTGTTTATTTTTACTTCTATCAAATCTCCTCGTTTCAGAAATGGTTTTAAATCTTTAGGAATGATAAGTACTATATTGTCGCCTTGCTGTGCAATTTTCTTAGTTATGGTAAATGCCATTTGTTATAACTCAAGTATAGCTGGATAGCCGTTTATTTATAAATCGAAGTGTCTTAAATTGTGAGTGGTAATCTTAATACGAAAACATCATTCCAACC
>CAYHVV010000056.1:0-8406 GCA_964360115.1 uncultured Methanosarcinales archaeon | reverse complement strand
AGCAAAAAAATGTGTTCTCTATGCTAGAGGCTAGTCTTTAGCTAAATAAGTACAAGGAAAGAGATATTATAAGAATCAGAAATTTAACTCAGAACTCTTGCCCGTAAATCAAATATTTCAGCCTTCACGATCTGCACTTTGATCTTATCACCTAACTTAAAATCTCCTTCTACAATTATTTGTTTATAAGAATCATTTCTGCCAATCCACTGCCTTGGTTCCCGACCTTTTTCATCGATAAGTATTTCTCCTACCCAATCCAGCCAGCGCTCATTCTGCAGCTTGGATACATTATGAAAAATATCTGTAAGCACCCGAGAACGGTGCTTGACCACTTCACCTGGCAGTTCTTCCAAGTCAGCAGCCGGTGTCTCCTTCCTTGGCCAGAAGCGGGAAATGTTAATGGAATCGGGTGTGGTTTTTCGCACCACTTCAAGAGTTCCCCAGTAATAATCCTCCGTTTCAGCAGGATAACCGACAATGATATCAGTCATGATATTTATTTCCGGGATTTCTCTTTTGAACAGATAAATAGTCTGCAGATATTCTTCAACAGTATAATGTCTGCGCATCGCCTTCAAGGTTTCATCATGACCTGCCTGCAAAGGAAGATGTAAAAATTTGAAAATCTTAGGATTTTTGTATAGTTCTACCAGCTTGGTTCCGATCTTAGGTATGTGGTCTGGATTTCCCATACCTATCCGTATCCTAAAATCACCGGGAATCTTTACTAACTGCTCCAGCAATGTTGGCAAATCTGTACCAATGTCAAAACCATAGCAGAAGGTATCTTGAGAAGTCAGCCAAATCTCTTTCACACCATCTGAGACTGCTTTTTTTGCTACTTCCACAATTTCCGCCACGGGGTATGACACTAAATATCCTCGCGCTTTTTTAGTTTTACAGAAGGTACACGCTCCTAAGCAGCCCCTATTGATGGGGAGAATTTCGACGATGGGGTTTTTCCGTACCCTTGGCAAATTTAACGGCGGCATTTCATCATTATTGAGCAACTGCAAAACATTATCATGTAATGCTTCCTCTACTACCTGAACAATATTATGAATCTGCTTGGTGCCAACCAGAGAATAATCTTTTAATCTTTTCTTATCTGCCTGAGGGATACATCCAGCGACAATCGCAATCTTGTAAGGATGTTCTTTCTTGAACTGTTCCAATTGACTAAAAAAAGAATTTTCACTAGGGGTTTTTACAGTGCAGGTATTAAATATCACCACATCAGCGGTTTCTATCGTTTCCACTAACTCGAATTTTGCCTGTCTGAGCAAGCCAGCCATCTGTTCAGAATCGGCCTGGTTAGCCGCGCATCCCGAAGTTTGGACATGAAAGGTAGTCATGAGTTCTTTTTTAGCTCCTTATTTTAAAAATGTTATCAAACAATTCGTGGTAAGAATTTTTATTCATTATCAATAAGTAGATTATTATTCATTAAGTCGATCTTCAATGTTAGCATAGTTAATAATATTGTTCTGGCTTTTTTCCATGTGCTCTGCAGTTTTATAAACTATGGTTCCATCACTTAATTTTAGACCATACATCGGAATTTTATGTCCGCCTTTCTGAAGGATATAAGAATCAGACACATTATCTCCATTCAAATCTTTTCCTAGCGGAATTATCTCCGTTGGCGCATCATTCCAATTATAACAAGAAACATATGCTCCTGCCGCTCCTGCGATGATTAAAGCAGCAACTGCTCCTATTTTGTGATATGCTTTTATTCTCAATGTTTCTAAACGTTGTGTGTAACTGGTTCTAATTAGTTCCATTGTTTCTTCATGTTCTCGTTTTTTTTGTTCAAGAATCCGCTGTCGGGTAGATTTTAATTTGTATTCAGGGTCATTATTTACTACTAACCTTAACCGCCTTCCATCATCGCCATCATTATTGATATAATTAGCCATGCTAGAACCCCAGTCTCTTTAAGATATTATCAGCATCAAATTCTTCCAAATCTTCATACCTTTGCCCCGTGCCTAAAAATAGAATAGGTTTCTTAATGGTGTATGAAATTGATAATGGTGCGCCGCCTTTTTCGTCAACATCTGCTTTAGTCAGGATAGCTCCGTCCATCTCCACCAGGTCATTGAATTTCTTAGCTTGTTCGATACAATCGTTTCCAGTAATGCTTTCTCCGACAAAAATTTTCAGATCAGGCTTTGCTACTCTCATAATCTTATCTAACTCTTGCATCAAGTTAGTATTAGAATGCAATCTTCCTGCCGTGTCCAGTAACACTACTTTAATTTTATTTTTTTCAGCGTATTTGATAGCATCAAAAGCGACTGCTGCAGCATCCGCACCATAATCGTGCTTGATTATTTTTACGCCAAGTTTGTCAGCGTGCTCTTCTAATTGCTGAATAGCTGCTGCTCTGAATGTATCGCAGGCGGCCAATACTACCGACAATTTATTTTCCAGGAAGTAATGTGCCAGTTTAGCGATGGAAGTAGTTTTTCCCGTTCCGTTAATGCCGAAGAAGGCAATTACTAGGGGCTTATCTTTCTGCCGTGCTTCTTTGAGCAGATCTATTTTTTCAAAAGAAAGGATTTCCGTCAAGGTCTGTTTCAAGGTATCTTCTATCTTCTTTGAAACATCTCTAGGCAAAGGTTTGTCTACTAATTCTTTTTTCAAATCTTCTTTTATCTTTTCTATCACTTCGACAGAAACATTATTCTCTAATAAGGTTAATTCCAATTCCCAAAATAATTCTTCAAACTTTTCAGCAGAAATATGTTTTGTAGTTAATGATGTTTTGACTTTGCTGAAAAATGATTCTTTCTCTTCTGGCTGTTCTTCTTTAACCCCTGTCTTTTCTTTTTCTATCTTCTCTTCTTCTGAATGTTCTACTTCTAAACTTTCTGCTTTTTCCGTTTCAACTGCTGTTTCTTTTTCTTCTTTCTTCTTGCCAAATAATGTTTGGAAAAATGTTTTTTTTCCTGGCAGTTCTTCTGCTTTCTCTGCAGGGATTGTTTCTTCAACCAGCTCTGTTTTTTTTGGTTTTACTTCTTCTTTTGCCGTCTTGAAATCGTTCTTTTTCGCTTCCGTAACTTCTTTTTTTTGTTTTTTGTTTTTTTGTTTTTCCTTCCTTTTCTTTTGCTTCTCTTTTTTACTTGGTTTTTCTTCTGCAACTTTTTCTACGACGGCTTCTTCTTCAGTCTTCTTAGAGAATACCGCTACTGCTTGTTTCAGTTTTTCTTTGAGTTTTCCGAACATTATTCTGCAGCCTCGCCGGATTCTTGGTATAACTTACGCCCTTGCTCATGCAACTGCTGAAGAACTGTTTCTGCTTCAGCAATATTTTCCGTAATCTTTTCTTTTTGCTCTTCCAAGAGCTTAATCACTTCGGGAATAGTTTTCTCTACGGCCACTTCAGAGCCGACGTTGATGGTTAATTTTTGGTTGTCTTTCAATTCTGCTTTAAAGAAAATCCCGTTGGCAATCGGAGCAAGAATTTCCGTGTTCACATTAGTTTTTTGCAGTTCGGTCAGCGCTTCTAAAGAGATGTCAAGCTCTCGATCCTGCATCTGTAATTGTTCTACATACTCAGTAATCTGCTCAACCTGCTGCTGCAATAACTGTAACTGCATATACTTGTCTTCAATCTGTTTCTCATCCGCCATGGTTACAACTTCAGTTTTAACTGTTCCAAGAAATTCTTATATAACTTAAGGCTCTTTAAAAAAGGAAGGTCTGGATCATCAGATTTGCTTAGAAAAGGAGCATTGCTGATAAGAAACCCTTGATCATCCTTCTTGACATGGTTTAGCTCTTTTTCTACTAAAATTTTCAATACTGATTTCTCTTCCTTGGTTAAAGTTATCATGAAGAGCTAAAGAAAGAGGGGTTTTTATAAAGCTTTTTGTTAAGAAATTAAACAGTTGTGTAGATAAGATAGATGGTCGATAATTCCAATCCCCTTCCAAAGAGTTAAGCGTAAATCGTTGTGTCCTACCCATAATTTTCTTACCGGCCCCCGTATTCTTCCCTGAAGAGAGTAAGATTGCGTATTCCCCTGATGAAAAGAAGGTTCTGTCTGCACATTTACCTCTCTTTCCCGCAGTTTAAGATGATCACACCAGGCATCAACATAAGAACGATAATCACCTAATATTTTAAAAGAATCAAGACCTTGAAAAGAATTAGATCTAAAATCATAATTTATTGAGTTTATATTAATACACGTCAATAATTCATGTGGGGAGATCAGCTGTTTCCAGTTTGGTTTGAACTTTTTAGGGTGAGCAATAATTGCTTCAAATTGATATTTCCTTTCCTGGCCTATCCTTCGGTGGAAAAATTCTATCTCTCCCTGCGTTAAATTTTTTCCAAGAACATCCATGAACTCGGCATAGGACGCTAAATTAGGTGCTACATAATTGATATATTTGTACAGTTTTTTTTGGAAAAATGACATGGTAGAGAATTAAATTTGGGCTTATTTATGAATCTTTGTGTTGATTAATTGAATCTATCTAACGTCTGTTTCAATTTCTTAAAATCATTTTCCATTGCTTTTACACAGTCTGGGTAACGCAGGGCTGCAGATGGGTGGTAAGTCACAAAATATTTTTGCGTACCTTTTTCAATAAATTTTCCATGTGTTTTTTCTACTGAAGTTTCGCTGGTTAAGGCTTTCAAAGCAACTGCACCCAATAGGATGATTAATCTTGGTTTTAGAATTTCAATCTGTTTATTCAGCCACAATTCTTTACACAATTTTATTTCGCTGGTCTTTGGCGCCCTATTTTGCGGCGGGCGGTGTTTCACGACATTAGTAAGGAAAACCTGTTTTCGATCCACTCCAGCAAGTTCAAACATCTTGTCCAAATATTTTCCCGCTCTGCCTGCGAAAGGCGACCCGCAGCGATCTTCCTCCTCGCCTGGCGCTTCGCCAACGACCATGATTTTTGCATCTTTAGCGCCATCGCCGGGAACAGCTAACGTAGTACCTTTCCATAACGGACAGGCAGTACATTTACGGACCTCTTCTGCCAAAGAAAATAAAGTTGCCATGATTACAGCAGCTCCGACAGTTTTTGAATATTCTTATTCGCAACATGAGTGTAGATTTGAGTAGTCTGTAAATTTTTATGTCCCAGCAAGGCTTGAATAGAACGAATATCCGCTCCGCCTTCCAATAAATGCGTTGCAAAAGAATGGCGTAAGGTGTGCGGAGTTACTTTTTTTGTGATCCCTGCTTTTTCAGCTGCTTGGCGGACAATCATCTGAATGCTTCGCTGATTATATTTTTTGCCTAAGTTGGAATGAAATACTAATCCCTTGTTTTGCAGATGGAAATCTTGAATTAATGTTTTCAGCTTTTCATGCAAAAATACTACTCTTTCTTTTTCTCCCTTGGTTATCTTCAGATGAATCATCCCTCGTTCAAAATCAAAATCATCCCATTGAACATTAACTAATTCGTTTAGGCGCATCCCGGAATAATATAGAAGCATCAAAACCAAGCGATGCTTAAGATTGAAGGTGACATCAAAAAGACTCTTTACTTCTTCCTTATTGAGAACGGCAGGAAGTTTACTGGAACCTTTCGCCAAAGGCAGTTCCTCATCTAACTTCTGATGCAGCACTTGTTCATAAAAAAACTTCAGGGCGAAATAGACTGAACGCATAGTCGAGCGACTGTTAGCGGTATGTCCCAACAAAAAATCTCTGGGAGATTTTTCTGATGCAAGAAAATTCTTAACTACCGATAGATATGCTTTCTCAGTGCGTGGTGAGTGTCTTCTCAAACGTAATTCCTCAGACATCTTCACCAGATACGGCTGAAAATCTTTCATAACTGAAAAAATAACTAACAGTTAATAAAAACTTCGCTTTCCATGGCTAACATCCTATTAAACGCAATTAAAACTGCGTCTAATAGTTGTTATACTCAATATTTTAATCACCTTTTCAGGCACGCTAACGCTACCGTAAATCTTACGCATTGGCACCTTCGCTAAATCGGCAAAGACGAAAAACGAGATTCAATTACTCCGTAACTAAACCTAACGTTAATTTAGCGGTTCACTACGTTCTCCCAAATTTTCGCTAACTTCATGGGGGAGCTCCGTGACTATTACTAAGAATGAGTGGGGGAAATTTCTATAACTACAAAAAAGTTTAACTCAGAAGACTATGCCTTATTTGATTCCTCTCTTAATTGAAGATCATAATACCGATTTCCTCTTCCATCTATAAGATCAACAATAATATCTTCATTTGTAACCTGAACTTTTCTTATATTCATTTCCTGTAAAAAGGTATCTAGAGTATAATCTTTTACTGTTTTCTCATAATTTCTCCCTTTTCTGACTGCCCCAACTCTAACTTCATCCCACTCTTTTATTATATGTGGAAATTCGTCATCATGGCAATACCTAAAGACAATATATATTCCCATATCTTTTTCTGGGAATAATCTTAAATCCACTACGCTCTCCTTAGAGGCCCAACCGCAACAATAATATCCTGGTATTTTTGTATTTCCTATTGCTTCCGCTAAGCCGGTTATTTTTTGTACTTCTTCAGATAATTGTTCTAAAGAGAAATCATCACCCAAACTTCTGCCTCTTTCCAATCCTAAATATTTTTTGCCATTTATTGTTTGAATCTGATACAACCTATCAATTAATTCATTTAGCCTTTTATCTCTAATAAATGGTTCCTCGCTTCTTTCTGAATGCTCATTTACTCGTATAGTTACTCCATATTCTCTTTTTAATGGAATATCTCCTTCTGAATCTATAGCTTCTGGTTGGAACCCAACATCCTCTCCGTCATACTTCAGATGAATCTCTAAACTCGTCCACTTCTGATATGGGCCAAAGGCATATCCCCCTTGAATTGTAACTTCAATTCTTTTATCCATTCTGCTTTTCCCAATGATATAAATTTGATCTCTAGGTAATAATTTGTTATAATGTCTTATTGCAATCTTATTATCTGGATAAACATTTTGATTATAGGCTTGTAAGACAAACTCCCCAACATCGGAATGTATGCTCTTGATTAATACCTCTGCATGCTCAACAGGTATCAATTTTCCAAACTCAGCATTTTTACTTAATGCCTCTAAATCAAGACTTTCTTCAGATAATTGCCCTAACGAGGGATTATCTCCTTGGCCTCTTCCTCGTCCATGTGAACCACTAGCGTAATATGGCATTTTTCGGTTTCCTCTGACTATTTTATCTATTCGTGGATAGCAACTTAGACATATTTAAAGACATATTGTTTATTTTTTTAATAAGTGTAGAAAAGTTTATAAACTATTAAACAAATATACAATTAAAATGTCTAATCCCAAAGATACTCCAGAACGATTAAAATTAGATAAACAAGATAAGAAAATTCTGTTTCATCTTAGCCGGGACATGAGGATTCCAAAAAAACCTCTAGCAAAAAAACTCCGTATTTCAGAACAATTATTACATTACAAAATTGAACGTTTAAAGCATGAACTCATTACTCCAATCACTCTTTTTAATTATCAGCTACTAGGCTTGAACATGTATCTGCTTTTGTTAGGAAGATTAAAAGAGACTGATCTGCAAAAGATTCTTAGCCATGATTCTTTAATTTTTTCAATTCGGACGTTAAATAAAAATGAATATATTCTAAATCTACTTACAGACGATATTCTTAACTTTTGCAAAGAAAACCTAGCAGATTATCATATAAGAGTAATCCCTATCATTAAACAAATTCCAGATTTTTATAATCCATTTAATATAAACGAAAAAGAGATATTGCAAATTAAAAAAGATAAAAAAATTGTACTTGATAACAAAGATTATAAGATCTTACTTCATCTTGCAAAATATCCCGAAGACTTTGTTCTCAAAATAAGTAATACAACAAAAATTGATAGGCAAACAATAAAGAAAAGAATTAGTAGATTAATAGATTCAAATATTATCCAAGAGTTTAGGTATTCATTGGATATATTTAAACTTGGATTTACTACATATTTTCTAAAAGTGAAAACAATACCAAAGTTAAAACAAAAAATATTAAATTTGATTAGGAATAATTCTTACTCAGGAATTGTTTTTGAGACGTATTCAGAATACATTTTCTTTTATTTGCCCCCCTCTTATAGAGATTTATATAGTTTTACAGAAATACTTAAGCAAGAAGATCCGACTATTGATATAGAGATAATTCAAAGTACTGAATTTTTTACTTTAAGACCTATTCCAAATTTTTTCTTAAAATTTCTCGAGCGAAAAATTAAAAAATAATTTATCTTTACGGTCATCAACTAGAACTTAACGGAACTCCCCCAATTCTAGCCTGCCGATAGCAGAGATTTAATCCTATTTACGTTAGCGAAAACTACGGTGCCAATGCGATTTACGGTGATTAAAATACTCTGCG
>CAYHVV010000055.1:0-8465 GCA_964360115.1 uncultured Methanosarcinales archaeon | reverse complement strand
CTAAAGTCGTTCCAGGAATTTTTTCAACTTTCATCTTCAAATCATTTTCCTTTATTCTGGCCATGCGTTCAAGATATTCATCTTCTTTATCCCATCCAGCTGGCTTTTTAGGCTGTGCTTGTTCAACCTTTGCAGCAACTGCTTTTTTTCTTTCCTCTTGCTCAGTTTTTCCGCTGGCGCAGCTGGGACATACTACTTTCTTGAATTTATAATGTAACTTAAATTGGTTAGCTGGCGCAAAACCATTACAGACGCCACATTGTATCCTTAAACCATCATCCATATTCGCTCAAAGTAGGAGGAGATATTTATACTTTTTGGGTGCAGAAAATAATGATTTAGGGAAGGGTACAACTAAATAGGAACAACAAAAACAAAACAAATACTTTAAAAATCTTAAAATTATCTCTTCCGTATGCATTCATTTTGGGAGAAAGTAGAACATTACAACGCTAAATTAATCCCGCCTGCTCTAGTCGTCCTCTTAGCAGTTATCATCTTCGAATTATTTATTCATGTAGAGAACCACGCCATTGAATTAATAGTAAAAATCGCTGATGCCTTGGTTATTGCTGTATTTGTCATCGACCTGATTTTTTTAGCCAAGAAAGCAAAAAGTGTAAAGTTCTTTTTCAAAAACTATTGGCTGGATATTATTGCCGTTTTCCCCTTCGTTCTTTTTTTTAATCTGCTTGAGTCCGCATATAGGATAGCTATTGCTACCGAACGGTTAGCCTTAGGGCAAGCTATTTTACACGAAACAGTCGAAGCAAGCAAAAGCACCAAAGTGCTGGCCAAAAGCGGAAAAGTTGTGCGGATAGGAGCAAGACTTCTGCGAATAGTTACTAAATCTAGGTTATTTACTAAAATTCATCATGGGCGAAGAAAGAATAGTGGAAGCAGGAGTAGACGTTAGAATGAATTTTAAGTTTAAGAATGACAAATATAGGAGCGCGAGAGGTAATCGTACCAGATTAGTTAATCTGTTCTGTAGAGTTTGTAAGGAAAAAATCATGATCTATCAAAAAGATGATTATCCTGGAAGATTACGAAGGCTTTACTTTGACAGAATTTTCTATCCCCATAACTTAACTAACCTTGAGAAAAAATCTTTACATGAAATTTCTACTTTAAAATGCCCTAAATGCAAAGAAGACTTGGGAACTCCTTATATTTACAAAAAAGAAAATCGTAAAGCTTTCAAATGTTATCAAGATGCATTGATTAAAGAAGCAAGACAATTGAAACTTACAGAATAAAATGAAAATCCTAAGATTTGCTATCCCAACCACAGCAGAGCTGTGGGGTATTACGCAAATCTTCAAGACGGATTTTCAATCATTCCTCGCTAATCGCTGCAGAGCAGCGGGGTATTTATATCCCAGCGAGGAATAAACCCCATTCAGACTATCTCCACTTCCTTAACTCCTTTAATTCTCTCTTTCACATACTCGTCTTTCAAAAGAGCATTCACAAGATCTTTCAATTTCGGATGCTCTACTTTCACTTTTGCTTTTATTCTTCCTTCTTCCACAAAGGTATTTTTATTTTTCTTTTTGAAATCATCAACATGTTCTGTCATCTTTAATGGTGGTCCGGCTCTTACTTCTTCAGCCGGCAGTTCTTTTTTCTTGGCAACAAAATAGAGCCGCGCATCTTGTCCTTTATCCCAGACCCTGCCACCATGAATCAATTCAAAATCCCGTAATTTTTCCTGCAGAAACTGAAACACTTTCAATAATTTTGCACCAACTACATCTTCCTTGCCTTCCGCGAGTGATACTGTTAAAAACACCAAGGTTCCTTTTCCCAGATACTTCTTTTGCAGGGAATCTATAGTTATATTTTCCTTCGCAAAAAATTCTTCTGCTGGTTTTTGCAGATATTTCTTTGCCGCTTCCTTAAACAATAAAAACTTCTCCATCGACAACGCTGCGGCCGCATTTCTGGTTTTATCGACTGGATCAACTACGACTAACGGGGATTGCAATTTAGATGAATTGATATGGAATAAAGCCAGCTCTTTGGTCGGATAAAATTTAGAAGGATCAATGACATCTTTCTCTTTCCACTTCTGCGATGATTTCAACACTTTCTCAAAAGAACCATAATGCGCAGTCAAAATCTCCAACACATATCCGCTGAAACCGCCGATATATGATTCTGCGCCATACAAATCATTCGCTTTGCAGAATTGTTTCAACAGACGAATATCATCTTTTGATTTTACAGCGTGTTTGTTCACCCATTGCGAATGCAGCGGCGAGATATCTGTAATATTGCGCGCCTGTTCCGCCTTTGTTATTTTTAAGATGGGAACTGCTTCAAACATCAACTCTTGGTAAGATAACTGGAAATAGTCCCTGCTCCCATGCAGCCGGGTAATTTTTTCTTTTGGAAATGCTTTCTTCAGCGCTTTTTCCAGCAAGCCGGAAAGATCTGCCGAACCATCTGCATATTTCTTATAATCAAACAATACGAAAATATCTACATCATAATTACCAGAAAGCCAAGTTCCTTTCGCTCCGCTTCCGCCCAGAATAGCTTTCGCTTCTACACCTAAAGCAGAATTCAGCGCCTTAAGAAAAGAAGCCGTCACGGTGATAAAATGTTTTTCTTCTTCCTTACTTGGTTTTATCCTTAGTAGCACTTGCTTCATGTTTATTTTTCCTGAAATTTTTTTGTAATATCTTTCCGAGAGGATTTTTCACTCTCTCGAATAAACTAAGGTTGTGTATAAGTATTTTATGTATTTTTTCCTTAAATAGGAATAAGAATAACAAAAAAGTGATTACTAAGGTAATGATCTGCAGAGGCAGGGTGACACTCCCTTCCCGCAATTCCGCGCCAAAATAACTTAAAATAATCATCTGCACCATGAATCCGGCAGTAGAGACTAAATTAAAATGGAATAATGAAATATCGGTAAGTGCAGCAGCCGAACTTACTAAATCGTTGGGAAACAGGGGCGCTATTCTGGCCATAAAGAGAGCTAACAATTTTTTTTGTTCAAAAAATAAGATAAAATGGACTATTTCTTCTTCTGTAAAAAAGAAAGAAGCAATTTTTTTGCCGTATTTTCTGGCCAGCGTAAAAATAAGGAGCGAACCAAAAAAAGCACCCACCAAGCTGTAGATTAACCCCCATAATGGCCCAAAAATAAACCCAGCAAGAATAGTGGTTAGTTGTGAAGGAATGATGGAAATAGTGGTCTGAAACATCTGCAGAATTATCAAACCGATGGGGGCAAGAATTCCAAAACCGAGTATAAATGAACGTAAAGATTCGGGGTTTGCCAGAGATTTTCGTACTAAATCACTTTGTGAAATCACTAAAAAGAGTATACCCAGAAAGGACAGCACTAACAATAACTTAATCCAACGACCCTCTTTTTTCATTATCAATAGAAAAGAATTATTGTTTATAAACCTTGGTGGCTATCCCCTTTTCGTACTATAAATCAGGGGTAACACAACTTTTTATAGTAGGGTTCATTTTCTATCAAAAATGATGCTTTCTAATAGCCAAGTGCAATGCGCTGATTGTAAAAGATCAGTCAACAAGCAGGAAACCTTTGCTGAAACTAATGCTTCCAGGGAAATGCGCTATCGTTGCCACGCTTGTTACAGCATAAACAAAGAACTCGGCCTTGGCTCAAAAGAAAAGCCGCAAGTCAAAAAAGAATACTTCTGCGGAAGATGTAAATATAAATTCAAGTCGTTAGGTACTTTATGCCCTTATTGCAGCAAGCAAGATCAAGTAGTAGAACAAATTCATTCTGTGAAAGATTTATTTTGAAAAAATTTTACAATTTGTCTTATCAACTATACCTATCTTCCCGTTCTATGAACTGAACGTCTTTTTCTTCTACGCTATTGAAGATGGAGTTCTGAAATTCATACCGTTCCTGACCATTATCAACCCGCAGAGGAACGCCAAAGTAAGTATCCACCCACAGAGTTACATTTTCATCCAGCTGTAAAATCCACACGTTCCGGTTAGCCAGGCGTGCTTCGCCTTTTTTTTCAGCAGAAGTAACTCCATCAACCCAATCTAAAGGAGTCTTAACATAATATTGATTAAAATCCACTGCACCAACATTCCCTGTTTTAATGCAGAATTTCTTGCTTTCACAGTAAACTGTCGCGGTTTTATCTGCAAGATTAAAAATAATGACATCCTTCTCATTCTTATTGAGGACTTCTGTCTGCACATTAAACTCCCGCTTTACCATCAACTTCTTTATCCAAACATGGACTGGTCTTTCTAGCGGCTTGTCAACACGTTTGTAATCGTAAGACATGCTTTCTACATTTTTACTTTTACTAAGAATATCTTCAATTTCGGCGGAAAGAGCTTTAGCCGGTGCTTTTGATTGAGGACATGAATTCACATCAGTAACCGTGCTTCCATCAGGACACACATATTTAGTACTACAAGCAACTAACAATAATGAAATGCTTAACAGCAACAATAAAACCCGTTTCATAACTCCAACAACACTATTCCGTTATATAAATTTAACTGCTAACATTTTTTAAAGAAAACCCTAATTAGAAGAATATGGTTCAGAAAATAACGGTTGCAGAAGCGCTTGTACTTTCAAATGCACTTCTCCTAGATGCACGTACTCCGAAAGAATACGCAGAAGACCATATCCTTGGAGCAGTTAGCGTTCCGTTATTGGATGACCGAGAACGTCATGAAATAGGTATCATCTTCAAACAATATTCGCGAGAAAAAGCTATTGAACGCGGAATGGAATTGTTTCCTGCCAAAATACCTTCCATTTACAATGCAGTCAAAGATCACCGGAAAAAAACGATTATTGTATACTGTGCTAGAGGAGGAATGCGTTCAGGGATTATTGCTTCTTTACTAGAATCAATTGGTTTCAAAGTATTGCAAGTAGAAGGCGGATACAAAAGTTTTCGACATTATATCACTGAACAGCTTTACAACTTCCAGCTGAAACCAAAAATCATCTGCTTATATGGATTAACCTGTTCAGGAAAAACGAAGCTGCTGGAACAACTGCCTAATTCTTTGAATTTGGAAGAATTGGCTCAGCACCGGGGCAGTTTGTACGGCGGAGTAGGATTAAAGCCCAATCGCCAGAAACGATTTGAAAATTTGTTATTGCAGCGTTTACGAGAGCTGAACCACGAAGATTTTATTTTTGTAGAGGGGGAAAGCCGGAAGATTGGAGACACCGAAATTCCGCCTTTTTTTTTCAAAGCCATGAAACAAGGAACAAATGTCTTGGTAAAAAAAGAGTTTGAATTGCGCGTTAAGGAATGTGTACTGGAATATTTTTCTTCACCGGAAAAGATACAACAGATCAGAGACATAACTCCTCTGCTTAGAGATATCATCAGCAACAAACGGAAGCAAGAGATTATCGCTTTTATTGACACCGGAAAATATGAAGAAGTAGCCAGAATTCTCCTTAAGGAATATTATGATGTCTTGTATGCGCATACGCTGAAGAGTGTTCAGTTTGATTTTGAAGTGAGTAATGATAATTTACAAACGGCGAAAGAAGAAACGAGAAAAATAAAAGAACAGTTTTCTCTAGTTCATACTTTATGAACAATTAAAAAAATAAAAGAAAAAAATTGACTAATTAATCCTCAAACAACTTTATCTGGAACGAAACCTTCTTATTGTTATCGCCATAATGAGCTACGTCATTAAACTCAAGAACAAAATATCTATTTGGTGTCGAACCAAATTTTTGGTATTTAATCGTTCCAGCTCCTCCTCCAGAAGCAGGTCTTAAGTCTTCCCACCAGCCTGCGACAAGATTATTTGGCTCGTTAGAATCAGGTAGATTTTGGCCTTGACAACATCCATTATTGTTGCTGTCATCAAAGGTTAGGAAACCATTTGAAGAAACCTTAACTTTATCATACAAACTACTATTAC
The DNA here is from genome assembly GCA_964360115.1 of uncultured Methanosarcinales archaeon. Classification (GTDB taxonomy): domain Archaea; phylum Nanobdellota; class Nanobdellia; order Woesearchaeales; family GW2011-AR9; genus JACPIL01. Next base: position 2,537 of record CAYHVV010000055.1, on the reverse strand, counting down.
CATCACTATAAAATCTGGTATCAAAACCTAAATCTATAAATCCCGATATGTCATCATCTTGCAGAGATAAACTCGTTGGATTCGTTAAAGTAGTCCAACTATAAGTTGGATAATAAGGAGTCATAGTATCACTACCAGAATAATAAAAACCGTACGCTACACTTGAAAGAGATTTTGAGGTAGTATGCCAGGCCAGGCCACCTTTTGTAGCAGCTAAATTTTCTATACCGCCTATTGTCTCATAATTAGCATCAGTATCAGTATCGCCACGTAAAATATGTATTTCAACTTCCGCTTGCGCAAACGCTGCCAGCAAAACTAACATTAAAGAAACCAATAACAAAATATTTTTCATTTTATTCACCTCAAATTTTAATAATAATCTCATAAAATAATAAAACAGTTTAAAAACTTTTTTTACCCCCCCCGGGAAGAACATAGAGAGAAAAAATAGAAAAAAAATAAACTAGTGTTAAATCTTAGGGAGAAACACAGGCACCATTTTTGCAACCTGACAAGCAGGGCACAGTTTCCATTCGTCGCACATTTCCTTTGCAATAATTTTCATAAACATTTCTTGCATCTTTACAAGTATCAGCATAAGAACCCAATATATTTTTAACAGTTCCTTGTACTTCTGGATTTCTGCCTCCATCGCTATCCTTACAAGTATAAGCAGATACAGCATTTCCAGTTATTTTCCCGCTTAAACTTGCTAATACAAAAAAAACTGCAAAAAAACCTAAAACCATAAAAATTTCTTTTCTCATGACAAACACCTCTTTATTTTTTCAAATACTGCACTTACCTTTTCTTACAAGCACCATTCTCGCATAGGCAAGGAATGGTTTCTGTCAAGTGCACTGGACCATCACAATAATGCTCAATCAAGTTTGCTGCATTGACACAAGTATCAACTGCTGACTGTGATTTAGCTGAAGACTGACCCTTAAAATCCGTTGTGCCTTGTACATAGGGGTTGTTGCCGCCATCGCTTTCCGTACAACTGCGTGGTAGATTAAAAGCAAACGCATTTCCGGTTATTTTCCCATTTAAACTAACTACAAACAATGCAACTGTAAACAACCCCAACACTATTAAAATTGTTTTTTTCACTTTTAACACCTCTTTGATATAATAAATGTAGAAAACGTTTATAGAATATAAAGGTTATGATGGAAATTAAAAAAATAAAAGAAAAAATAAAGAATTAACAAGTAACTACCGGAAAAGGCCAAAATTGGTTATTATACTCGTTAGATTCTGCCACTTGCCAATTTATATCTGCTGTTACGTTAAGTGTATGTGTTCCTGGACAAATGAGTTCTCCCTGGTATATTCCAATTCTACTTGATTCTTTGCCAGCAGCTACCGCATCGCTAAAGAAATTTGCAGACACTCCACTAACCATTGGCTGAACTTTAGTACTAAAAAATCCGGAATTTACAGTACCTATATTCTTTAAGGTAACATTATACATCACATCGTTCTTTCCCGAAGTGGTATTAAAGACAAGACTAAAACTAACATTGCTTACAACCAAATCTGGCTTTTGAAGTGATGCTACACAATTACCGTTATTGCACATTTCGCCTTCAGCGCATTTGAACGGAGTATTGTATTCTCCTAAATGGTTACATTGTTTCACGTAAAGAACGCTATCACATACATACTGGCCAGGAGTACATGCTTGCTGTTGTTGTTGTACACACTTACTAAAATCAAATTTACATCCGGTAGTACAAGAAATGGATCCTGTTCCTAATCCTTTAACACTACATTCAGTGGCACTACCTCCAAAATCAGCACCATCGCATTCTTCATAAGATTCAACTTTTCCATTACCGCAAATTGGTTGAACTTTTAATTTACATACAGAAGGCTGTCCGCTACATTCCCAGCCATTTACAGTATCAACGTGACAATCAGTATCACAACCATCATCATCTTTGATATTACCATCATCGCAGGTTTCGCCAGAATCTATCTTCTTATTGCCACAGAGTTGCACATTACATTTAGAAGTATCAAACTTACAGGTGTTATCACAGTATAAACTGCCTCCATCAAAACCTTTTGCGTTACATGAACTGCCACCTAAATTAGTTCCATCGCACTGTTCAGTTCCTTTAATCTTCCCGTCACCACATACATCTCCTGACGTATCTTTAGTTCCGCTCGCTTTCTTCAATCCACTGCTTTGATATGCAGCCCTAAGGGTAGTTAGTTTAGGACTAGCTTTTGCCATTCCAGCAAAAGTTCCGCTATCTTCAGAAGTTACTGCTTCTAGTTCTTCCGGAGACAGCTTACTTAACTCTACTGATAACTCCTCATCACTCATCTTGGGAGCGCAAGAAACTACAAACAATAGAATAACAAACATACTAATTAAAAATAAACTTTTATTTTTCATCTTAACACCTCGATTATTAAATATAATTTATCAAATAAGAAAACTTTAACCAATATAAACATTTCGTTACCAGGTACTTATTTAGCTGAATTATATTCTCTAGTATCTATTTTACCTTTTAAAA
>CAYHVV010000054.1:0-8482 GCA_964360115.1 uncultured Methanosarcinales archaeon | reverse complement strand
ATAATACAGCTGTCTTATTTTTTATGAAATATCAAAGAAGTGGCGAAGTTAGGTGTTAAGCAAACCAGAAATCGCAAAGAAGCTCAAGGGATTTGTTGGAAGGAAGTTGCTTCAGCAACTTCCATGGCTCAAGAAGACAAAATTTTGGGGTTCAGGACTGTGGAACCCCGCCTATGATATAAGGGGCGTAAAGGACATAGCTGTGTATGAAAGGTATCTTGACAAGCAGAAGTATTCTAGCACGCACCAGAAAATGTTGTCAGCGTTTTAGCGTTCGACTGGTTCATGCCATCCCGTCTATTGACGGGTGGTAAGTCGAACGCAATTTGACAGTTACCTGGGATCCAGTTACGGGAACAATTTCCGCTACTGGGCCGCATATCAAGACCAACATCCATTTGCCTCGGGAAGAGTCGTGGCTCACCAATTACGATGCAACTTTAGAAAATTTAGTTGATTTGATTACGACGGAAGAATTAACCCCAGAACATTTTTCTCCGTTACTCACCGACGCTTACGTAGAGAAGCACACACTTCATTAATCATAGTGTTTTTGTTCATTTTTTTATCAGTATCATACAATAAGTATTTGTGTTTTTTTTCTTTGGTTTCCATCAAACAAATCTGAAAAATTTCCGCATCAAGATTTTCACGGATTTTCTTTTTAGTATATTTACGCATCTTTAATCTTTTTTCCAGTTTCTTTAGATCTGAACAAATCAGTACTATACACAAATCAACCAATTTATTGGGAAGCAGATGACTGATATGTGAGTCAATGACTAATCCCTTCTCGGCCTCTTTTAGTTTTTCTTTTACCAGCTTTTCAAATTTTTGATAATTAACATCATAGCTCTGCTTGGATCGATTATAGCCGGTAGAAATGCGTTTATAGTAATGATGCAGATCCAGACGATCAAAACCTAGTTTTTTAGTAAGAATCTTTGCCAGAGTTGATTTTCCTACTCCCGGAGAGCCAGTGATGGCGATGAGAAATTTGTGGTTTGGTAAGATATCGCGTGTTGCTCTCTTAGACATTATTCTTATCCCTTTTCTCCTGCTGTCTGTGCTTCAAGTGCCGATGTCTCATAAAACCGCTGATGAAGTGTTTGTGGACAAGGTATTCGGCTATCAAAATAACTACAAAAAGCCCTACGGCGTAAGCAGCCAGAGTTGCCAGTCCAGGCCAAACTCCAGCCATACCGGCATTAAAGAGAAAGACTTCTCGAATGACACTTTCAGAAATGACAAAGGGATTAAAGCCAGTGATACTTCTAATAACCGGAGAGATAGTTTCTATCGGCAAGACTACTCCGGAAACAAATAAAAGCAGACTTCCAGTAGAGATGGAAGCCAAAGTTCCCGTCTCTTCTGATTTGAATGAATATCCTATTCCCATACCGATGAATGAAAACACTGAGGAAGAAAGCAGCAATATTCCAGCTACCGGCAACAGCTGCAAGATATTGCCTTTAAGGAAAGCCGCAGAGACTGCCAGAATAACAACTACCTGCACTAACGTAATTACTAAAGTGGTAAGATAGGTAGAAATGACAAAAGTTCCTTTGCGTAGTGGAAGGAAATAATTTCTGAAAAAAGCAGGACTGTTTTTTTCCATCATCACTAAAGTGGTTCCCAATAATAATGAAGAAAACATAACTACCAACACTAACAATGCCGGGAACATATAATTAAGATATGAACTTTCTGGGCTGACACTTTCGATTTTTGTAACCAGTGGCGCAGACAAAACATTTGCATCGGTAACTTTTTGTGCATCTAAGCTAGCTTTCATTTCATTTACTTTCTGCTGGGCGGTGTCAAGTGCACTGACACTTTCCTGAAGATTTTGTGTGGCTGTACTTAAACTAGAGGTGGTGCTTCCGACGGCAGTAGCAGCAGCAGTTATTTTTATTTTTGTATTAGTCAATTCGTCTTCTAAAAGATTTAAAGCATTAATGAAACTTGAAGAAGAAACAGTAGTATTGCCGGTATTATTTCCGCTTACTGCGGCTCCATTAATGGAAGTATCCAATGATTTTAATTTTTCTTCTACTTTACTGAGGCTGCTGAGGATGGCCGATTTATCTTCAAGTGCTGATGCTTCAACCACTTCTCTGGCATCTTTAACCTCAGAGAGACCGCTTTTGATTTTTGGTGAAGCAGATGTTTTGAAATCAGTAATCAACTGTGGATTGTAAGTGCTGGCAGGCAGAGTTAAATCAAGAGAACTAAGCTGTTGATTAATTTCTTGAGTAGCGCTGGAAGCAGCAGAATTTTTATCTTTTGCTGAGCTTAACTGTGTTCTTTGTTCTTCTAATTTACTTTTAGTATCAGAAACAGCCGAAAGTAAGCTGCCGGATAATTCTTTGGAGATTTCCTGAGATCTAAGGTTAAATTTATCACCTAACATATCCTGGACTGCCCAGACTAAATTGATTTTACTCGGATCAACATAAAATAATACTTCTTTCTGTTCGTTTCCTTCTACGGTTAAACTTTCTGGCAGAGAGACACAGCTATGCACTAAACCTGCTTTGATATCTTTAACACAGTCATCTACGGAAGTGTCATATTTTATAATTTTAAATTCTTGTTCCTGCAACGAGCTCATCAGAGATTCCACGTCGCTAGTAAAAGATGGCGCGTAAACACCAACATTCAACCCGTATTTGGAAGTAGAGTTGTAGGATAACCCCAATAATAAGATAATAAACAAAGGGGCAAAAAAAACAACCAAAGCAGATGTTTTAGAACGGACTAACAATTTCAAGTTCTTTTTGGTGAGCAGCCAGAGTGATTTCATTTTTTCTATTCCCTTTCTTTTGTAATAGTTTCAAATATTTCACTTAAAGAAGGCAAGTGAATATCCAAATCGTGAAGATACAAGTTTTCGTCTTGAATCATAGTAAGCAAACCAGTGATGGTTTTGTTAATATTTTTAGGATGAATAATCAAGTGGTGCTGTCGGTCTATAATCTTATCTACCGGCAATGTTTTAAGGAGAGAGATAAAGCGTTCTTTATTATCTCCCGGATTTAAGGAAATAGTAAAATTATCTTTGAGATATGGTTTTTGGATATCGGCCATCAGGCCATTGCTGTGCACTTTTCCGTTATGGACAATGACAACCTTATTACATACTCTTTCCATCAAATTCAAGTGGTGCGAAGCGATGACTAAGGTAACTCCTTGTTTATTTACTTGAGCTAAGAAATCCATAATCTCTTTTTGCAGTAAAGGATCAAGATCAGCAGTGGGCTCGTCCAAAACTAAAATTCTTGGTTTATGAACTAAACTACAGGCAATATCCAATCTCTTTTGCATACCGCCGGAAAGATGTTCTGCCAATTTGTTTTGATGCTTAGCCAAGGCAGTAGCCTGCAATAATCCTTTGATATTATTTTGTAATGTTTCTTTAGGCAAATTGTAGAGCTGCCCAAAGTGAAGCAGATTTTCCATCACTGTCAATTTTGGATAAAAAGAATTGTGTTGCGGCGCGTAGCCGATTTGTTCTTTGATTTTATGCAAATTAGCATACAAACTTTTTGGGGTTTCGGTCGCTTTGAAAGAATGTAAAACATCACCTGTCGTCGGTTCTAAAAATCCAGCAATAAGGTTTAACAAAGTTGTTTTGCCGCTTCCCGAACGGCCAATAATCCCCAGAATATCTCCCTCTTCGATAGTTATATTTACATCTGAGAGTATGCCATTATTACCAAATTTTTTACCTACTTCTTTTAATTCAATTAGCTTCAAACTAATCCACCTTTTTTTCTAATGTTATGAAAGTAGAATAATATATAAATGTTATGGGGGTGAGAAAAACACTTCTGTTATAGCGTAATCTTTATATATCAGCCTTGGGGCAAAATGCAAATGCTTCAGAAGCTTAAACATATTTACGAAACAAAGTACAAACTACTGCTTTTTATCCCCATTATGATGGTATTATTAGCCTTAGTACAAATAGGCGTCCAATATTCTATCACTGGAGATTTTGTCCACCGGGGAGTTAGCCTGAAAGGCGGTTCTACAATTACCATCACTGAAGTAAAGGGGATGGATATCCAAGATTTGGAAAACAGATTAAAAACTGAATTTCCCAGTGCAGATGTAACTTTAAGAACCATCACTTCAGCAGGAAAACTGACAGCTGTCGCAATTGATTCCGGTCTGCAAGAAAGTAATGAAATCGCCCCTTTAATAAATTTCATCCGACAAACAACCGGCATTGGTTCTCGTGATTACAGCGTGGAAATTATTGGTTCTTCATTGGGAGACGCTTTCTTTACCCAAACTATTCATGCACTTTTAGTTGCCTTTTTGCTGATGGGCATTGTGGTTTTTATTTATTTCAGGTTATTGATTCCAAGTTTGGCAGTAATTGCTGCCGCATTTTCAGATATCATTGTAACTTTAGCAATTTTTAATCTTACTGGCATCAAGCTAAGCACGGCAGGGGTAGCAGCATTTTTGATGTTGATAGGTTATTCAGTTGATACAGATATGGTTTTGACCACCCGGGTGCTGAGAAGGACCGAAGGGACAGTAATGGATCGCGTTTATAGTGCTATCAAGACGGGTTCGGTAATGATTTCTTCAACTCTTGCTGCTGTTTTCATAACTCTTATTTTTGTACAGAGCGACGTCATTAAGCAGATTATGATTATTTTGTTAATCGGACTGATGGTAGATTACATCATGACTTGGATTCAGAATGTAGCTCTGCTGCGTTTATACTTGGAATGGAAAAATAAGAGGAAGAAAGTATGAAACTGTTATTCAAAAAGTTATTACTTAATTGGAGGGTGTTATTACTTTTAACATTTCTAATCCTTTCTTTCTTGACTATACACCCGCAATTATTCGGTCACGAAGGAGCAGTAATACGCAGGGTAGCACCCAATTCAGCAGCATATCTTGCTGGCTTGCAAAATCCTTCTTCAGCAGTAGCTCCAGTAGATAAAGAGCGGCTGCTTTCCATAAATGGTGAAGCAATCAGCAGCGCTTCAGATTATTATATTAAAGAAGCAGCCCTGTATCCAAACACCACCGTGCGTTTGGAAACATCCAAGGGCAGTTTTGCATTGCTAACTCCCGCAGGTAATAAGACCGTGGATTTGGGTTTGCGTGTTTATGATGTTCCCACTTCCAATCTTCGGAAAGGATTAGATTTAGAAGGTGGTACCAGGGTGCTGCTAAAACCAGCTGAAAAGATTTCTCCAGATGAACTAGATGTAACCGTAGATAGTCTTCGGGAAAGATTGAACGTATATGGATTAAGTGATATTGTTGTGCGCAGTGCTTCGGATTTGGCAGGAGATAATTTTATCTTGATAGAAATCGCCGGGGTAACCGAAGATGAAATCCAGGAACTGTTATCTAAGCAAGGAAAATTCGAAGCAAAAATAGGAAATGAAACGGTTTTCTCTGGCGGTAAAAAAGATATCACTTACGTCTGCAGGAGTGCAGATTGTTCAGGAATAGATCCGCGGGTCGGTTGTCAACGTTACGACAACGGGTATAATTGTAGATTTGCATTTCAAATTTCACTTAGCCCGGAAGCAGCGCAGCACCATGCGCAGATAACTAAGCAGATGGGCACGGTTTCTGAAAGTGGAAGCTGTTATTTAAATCAGGATTTAGCTTTGTATCTCGATGATACAGAAGTAGATCGTCTGCGTATCGGCTGCGAACTGAAAGGCAGTGCCACTACCGATATACAAATTTCCGGTTCAGGTGCAGGCATCTCCCAAGCTGATGCTCTCAATGATGCCCTGAAAAATATGAAAAAGCTGCAAACAGTACTAATCACCGGAAGTTTGCCCGTAAAATTAACTGTTGTAAAAATGGACGCTATTTCTCCTACCTTGGGGAAAGAATTTTTGCGCAATGTAGCAGTAATTATAATTGCTGCTTTAGTGGCAGTAGTCGGTGTAATTTTTGCACGTTATAGGAAAATAAAAATAATCCTCCCCATGGCATTAACTTTAGTTTCTGAAATAATCTTAATTTTAGGATTTGCTGCACTGGTAAAATGGAATCTTGATCTGGCGGCAATTGCCGGTATTATTTTGACTATTGGAACCGGCGTAGATCATTTAGTTATCATAACCGACGAAACCATTAAAGGAGAACACGATAATTCTTCTGATTGGAAGCGCAAGATTAAGAACGCCATGTTCATTGTGATGGGAGCATACTTGACAGTGTTTGCATCATTGTTACCCTTATTCTGGGCAGGAGCAGGATTATTGAAAGGTTTTGCTTTAACGACATTAGCTGGTTTATCGTTCGGGGTGTTTATCGCCCGACCAGCCTACGCAGCAGTAGTTAGAATTTTGTTAGAGGAATAAGGTATTTAAGGTGGCGGAAAAATCTTCACTTAGTACGGGATTTTTGTTAATGATAGTCTGTACTATTTTTACTTCTGCGGGTCAGCTGTTATGGAAAGCCGGCTCATTGCAGATTACTTTTTCAAAGCCCCTGACTTTTTTTAACCTTCCATTCATAGTTGGATGCGTGTCGTATGTCGTCGGATCTATCCTGATGATTCTCGCCTTTAAAAAAGGAGAGTTAAGTGTTTTATATCCAGTTGTGGCAACTAGTTATGTCTGGGTAAGTATCCTTGCTCCTTTTTTTTTCCCTAGCGAGACCATGAATGGCTGGAAATGGGCAGGGGTATTACTTATTCTTTTTTCCATTAGTTTCTTGGGCTGGGGAAGTTCCCGTCTGAAAAAAGAAGAGGAAGAGGTATGATCAGCACATTTTCTTTATTGCTTATGCTTTTAGGTATACTGGCCGGATCTTTAGCGGTAGTCCTTCTCAAGAAAGGGACTTCTCAATATTCTTTAGGCCAGTTGTTTTTCCACCGCGTTTTTTGGGAAGGCGTAATCTTGTTCGGACTGTCTTTACTGTTTTATGTAGTTGTGCTGCAACGAGAAGATTTAAGTGTAGTATATCCACTTGGGTCAATGAGTTATTTAGTAACCACGTTACTTTCCGTAAAATATTTAGGAGAAAAAATGAATGGTTGGAAGTGGATTGCCTTAATTGGAGTAATGGCCGGTGTTACCTTAATTGCGATTGGAAGTTGAGAATTAAATATTTCTTTAGATACTACTTCCACAAAGCCAACCGTGTCTGATCAACAATATAAGGCAAGATAAATGCCCCGCCAAATACGGCTGCAACTATCCATGGATTATGTGATGAGTTGTTAAGCTGAATGCTTTCAATGAAGCGATTAGAAGTCACAACCATAATCACAATATTACCCATGGCGACGATTGGAATAATAACGCTGGCTATACGATGATGTTTTGTTTCTAATAACCCTATGTCAGTAATCAAGAAATTGTAGAGGAAGCCTATGACCAAACCCAACACGGCTACAATAGCATACAAAACAAGATCATAAAGAGCAATTAAGAAAGGGATTAATATTACAGAAATCAGGAGATTAGCAAAGACAATTACCACCATCGCACTCCAGAATACTATTTTTGAAAAGAAAATATCGTGCAGGGTAGACTTGTTAAGAATGGCTTCTGCTTTTACCAATTCATCTTCTCGCCACCCCTTTTGCTGCAGTTCTTCTCTTCGTTGCGGTTTCATTTGTCTGTCCGACACCTGTCCATTTGAGCCTGTGCTCGATGTTATTTTTACCTATGTCCCAAGGCGAGGTGTTGCGCTACTTTCATAAACTCTCTGGCCGGTTTTGATCTCGGGTAGAGATAAGTAAGAGGCATCTGTCTATGTGCAGCTTTTCGCACTTTGCGATGATATTTAATATTAGCAAGAATGGGGTGTTCTAAAATGCTTTCAACTTCCTTAGGAAGAAGTTCATCTTTGCCTCCGTTGCTCATGTTCAAGATAATTCCGGAAATAATGTTGTTATTTTCTTTGGCAAGCTGGATAGTTTTCAAGGCATCCATAACTGAACTCAAATTAGGATTAGTCACAATTACAACTTCGTCAGTATTTTTTAGTATCTGGAGCAAGTCGTAACCCAAACCGCTGGGCGCATCTACGAGGACAAAATCAGCGGCGTTTTTAAGAAGGTCAAACACCTTATGCAGTTTTTGCGGATTTGTTCTTTGATATTCGCTTAAAGATGGAGAAGAAGGAATTAAAGAAATTCCGCTCTCATGTAAATACATTATTTCTTTAAGACTTTTCTCTTTGCGCAGAAATTTGTTTAATGTTCCTTCTGGATTCATGTGTCCGAGATGGATAGCTAAATTAGGAGTGACGATGTTTGCGTCAAGAAGTACCACATCTTTACCCAGCTTGGCTAAACTTTGTCCTACATTCAATGTGCAGGTAGTCTTACCCACTCCCCCTTTTCCAGAAACCAATGCTATGAACTTGGTCATGTTTTTGGATTAAGGGAAAGGGATTATTTAAAGATTCTGCTCTCAGAGGCTTTGCGTGGATATTAAATCTCAATGATGTTTATCCCAAAAATCAAATCTTT
>CAYHVV010000053.1:0-8496 GCA_964360115.1 uncultured Methanosarcinales archaeon | reverse complement strand
TAGAGAAGTTTTATGAATTATTCAAACTTCTCTATATGCCATAAATCTGGACCATTATGGCGACTTGACTAAACCTAACCACAACCTAGCAGAAAATGGCTAATTTTCTCCGGTTTCTAAAAATTCGTTTTCAATTTTAGAAACCTTTATAAATCCAAGCTCAAAATAAGAGTAAAACAAGCTTTCATAACTCTAAGGAGGATTTCGTATAATGTTCTACAAAGTCAAAGTCAAGGATCATATCAGGGTTCCGCCTAAAATGTTCGGTTTAGGACGCAGGGACGCAGTATTACAGAATATTAAAACAACCTACGAAAACTTTACTTCTAAAGAATTAGGTTTTGTAGTCAATATCATAGACGTGGCAGATATTAAGGAAGGTGTTATTGTTCCAGGAGATGGAGCAGGTTATTTCGAATCAGATTTTGAATTATTGACTTTCAGGCCGGAAATGAATGAATTAGTCTATGGAACTGTCCGTGATATCACTGATTTTGGCGCGTTCATTGACATGGGCGGTGTAGAAGGAATGGTACATATATCTCAAAGTATGGACGATTATGTTTCTTTCAGCAAGGAAAAAGTATTGCAAGGAAAAAAAACAGGGCATTCTCTTAAAGTGGGAGACAAGTGCAAGGCTCGTATTATCGCTATCAGCTATAAAGATGTAAATAACCCTAAGATTGGCTTGACCATGCGTCAGGAAGGTTTGGGTAAATTAGAATGGCTGGAACAGCCTCAAGCAGTAGCAGCTAAAGAAACAAAGTCAAGTCACTCCGTTCGTGACGTTCCTAATGGAACGAAAGAGGAGAAGGAGAGTAAATAAATCATGGCAAAGAAAGAAGCATGCAAACGCTGTAAATTATTTTCAGAAGGAGATGCTTGTTCGGCTTGTGGAGCGAGCAGCAAAACTTCCACTTGGCAAGGCAGACTTTATATTAGTGATGTCAGCAAGTCCCTGATTGCAGAAAAAGTAGGCATAACCGCAAAAGGTGAATATGCCATTAAGGTAAGGTGAGGAGAATGAATATTACAATAAATACAAAACATGAAAACCCTCTGTTGCACAGAGTAGAAGTACAAGGAGTAGTTATTTTTGAAGGTGCTACGCCTACTAACGCAGAAGTTACGGAAGCATTAGCTTCACAGTTTAAAGCTGATGTAAGCCACGTCGTTCTTAGACATATTTACAATAAATACAGCAAACATGAAGCCAAGTTTGAAGGTGTAGTGTATGGTTCTATGGATGCGAGAAAAAAAGCAGAACGCTTGACTCCGCAGCAGAAGAAGAAACTTGATGAAGAAACGAAGAAAGCTGCTGAAGAGAAAAAGAAAGCTAAAGAGACGAAGAGTGAGTAAATGAAACTTTCTAATAATGCTCTGCGTGGAATTGCTTTTGGTTCTGTTCTAGGTATGGTTGGCGGCTGTGGCAGTTCTTTATATCTTAACAAACCTACCGCTGAAGATGAACAGATGGCAGAAATTCAACGAAATAAAGGTTTGGCTACAGAAAGAGTTATGAGCTGCCTTCCTCGTGAAAAGGATACTTCCCTTTCAGATACTTGTCTTGGTCTGGTTAAGCGTTACGATTACATAGCAAAGGACGGAGTAGCTTTAGAAAATAGTCCAGAGTATATTTCCAGTCAGCGGCGAAAGAAGTATGCAAATTATTTCGCGATTCTAAATGTACTTAGTTTTGCAACAAGTTATGCTTCGTTTTGGGTATTAAGGAAAAGAACGGAAGAAGAAAACCAATCAACAGGTGAACAATAATGGCAGCTCCAGCAAAAAAGGCTCCAGCGAAAGGCGGAGCAAAGAAAGGAAAACCAGGCAGTCAAGTTTGGAAATTATATGAAATTCAAGGCGGCAAGTTAGTGCGTAAAAATAAATTTTCTCCAAAATCTCCGGGAGATTTCATGGCTAACCACAGTGACAGATTAGTCTGCGGGAAAACCAAGTACACTGAATACAAGAAAAAATAAAATGGTAGAAAGTAAAGTCAAATCGGATTTGCAACAGAGATTAGAAGCCGAAGGTTTTGAATTTTTAACAAATGAATATCTTAATTCTGATTTTGATGATTCTACAGGTTTTTATTACTTTAGAAGATCTCCCAAAACTGATTTGGAGATAAAGACTGAATATATTTCACGCGGGTTTAGTTCAGTATTAGTCACGTATGATGCTTATGACATAAAAGGAAAGACTATTAAAGGTATGGCCGCGGTTTATGTCAAAAGGAAAAACAATTAAATTTGAATAGTCATAGATTAATTAATAAACTATAATTATTTTTTCAGTCTCATGTCTTTTGACCAGCTTAAACAAGAGCATTCTACCTGTGCTAAATGTCCTGCCCTGTGCCAATCCCGGTCGCAAGTAGTCTTCGGTTCAGGTAATCCTAAAGCGGAAGTTCTGTTTATCGGTGAAGCGCCAGGCGCAAATGAAGACAAGCAGGGAATTCCTTTCTGCGGGATGTCCGGGCAGGTATTGAATGAACTGCTTGCCGCTGCCGGATTAGCGAGGGAAGATATTTTTATCACTAACACTATTCTCTGCCGTCCAGAAAATAATAGAAATCCGGCGAAAGAAGAAGTGGAAAATTGCCGGGAAAGGTTAGACGCATTAATTTCAATCATGCAACCGAAAGTTATTGTAACCATCGGCAATTTTGCTACTGAACGAATTCTGGGTAAGAAAGGAATCACTTCTCTTCGCGGAAAAGTGTTTGAAAAAGATGGGCGGAAAATCGTGCCGGTGATCCATCCAGCTAATTACTTGTATTCAGGCAGAAATCCGGAAATGTTTAAACAGATGAAGAATGATTTTGAAACAGTTGCAACTATAATTAAAGATGAAAATAAAATAAAACAAAAGAAGCTAGGGGAATTTTAACCTTCCATTACTGTTTCTATTATTTTTGCTTCTACAACATACGGGTTTATGTTAGCGCATGGTCGGCGATCTTCGAGATATCCTTTGCCATTAGCAGCAACTTGCCAGGGTACTCTAACACTTGCTCCGCGATCAGAAACGCCAGCCCTAAATTCAGTATAAGGACAAGTTTCATGTTTTCCAGTTAATCGGTTTTCGATTCCTTCACCATATACTGCGATATGTTCTGCCTGATGGCGCCGTAATTTTTCAATGATTGGTGGAAAGCAGTCATTACTTTTTCTCATCTCTTTAGTAGAAAAATTAGCGTGTGCTCCTGCGCCGTTCCAATTACCCTGTTGCGGTTTTGGTTTTAATGAAGCAACTACTCCGTACTTTTCTCCGATTCTTTCCATCAGGAAGCGAGCAGTAATTACATCGTCAGCTACTCTTAATGGATTACTTTCATTAGTGCCGTTGCCGATTTGATATTCCCATTGTCCCGGCATAACTTCAGCGTTTGTTCCGGAAATTAATAATTTTGCATCTAAACAAGCATACATGTGTTCTTCAATCATTTGCCTACCCACTATTTTATCAACTCCATTGCCACAATAGTATTTTCCTTGTGGGATCGGCTCTCCCGCCTTTTTTGGAAATCCTAGCGGTCTAGAGATACGGGAAAAATCGTTTTCATCTACGCGCATTAAAGTGTATTCCTGTTCAATGCCAAACCAGAATTCTTGATCTTTATATTTCTCAACAAGTTCCCGTAATTTTGCTCGCGTGTTAGAAAGATGTTGTTTTTTACCAGGAACGTCGTACACTTCGTTTAATACTAAAATGGATAAATAATCTGGTCTTTCTATGGTTCTCAAAGGATCTGCATATAATCGTACTGGTTTCAAGACGCAATCAGAATAATGCCCTTTAGCTTGATTGGTACTGCTTCCATCAAATCCCCATTCCGGAATCATTTCTAAATTCAAATCTTTAAATGTAGTATCATCGGCCACATCGAGAATTCTTGGTTTACTACGAACTTCTTGATTTTTGTTTGGATCTAAAGTAAGATCTCCCTCTTTATTTTCAATAAGATTTTTTCCATCCAACCATAGATATTCTGCAATAACTTTCATGATTTCACCTCTAAACTGTTTTTTAGATGATAATCATTAACATTCTTTAATTTTTATCAATAATTTGTTTAAATTTGTTTAATATTTCCATAAATTTTAAATAATTAGTAATCTTTTTAGATGTAAATACCCCAAAAATAAACAATTGTCAAGATGATTAAGCCTAAAGACGTGGAGATTCTGAATATTCTGGTAGATAATGCTCGTCTTTCGGCCAGAGAAGTAGCCAAAAAAGCAGGAGTTTCTGCAGTTACGGCCATTAACAAAATTAAAGAATTGGAAAAATCAGGGGTCATTAAAGGTTACTCTGCAGAAATCGATTCAGAAAAGATAGGTTACGATGTGCACGCGATTATCCGTCTGCAGATCGCCAAAGGGAAATTGTTTGAAGTAGAAAATAAAATTGCAGTTCATCCTAACGTATTTGCGGTATATGACGTTACCGGAGAATTTGATGCATTAGTCATCACCAAATTCAAAAGCAGGAAAGTATTAGATACTTTCTTGAAGAAAATCCAAGGGTATGATTTCGTGCAGAGAACGGAAACACAATTGATATTAAATACAATAAAAGAAAGGAATATTAAGGTTGAATGAGGTTGAACGATTATCAGCAAGAGGTGATTTAATATGTTCGGCGGAATATTGTGGTTAATTGGCGTTGTTTGTGCAGTCTGGGTGATTTATGATATTGCAGCTTTTCAGAAAATAATGAAAGACACAAATTATATTTATTCGTGTCTTTCAAACATTAGTTGCGGATATTCTTATAACTAACTTTTGTCCGCAACTAATTCTTCAGAAGATTTATATAAAATTCACTTAATTTTACTAGTATGATTACCAAAGACATGACTATCGGCGAACTCGTACAGCAATATCCTTCGGTAGTAGAAATCCTAATCGAGGAAGGAGTTCGCTGTGTCGGCTGTGGCGCTGCGCACTTTGAAACTATTGAAGAAGGCCTATCCAGTCACGGAAAAACTGAAGAAGAAGTTGATGCTATCATCAAAAAGATGAATGAAGCTATAAAAAGAGAAAGGCGACGATAATCTTGTAATAACTAGTTTTAGTTTATATTATTATGATTTTCTCTTACGATAAGGAACCAGTTTCGCCGGATATTTTTTGAAAAAATATTCTGCCCAGACTCCCCGTTCAATGTTCCTCTGGTCGGCATGAATCCAGAAGCCAAATGCTGTTTGAGTGAATAAATCGTACTGCTGCAAACTGATAACTCCTTTCCATACCTCCTGGCCTTCTTTTTGAGGGTGATAAATTGTCAAATGATCTCTATTTTGGAGGAGGTGTAATCCTTCATAACTCCAATTAGCCACAAGAAGAGTGTTTGAAAGACGCTCTTGTTCAACTATGTCATCATCCCATTTAACTGTAGCTCTTGTTAATCCATTTTGAGGAACACCATAGGGGCGCTCGGGTTTAGTAGAAGGCGTACCGCCATACATCCATCGAGTGCCGTCGGAGTTAACAGCAGTTAATGGGTCTTCAAGGTGCCAGTTACCTTTTCCATATCTCTTATTCATCTTGTCAGCAGCATATTCAATCTTAAAACCATATCTTTCCATAAGCCGTTTGTCAGCTTCATGGTTATCATCTCTTTCTCCACAAAACAATGAAGATGCATAATAATCAGGATCCTCCGTCATTGGGTCTGGAAGCGGAAGCCATTTGCCTTTGAGAAAAACTTCATTCTTATTTTGTATTTTTCCTCTGCGTCCAGGATTATTTGAATCCCAAACAGTTTGATTAGCAAAAACACCGAAAGAAGGCGATGTTAAGGTAATAAAACGTTTATCCTGAAACGCCCAATATCCTCCTTCAGTGCCAGTTTCACTATGAAGATGCAGTATCCCTTCAAGTGTTTTTCTCTTTCTTGTTACCATTATTTTTAGGAGTAGTTATCTTTGATTTTTAATTATTTCTATGTTTTGGACTCTGAAGAAAGTCTCTAAAAAGTCGTCTATAAGTCAGCAGCATAAAAACATATAAAAACCCCCCTCCTTTCTGAGTACTCATGAACGCAAAAGAGCTTCGTGACAAATATCTGGAATTTTTCAAGAGTAAAGGACACGTCGTTATTCCTTCAGCTTCTCTAGTGCCAAAGGATGATCCTTCTGTTTTATTCAACACTGCGGGAATGCAGCCTTTAGTTCCTTATTTGTCAGGGCAACCGCATCCGTTAGGCACTCGTTTAGTCAATATCCAGAAATGTATCCGAACGGTAGATTTCGATAACATCGGCGATAATACTCATCATACTTTTTTTCAGATGCTCGGTAATTGGTCTTTAGGCGATTATTTCAAGAAAGAAACGATTACTTGGAGTTTCGAATTCCTGACTGGAAAAAAATGGCTGAATCTCTCCTTGAAAAAGTTAGCTTTTACAGTATATGAAGGAGACAAAAATGTTCCTCGCGATACGCAGTCATCGGAGTTATGGAAATCGCTGGGCGTTCCAGCAGAACGTATTGCCTTTTTAGGAAAAGATAATTTCTGGATTGCTGGTGAAAGCGGTCCGTGCGGTCCTTCTACGGAAATGTTTTACTGGACTGGAGATGGAGAAGCGCCAAAGACATTTGATCCAAATGACAATCGTTGGGTGGAGATTTGGAATGATGTGTTTATGCAGTACAATAAAGGCAAGGATGGTTCTATCACTCCACTGAAAAAAAATAATGTAGATACCGGTATGGGCTTTGAACGAACATTGGCCGTCTTAAGCGGCAAGAAAAGCGCTTATGAAACGGACTTGTTCCAACCAGTAATAAAAAAAATTGAACAGTTGAGCGGTAAAAAGTATAAAGATGCGCAGAGGGAAATGCGTATAGTTGCTGATCATATCCGCGCTGCAACTTTTATCTTAGGCGACGGAAATGGCGTGACTCCTTCAAATCTTGATCGAGGATATGTTTTGCGGAGATTGATTCGCCGGGCAGTTCGTTACGCCAAACAAACCGGCTTACCGGATAATTCGTTATCGGCGTTAGCAGAAATAGTGGTGAAAGAGTATGGCGATTATTATAATGAATTAAATAAAAATAAATCGCGAATCTTCGAAGAATTGCAGAAAGAAGAAGAAAAATTTGAAAAGACTTTAGAGAAAGGATTGAAAGAATTTGAAAAAATGGCTGCTCAGGGAGACCTTTCCGGCAAGGAAGCATTTTTGCTGTTCCAAAGTTATGGGTTCCCATTAGAAATTACCGAAGAGTTGGCCGATGAGAAGAAAATCAAAGTAAACACGGAAGAATTTTTAGCAGAATTCCAAAAACACCAGGAATTATCACGAAAAGGAGCAGAACAGAAATTCAAAGGAGGGTTAGCAGATATTTCTACTGAAACCATAAGATTGCATACTGCAACTCATTTGTTGAACGAAGCCTTGCGGAAAGTTATTGATATGAAAATCAAGCAAAAAGGAAGCAACATCACCCCGGAACGATTAAGATTTGATTTCAGTTTTGACCGAAAATTAACTCCAGAAGAAATAAAGAAAGTTGAAGATGAAGTGAATAGCGTGATTCATAAACATCTTCCCGTCATCTGCAAAGAAATGACGAAAGAACAAGCAGTAAAGATAGGTGCAGAGATGGAATTCGGCCAAAAATATCCTGATAAAGTCACAATCTATTTAATAGGAGATTACTCCAAAGAATTCTGTGGCGGGCCGCATGTCAAGAATACCAAAGAAGTTGGCAAATTTAAGATTATCAAAGAGGAAGCGTGTTCAGCTGGTGTGAGAAGGATTAAAGCAGTAGTAGAAAAGCAGTAATAGAATAAAACGTATTATCCCAATATCATTTCAGCATATTTATTTTTCACTATCCTAAATATTTTTAAAAGGCAGGTCTCTCATAAGTTCATGGGGAAAATTCTTACCTTTACGGGCGCTTCAGGATCTGGTAAAAGTAGTATCGCCAAATCTCTGGGTTTTTCTTTAGTCCTCAGTACTACTACTCGTGCGCCACGGCCTTCCGATCTTCCGGGAGAATACGAATATATTGATAGTAAATATTTTGATAGTAAATCTTTTGATTCTGTTGAAGCTAGGAATGATTTTCTCTGGATTAAAGAGTATGGCGGCAATTATTATAGCACTAGATACGATTCCATCAATCTGGCATTGAGTCGTCCCGAGAATTTTATTATGATTATTGTTCCTGAAGTTTTGCCTATGCTTTTAGATTACGCTGGAAAAGAAAAAGTTCTGCCTTTCTACATTCGCAGTCCTGATGAAGCAGTTCTGCGTTCCAGATTAGAGACGCGCGGTGAACTGGAAGATAGTATCGAACGGCGTTTGAAAGGAAGCAGAGATTGGGATCTGCAAGCAGAAGGGTCAGGAATACCCTATATTTTTATAACTAATAATGGTGCTATTGAAGAAGCGGTAGGGCAGGTTAGAAAGTATTTGCGAAGTGTCTTAAATTGTGAGTGGTAATCTTAATACGAAAACATCATTCCAACC
>CAYHVV010000052.1:0-8549 GCA_964360115.1 uncultured Methanosarcinales archaeon | reverse complement strand
AAGTTTGTGCAGGAATATCACTTCTCCTTTCTGCTCTTTGACAGCGATGTTATAATTTTTGATGCGGGGAAATTTCTCAGCCAGCTTGTTCATGACGTGGTAATGTGTGGCAAACAAAGTCTTAGCTTTAGTATGGTTGTAAATAAATTCAGCTACGCTCCAGGCAATAGAGACACCGTCAAAAGTGCTAGTACCGCGGCCGATTTCATCGAGGATGATCAAACTGTTTTCTGTCGCATTATGCAAGATAGATGCAGTTTCATGCATCTCTACCATGAAAGTTGATTGTCCGGAACTTAAATCATCATAGGCTCCTACCCGAGTAAAGATCCTGTCCGTGATCCCCAGAACAACTTCTTCTGCTGGGATAAAACTTCCCATCTGCGCCATTAAAACGATTAAAGCCGTCTGCCGCATGATAGTGGAATTATGATTGATTACTCCATTTGCAGTAAATGAATGAGTTTTAGGAACCGTAAAATCATAAACATCTTTATTCTTGTTAGATTGTTCGATATCAACAATAGAGTCATAAAAATAATTATGGCGGTATATCTCTTTTAATTCTTGACAACAAATATGGTTTTCATCACAATAGTCAATCAGTTCTTTTAATTTCTTATACGAAATATTTCTGTGGTTTGGTATGTAGGTATAAAAAATAGAATTGATATTTTTAACTTTTTTTAACGCCGTTCTTTTGTTATTGTTTTGGACTATTCTTTTCTGTATTTCTTTTAAGAGTAACTTCATATGCGGGATTCCATAGTTCGGCATCCTTATTTTTGAAGCAAATTTTTTTCTCTCGTCTTTTCTTTCTAATCTGAATCCTATTAACTTATGGAACAATATTGCGTTTTTCCCATAGATTTGAACTCTGTAATTTTTGTTTCTATTAGTTTTCTTTTCTTTCAGGGAGGAAATGATCCCGAAGTTGAGTAAAATCAGTTGGACCTGCTGCGCGAGCCGGTATGATGAGCTAGATAAGCTAACGTTGCCATATTTTGTAACCACATCTCCATCGGTATCGAATAAGCCCTGAAGAACGGCTTTAACAATATTTTTCGGTGATTCTAAGATACTAGATGGAATTTCTTTGTTTAAGCTATTTTGATAACCCAGGCCTAACTCTTCAAAAAATAGCCTTATTTGTCTGCTGTTAACTAAATGATCAGCCTTATTTTTCTTTGTTTTTACCTGGCAATTAAACTTATCTTTTATAATCTGGCGGAACTCTTCAATTAGTGTTTCGTCAACATTTGAGAAAAGTATACTATTTTTGTAGGTTAGTGTGCCGTCTCCCAAAAGTAAACCCATGATATAAGCAAGATCTTTATCAATAGTAAATGGTAACGGATAGTTAATCACCTTGTTGTTGTATTGATAGCTCTTTATCTTTTGGATAGTCCTAGGTGTGATCTTTGTCTTTTTACCCCAGAGATTTATGTTTCGGTTTATAATTACATAATCATTTTTTTTGAGATAACCTAATTTTCTCCATACTTCTTTCCCTTCTTCAGTTTTAACTAAAATAGGATGATTTGCAGTTCCTTCTACGGTGTAACCAAACCGCGTCGTTACTTTTATAGTTGGTTTTTTACCGTCGTAATAAAAATACGATGTATTTTCTAACCCTTCCTTTCCGCAAATGCAAATGCTCAAAGGATGAAATGTTTCTGCATCCATCTTGGCGGGCTGAAGTTGTTTTAAGGGGATCATACCATTATTACTATAAATTATTGATTCTCCTATCAAACACTTTCCAGCCATGTTTGGTCCGGTCAAGATCATCATTTCTCCTTCTTTGAGCAGAACATCATTGGCAATAAAAGATTTTTCTAATTGTTCTACTACTGGATGCCGGCCGTTTTTGATCTGCAGTACTTTCTTATCGACTAATTCTGGCCGGACGTAGTTGTTTTCTGCAGCAACTTTAGATAAAGAGCTAAGAACGTCCAGCACGGCAAGTTTTTGCGCAGCATCTTGAATAACTGCAGTCTTTATCGCAACCTGCTTTATTATTTCCTGGAACAAATTGTATTCTAGTTCATTGATTTTTTCTTCTGCACCCAGAATTTTTTCTTCTTCAATTTTCAATTCTTCAGTAATATAGCGTTCAGAATTAGCAGTAGTTTGTTTTCTGATATAGGTTTCCGGCACTAGATGAATATTTTTTTTAGTAACTTCAATAAAATATCCAAAGACATTGGTGTAACTTATCTTAAGCGTGCTGATACCAGTCTTTTCTTTTTCCCGCTCTTCTAACTGTTGTAAATATCTCTTGCTGTTGTTCTTAATGTCTCGCAAGGTATCCAGTTCTGAATGGTATCCTAGTTTGATTATTCCTCCTTCACGTATAGTGATGGGAGCATCCTCTTTGATTGCTTTATTGATAAGAACAGCAACGTCTTGAGAATCATGCATTTTGGCGATCTGTTGTAATAGATTGCTCGGTAAGGATTCGAGTTTCTGCTTTAGCAAAGGAATCTGCTGCAATGATTTTGCGAGCGCAAGAAGGTCACGCGGGGTAGCATTGCCGTAATTAACCCGGCTGATTAACCGTTCTAAATCATACGTATCCTGGAGCTGCGAAATAATCTCTTCCCGTACAATGATATTTTTATGCAGTGCTGCTACTGCATCTAGTCTTTGCATAATAGCTTCTTTTACTAAGAGCGGTTCTTTAATCCATTTCTTTAACAGTCTTGCTCCTGGCGCGGTGACGGTTTTATCCAAGACAGACAATAATGTTCCCCGGGAAGATCCGTCACGGATGTTTTTGAGTAATTCTAAATTTCTGATAGTGCTAGAATCCAGTAGCATGACAGTTTCATTGCTGCGGATAGAAATATTCTGTAAATGCGATAAAGAATTTTTCTGTGTGTCATGCAGATATTTTAGCAATGCGCCAGCCACGCTCACTAATTGGTTTTCCGTAGAAGGCACTGCTTTCGAGGCACTGGAAACTTTGTTTCCTTGTGCTTCTTCTAAGCCAAACTGATGTAAGGAAGTGATATTAAAATGATGGCAGATGGTTTCTTTAGCTTTTTCTGTCATAAATAAATAATCATCTACAGAGGTGAGAAAACAGCTGTATGATTTTATTTTTTCCATCAATTCAGTATTGACTTTGAGACTTTCCGGCACCAAGCATTCACTGGGAGAGAAACGGACGATTAAACTGAGCAAATGCGGCAAGGAATGGATTTGCATAGTAAATAATTCTCCAGTAGAAAGATCACAGAAAGCAGCCGCAAACTGTTCTCCATGAGCAGTCAAGGACATCAAGTAATTGTTTTCTTTTTCATTGAGCAAAGAAGAATCAATCACCGTTCCGGGAGTGACTATTCGTACCAGTCCTCTTTTGACCAACCCCTTGGCTAGTTTAGGGTCTTCTAGTTGTTCGATGATAGCGACCTTGTAGCCTTTTTTGATTAATCTGCCAAGATAATTTTCTAAAGCATGATAAGGGATTCCGGCTAAGGCAGCTTTCTTTTCATCCTTGCCTCGAGAAGTTAAGGTTATCTCTAATTCTCTGGCAGCAGTAACTGCATCCTGATAGAACATCTCATAAAAATCCCCCATCCGAAGCATGATCAAACAGTCGGGATGCGCTATCTTTGCTTCTAAATACTGCTTCATTCCCGGAGTAAGATGCTCTACCGGTACATCAAGAATGCTGCTTGTTTCTACCACAACTGGTTTCAGAAAAGGAGATTTTTTAAGTATTATGGTGATGAAAGTTTAGTTATTAATCCCAGTTTGCTTTATTCAATTAACTTTTGAAGATAATATAGCAACAAACTTGAATTTCCCGTATCAACACAAGTTTCATAGATATTTTTAACACCTAAGTTGCTAGTCCCATCAGTTGTACACCTTCTGTCAACAAACTCGTCTCCATCAGTACTGTCATAACGTACTGAATTGATAATTCCCATAACTTGATCTTTATCATACAAACAATGAGTGGTTTCTCTTACCGAAGATAATCGTCCATCTTTAACTGTAACACCAACCCACTTTCTACACGGGGCACTGTTACCATCAATGTCTATATCAAAATAGGATACATCTTTGATGATATAATCACCTGCTGTTACATCTAGGATAGGGTTATTTAACTCTATTTCTCTACCATAACTACCACACCCAATTGTTCCAGCGGTCATCAATGCAAGTAATGTTTTTTTCATATCTTCTGTATTACTTTTCTTTTTCTTTTAAACATTCCCCTTCTCTAAGATATAGATTACAATGTTGTCTTCTGAATTTCACCCATATACATCACAATTATATAAAGTTAGAAATCCAATAATTTATGAACGAGAAAAATAAAAAAGCATTTTTCTCTAGTTCATACTTTATGAACAATAAAAAAGCAGTCTCACTTTCTATTCTGTTAAATGCTGTATCTACCTGTGCTCCCTGTGATTATGGACGGCTTTCTAAGCTGCCGTTGGACTCATCAGTTCCGGAAGAGCATAGGGAAAAAGTAACTTTTATCAAAGACGTAAGACGATTCGGCATCGAACAATTAGGGTTAAATCGTTGCACTCAGCATTATACTACCTACAGTAAAACTGATGAAGAAGCTAAACTCTTTTATCGTTTATTTGTTACTAAACCAACAGTGCTTCCTAATGCCTGGGATGAAGCTTCAATATATTTTGAAAATCAGACCAATTTCCGAGAAGATGTCCAAGCCGAATATTTCATATCTTTTGTAGATACTTTAGAAGACGAGTTAGAATATTATAAACAGGAAGGATACGACGTTTATACACGTAACACCACTAACTATAACCCCGTTGGATCTAAAAAAGGAAGTTCAATTACGCCTTCTTTCCTAAATTATACGCCGGAATGGCAAGCGCACGTAGTTCTTCATGAGATTTGTCATGATAGTCTTGAAGAATGGATAGGAGCTGATTTTCCTTCAGAAATGGATGAATCTTTTTGCGTACTGGTGGGCTATGCGGGAGCCGATGAATATTTTAAAACAAGAAAGGGCATACTTTCCCAAGAATATAAAAATGCTTTTGAATCTTTTACAAACTATGAAAATCATTCATCAAAAGTCATCCAGACCTACGATAAACTTCAGAAATTATATCAAAGTACAAAACTACTTTCCCAAAAAGAAGAAGAGCGGAAAAACATTTTTGCTGAAGTTAACGAACTATTTTCTGAAGAAGTTAACAATGCCCTGCTGTGGGATCGATATCCGTACGTGAAATATTATCCGCTGATGCTGCAGTTATACAAAAGTCAAAACAACCCCCTTCAGCAAACGTTGAAAATTATGAAAGATTGCCCGGAAAAAGAAGAAGATGCATTAAAGTATATTCAAATAAACTGAAATTCTTTACATTTCGAACAGAATTTCATATATAGTTCGCCTATTGATCAATATAACTGTTCGATTTCAATGGAAACTCACTATAAAATCTATTCAAAATATGATTAAAAAATAAGTAATATTAATTATTTTATTAGAAGGCAACAAAATAATTAATCTAAGTAATTAATTAAAGTAATAAAAAAAGTTATAATTACCCGCGCTTAAATTCGCCGGCAAGATCAATCAATTCTACGTGTCCTAGGAATAATCCGCGGCAGCAGTAACGTTCTAATCCTAAAGAATCCATTACTTTCTTTGTGTCTTCGCCTCGGTCAACTTGTTCTTTATACTCTTCCCATAAATGTCCTACTGGTTTTCCACAGGAAAAACATCGAATTGGTATGATCATTTTTTATATCCTCATCTGTATGATTTCTGTCTCGCAGCGCGAGCTTTTGAATCGTTAGGCTTGCGAGTTTCTTTTCTTCGTACGTCTGCTACTAACAATAATCTGTCGTAATCATAAAAGGTTTTCTTTAATTTAGGCTGGTGTTCCACCAATGCTCTGGCGATGGCTAGCCGGATAGCGTCTGCTTGTCCGTTAATTCCTCCACCCTGCACCCTAATCTCAAAATTAAGTTTTTCAGCAACATCTTCTGCAAGCACTAAAGGCTCGCTGATTCTGGTACGTAACATCTCAGTACCATAATTGTGTAAATATAATCCATTAACGGTAACTTTACCAGTGCCGGCAGTTAAGGTGGCTCTGGCTACGGCTCGTTTTCTTTTTCCTTGCGTATGAACAACATCTTTTTTAGCAGCCATATCTATTCTACCTTCCCGCCGATGTGTCGGCAAATTTCCCCAATGGTAGTGTATTTCAAGTTTGGTAATTTGTTCTTAGATGAATCATTGAGTGTAATAAGTTCTTTTCCTGCAAATTCAGCTGGCGAACCAATATAACACATAATCAGTTTATATGCTTCTTTTCCCCGCGCTTGTTTCCAAGGCAACATTCCCCGGATACTTCTGCGTACCCATTTGTCAGGAAGACGACTGTGAGTCTGGCTCCTATGCGGATGTCCATACCTGCCGCGCTTTTGTTTTGCTCTTTCGAAAGTGACGGGCTTAGCACCGCTGACGACAACTTTTTCACAGTTGATTACCTTGACTTCTTCGCCCAGCAATGCATCTTTAGCTACACGAGCAGCTAATCGTCCTAGGATCATGTTTTCGCCGTTGTATATTATCATCCTAAAATCCTCACCTGTTTTCCTTCAGGATTAGTTTTCAATAATTCCTGAAGCGATAAGGTTTTTCCTTTAGCATTTTCAATTTTTTTTCTTGCTTCTTCTGAAAAGGTAAGAGCTGCAACGTTTACTTTTTTAGTTAAGTCGCCGACGCTGAGGACTTTCCCAGGAACAACTATGGTTTCTCCATCTTGAGCGAACTTTTCAATCTTGTAGACATTCACAGTTCGGCGCTCACGAGTAGGTCTGCGCAAATCTTCTGCGATTCTTTTCCAAAAATGATTAAGGTGTCCTATTTTATCTAGCTGAAGCAATAATTCTTTCAGTTGATAGTTTGTTGGACCGGTAAGTTTGACCATGTTATTCTTAGATGAGTTTTTCCATCTCCTCGACTTTTTCTAATAAGATTTCAGCGCTGGTAACAAGAATTTCCTTACAGGTTAATTGTCCCCAGCTTTCCAGGTAAAATACAATATTATCTGAATAAGTAAGAGTTACACCTTTGTCTGCTTCTGCATATGCTTCAAGTAAGTTGCTTTCGTAAACTTTGTCTTGTACTAATTCAACATTACTTCCTTTGATTTTGAAAACACCATCAGTGCAAAGTTTTGCTAGTGCTTCAGAATCCTGCACTTTTCCTACTTTAAGTACAGGTTCTTTTTTGTAATGCGCTAAAGCAGGTGTCCATTTAGTATGATCTTTTCCTTGACCCATCACTGCAGTCATGACCAAATCAACTTTTTGTTTAGATAGTAATTTGACAACAGGCATCTTTTCATATGCAAAAGTACATTTTGGATCAGCGCTTTCTGCTTCACCAGCATAGACATATCCTTTCTTGTTTGATTTTAATTTTAATTGTAATGTACAGCTTGCACTTTTTTCAGTGATTTCGTCTTGGTTCTTAGGAAGACGGTAACTTTTCAAGTCAGTTTTGATTGGAATAAGACCTAGACGTAAAGCGACCATCTCATCGTGAAGCGCAGAGTTGTTATCTTTAACTTCTACCTCTTCAACGGCAAGAGTAGGTACTTCTTCGATGATTAATCTGCGAATGGTATTTGCGAATACTTCATTGCTTCCTTTCAATAGGAAGGACAACTTTTTGTTCTTTTTGTCTTCTTTAATTTTATCGCATTTCATGTTTATACTCTTCTTCCTCGTCTTCCGCCTTTCATTCTACATCCATTATGCGGTTCAGGAGTGACTTCTTCAATTTTACCAATGCGTAAGCCGGTTCTGGCTAACGCGCGAATAGCAGGTTGTGCTCCTGGCCCAGGGTTTTTTGGTCCATTATGACCACCCGTAGCTCGGACTCGGATAACTAGACCGTTAATTCCTTTTTCCCGGCAGATTTCTGCAACTTTTTTTGCGCAACCCATAGCTGCAGTTGGTGAACTTTCCAGACGATCAGATTTAACCATCTGTCCACCGCTAGCCCGGGCAATAGTTTCACTGCAAGTAATATCGGTTACAGTAATGATGGTGTTGTTGTATGAAGAATAAATATGAGCAACTCCCCAGCGTGTTTTGTTGTCTTGCCGAGGCGCATAGTTTCTGTCTTCTCTTCGTTCTTCTCGTGGAGCTTGAGTAGCGGCAGGAGCAGTAGCAACGTTATTTTCTGTTTTCATTATTCTTTAACCTCGCTAGAAACGGCTGGTGCTTCTTCTTTTTCTTCTGCAGCTTCGGTTTTTTTCTCTTTAGATTGTGCTTTTGGTGTTTCTCCTTTAACTAGGACAACCCTTTCAGGATGTTCAGCGTCAGCAAGAGCTGATTTTTGTTTGAAGGTAACTGCGCCTTCTTCAATTACTGAAACAAGATAAGAAGGGGATGAAATTTCCTGATCACCAATCATTAGATGTCGGTGAGTAATAAATTGGCGTGCTTGGTTCATGGATCGAGCTAATCCTTTTCTATAGACTACACTTTGCAAGCGTCGGGACAATACATCTTTA
>CAYHVV010000051.1:0-8668 GCA_964360115.1 uncultured Methanosarcinales archaeon | reverse complement strand
ATGAAAGCAAAACAACATTTCTGTGAGTATGAAGTGCTCTCAGAAGAACATAACTTAATCGTCTGCAACTTCTGCGGGCAGGAACCAGGGGTGAGAATATGAACCTCGCTTCTCTTGAACTCATAACTAAAAGTACAAAAGTAAAAATAAGCTGTGCGGAAGATGTTTACAGGAACGTCATATTTCCTACCACGGAGCAGGAATGTTTCATCGTTCTGCTTCTCAATACTAAAAATGTTCTTATTGAGCAGCAGGTTGTTTCTATTGGAACTGTCAATAGCTCTCTTGTCCATCCTCGGGAAGTCTTTAAGCAAGCTATACGCAAGAACGCTGCTAATATCATTATTGTTCACAATCATCCTTCTGGCGATTCTGAACCCAGCGATGAAGACTATCAGATAACAGAAACTATGAAAAAAGCAGGAAAACTGCTGGGAATTCCGGTGTTGGATCATGTGATAATCGGTGATAAGAGGTATTATTCCTTTAACGATGGGGAAATATCTGACTCCTAGACATCAACTTATCTTTTTTTGAGATAATTTGAAAACATATCTCTTTTGTACCTTGATCATTTCTAAATATCCTAATTTAGTAAGATACAATAAATCACTTCTTGCAGTATCATAAGCCACACCATACGCGCTTATAATTTCATTAACAACTACAGACCTTTCTGGATCTTTAATTAATTGTTTTAAAATCTCAGCTTGACGCAAATTGACATTCTTAATACTTTTAATTAGTCGCATTGCTTCAGTTTGTTCTTGCTGTTTCTGTTGGATATATTTCTCCATTTCATGTAATGATTCTTCAATACAATCAAGATTATAATCAATGAAATAGGTTAAATCATTTTCATCTGTTTCGGTGTAGAGGTAAGCTAGACCGTACTTTACTTTTGCTCTCAAGATTATTCTTGATATGGCCATAAACTCAAAAAGCCAATAACCTCGCGTGAGAACATACCAATAAAAAATTGCTCTTGCCGTTCTGCCATTTCCATCTTCAAAGGGATGAATATATCCTATTAAGAAATGAAGAATAATTCCTTTGATGATAGGATGAATAAACTCCTGTTCATCATTACTGGCAAACTCACAAAATTCCTCCATAAGTCTTGGAACATCTTGATAATTGGGTGGTTGGTGATAAATTTTGTCTGCTTCTACAGGATCAGCTACTACTACTTCATTATTGGTTCTCCATTGTCCTTCATAGGCTTTATCTTTGAGGGTATCTTGAGTAATATTTCGGTGAAGCTCTAAAATCATTTCAGAAGTAATTTTCTTTTCTTTCAGTTTTACTATTTTTTGAATAGTGTGGTATCCATTAACAATCATCTGTTCAGAGAAATTCTTTGGTTTTTTCTTTTGTAGTAACAACTCTTTTGCTACTCTTCTGGTCGTAGCTGCGCCTTCTAACTGGCTAGAGGCTATGGCTTCCTCCATTAAAGAACTAATGATATATCTCTCTCTACCACTAATGTTCATTGAATCTAAACTAGAAGATAATTTTCCTGCTGTACCCATGTCTAATAAATGAAGTTTTCTTTGAAACTCATCTAAGAGAGTGTATTGAAAAATCCAATTTCCAAACTTAAGTTTTCTGTATTGACTATTTCGAAAGAGTTTCATTACTGTCCATACCCATTCTGGTTTGGCTTTATCAGGTATAGGCTTGTAACGAAGTTGATCCCAATGAAGGTATTCTTGATTGTATTTAGCTATGAAGTCAGCAATATTCTTGTTTTCTAGCAATTTGAATATTTCAGAGTGGTTTTTCTGTAAAATTTCGCTTACTTTTGGCGGTTGTTGAGGGATTTTCATATTAAATACCAATTTGGTAGATATTGGTAGTTGTAATTATTTATAAAACTTCCTACCAATTCGGTACATATCAGTAGATTTTGGTAGATAAAAAAATGACTCCTTGGGAGTAGCTAATTTTACAAAAGATTTATAAATAAACGGCTATCTGGCTATAGTAGCGTTATAACGCACAGATACACATGGGATTTACAATAACCAAGAAACTAGCACAGCAAGGCGACAATATAGTACTTATCATTCCTAAAGATTTAAAACAATTTCTGAAACGAGGAGATTTGATAGAAGTAAAAATAAACAAGATAGCCGACGGAGAACCAAAATGGAAATAACTTACTTTATAGCGGGAAAGAGATTTGAAGCAAAAAATACAAATGATTTAAACTCTAAATTAGCAAAATATGAGCTTGTTACGAACTTAGACGAAACTGGATTGGGCAATTTAACTGTACGAAAATTATCTGATCCAATAGGAGAATCCAGATATGAAATGGTGCAATCCCATGGTGATCCAGCAGATTTTGATGGTTATGATATTTGTGTCGGGACAGTTATTGCTAACAACGGATACGGACAGCCTGAAGTAGCAGAAGTAAATCTCTCAGAAATTGAAAAAATACTTGCTGAAGTGCGGATGGACATTCCAGATGCCAACTTGCTGGTTGGTTCTTACCGGAGTTAAAGAATAAAAAATGAACCCAAAAGAACAACGAAAACATTTCATAGAATCCTTATACGAAACCTTAGACCAAGTAGTTTCTCCTACTCCCTATATTGAGATCACTGAAGGCGATAAAGTCGATGTTACCTTCCTCGATGGAAAGGGAAGACTGCCTAAGCCTAACAGCACTGAAGTTACCTGTTTAGACGTAGATGTCGCCTCTTTATTTTTTGACAATTTCAATATCCTTCGGGAAGGGATTACTGGTATTGGAAAGACCTATACTACTGATGCCTTGTTCCATGCTGTTTTCGGCGCTGATGGACATTATACTATTCGCTTAGGCGGCGGCTTGTTAGGAGCATCTGCCTTAGAGCCATTTACGGTTACGAAGCTGGAAAACGGCGTCCCTAAATCGCATATCGATCAAGAAAAATGTCTGAAATACGGAGCTTTGTTCATTGACGAAATCAACCGCGGAGATACTCAGGAAGTATTTCAGGTTGTTGATGGAGAAATCCACGTTAATGGGGATACCGGATACTTACGTATTCCTATTCCTGGAACAGATAGATACAAAAAATTAGCTATTATTGCAGCTATGAACCCCGCTGATGCTCAGCACAGTTCCGCATTAGAATTAGATTTAGCCGGAGAAAACAGATTCCTCAAATTTACCTTCCCTAACGGCGTGGAAGAAGCTGGAGCTAGTCAGTTAGATAAACGAGCATATCAGAATTTACACGCTCAGTTCTGGGATTCCTTCCGTAAAAAAACCGGAATGAAAGGAAGCTGGAGAGAATTATATCCCTTAGTTGCTGATCCTGAAACCGTGAAAGCAGAATTGCATCATGATGCACGAGAATTTATTGACGTTGCCCTAGGCTATGTCAGCAAAGACCCTGTTGATTTAATGAAAAGAAATGCAGAATTGATGAAAAGTACCGGCTATGAAGCACGCTGTACGGTCAAAGATGGCAATGACGTTCAACGAGTGCGGGATGCGCAAAAGAATCTCAAGCATGGATTTGTACGTCGAGACTTACGGAAAATTAATAATTTTGCTTCCTTGCTGGGCTTTATCAAAGGAGTGAAAACCGGAACGTATGATACTTCCGTTTCCTTGCATGACATCGCTGCCAGTATGGGAGTCGTTCTTGAAAGTAAGAAGATCACTGGTTCTGATAATGGCCCAGCTTTAGCATTAGTGAATGATGCTCTGCATGCCTATAAACATATTCGTACCGGAATGGACGTTCCGGCTGATATCGGCGTTCGTGAATTAGTCTGGCAGGCAGCTATGTATGCTGGACAAGAACAAGGATTTGATGCTTATAACAATACTCTGGTCAAAGGAATTGGCGCTCTTAATACTCAAGCGAAAGGAGTAGCAGAAGGAGTTCTTCGCTCCCGATTAGCTGCTGATCTAGCCGTCTTAGGTCACTTCAGCAATGCCTACAAAGCTCCTGTTGAAACAATATTGAAAAGACAAGATCAAAAAGTAGGTCTGGAAGCATTCCGCATGCTCTACGAACAAAAGAAAGCACAGGCAAGCGTCTATGCACATAGATTAAGTTTTATCCGAGGATAAGCTATGACCAGGTACATCCCCAGGGAGAAGCTTGAACATTTGATTTGGAAGTCCGGTGAAGAAGCTCCTGCGCTACCACAACCTGAACCTATTTCTCATGAGAAAAAAGCAATTGATGGTAGATATATCCTCATGCCGCGCGCAGCTACCTATGCGCAAGGGCTTCATGCGTTACGCAATGCTTGCCAAGCAGATGAAAATAGCGTACATCCTTTCTTTACCTTAGATGACGGAAGTAAAGTTTATAGACCATTAACGTTCAAAGAAGATATTACCGCCAGAGTTACTGATTATAATACGCTTCATAATCCTGATGGATCAGAACGTACCTCAGAGGAACGGTTGAAATTATTCACAGAGAGATGGCTTGATTCCTGCACTGGTATTGCGTATCAAAAAGGGACAGGTAAATTTAAAGTAATTCTACAATCTAAAGAACTGATAACTCTTCCCGAAGATTTTAACAGCAATTATCTTCCAATTTCTTATAACGATATTGCTGGCATTGAACTGGACAGAACTGGTGCTACCTATAACGCTCTATTGAATAAGACTCAAGTAGAAACTCATCCTGCCTGGCTTACTGCAGTTGAAGATGATGTAGCATTGTTGAAAGAGTATCGCGACATTGTCTTTGCCGAGAAAAAAACTGAAACAGCGATGGGCTTCTGGTTACGAAACGAAATTGCTGAAGTTCAGCTGCGGGCTTTGTTCGTGTATAGTCTTGGTTATTATTCCCTTGCCAGCGGCAACAAGAATCTACTCAACTTCGGCTCTTTTCTCCGTCGTAGCCCCGTCAGTGCGCCGGAGGCGCGCGTAAAAAAATGACTAAATATATCCCGCGCGAAAAACTTGAACATTTGATTTGGACGCCAGCCGATGCTGTTGCTACACCAAAGAAAGAGCCAAAGCAAGCTAAACCTACTCCGGAAAAAACAGTTGTTGAAGGATCATACCTTCTCATGCCCCAAGCAAGTACCTACGCTCAGGGCGCGTATGCAATGAGAAAGGCATGCGAAAAAGAAACCAGTTCGCCACATCCTCTCTTTACAGTAGATGATGGTAGTCAGATTTATCGCCCCTTAACATTTAAGGAAGTTATTCAGGCGAAGGTTACCGATTATAATACTCTGTTAGATGAAGAAGGTAATGACAGAACTTTAGAAGATCGTTTGCGTTTCTTTGAAAACTGGATTGATTCTTGTACTGGCATGGCGTATAAAGCTGGAACAACTGCATTTAAAGTAATTCCTATGTCTAAAGAATTAATCACTATTAAGAAAAGTTTCAATGAAGAATTTTCACCTATCGAATATGATGATATGGTTGGAGTTGAGCTAGATACTAGTAAAGGAAAATATGATGATTCTCTTACAAAGAAAGAAGTTATCAATCACAAAGCTTGGTTGGCTGCTGTTGAGGAAGATAAAGTGTTATTGAAAGAATATCGCGATATTGTATTTGACCAGTTGAAAACAAAATATGATAGAGATACGGGAATGGGATTTTATTTTGCTGATGTAGGAGAAGAAGATGATGAATTGCGGGCTTTGTTCGTGTATAGTCTTAATTATAGTTCCGATGCCTACGGCAGCAATGATCTAAGCAGCAGCGGCTCTTTTCTCCTCGTAGCCCCGTCGCGCAAAAAAAAATAATATGAAAAGCCTGAATGATTTGTTGGAACAAGCAGAAGAGCAATGGCGAGATGAAGTTAGTAGCAACCATCCTCTCTGGAGCAATATTCCTGTCATTAAAGAAGGAAAACATAGTCATGGACAAGATTGGGAATTCAGCACTGATTTAAAAAAGATATTTGCTTTAATCTACAATAACGAAAGCTTACGCAAAAAATTTACTGAAGTTGTTACTCAATACTGGGATGGAAAACCGGAAGAAGTAGCTTTACATACCTTACATTACTTACTCTATCATGAATTATATCATCCCTTAGAAGCGCCCAAAAGTGACGATGATAATAAAAGAATTCATCAGGCTATCCGCAGAGGAATCATCAAAGCAGAACCTACTTTAACCGCACTGGAGCAAGTTTTGAAAGTAAGTGCTTCTCAAAATGCAGTGAAGGATTTTATTCTTGACAATCGCTTTGCTGTAGATAATACGGAAGGAAATTATGTCAGAGATGATATTATCCCTGTGTGGGATTTACTAGAACTCCATGATAAACCAACTAAAACTGATTTTTATACTATCACTAGATATATGTATGGTAAATTGTATGGCCCAGTTAAGGCACATTTTTTCTTCGCAGAAAAGGCAGGAAAGAAAGGCGTAACCGCAGCAGAACAAGGCATGAGGGCGTTGTTGAAACATGAATCAGATTCATCTCTTTTTGGAAAAGTAAAAGGTATTTTTTCTAAGACCGCTGACTACTTTGAGCATAAAGATGAAATTGTGGCCGCAACAAGAGAAACATTTGCTGGTGAAGATCGTTATGCTGCTATAGAACGATTTATGGCGGTCTTAAGTCCTTATATTGAAAAAGACATGCCTAAAGGACGCTGCGGTTATCACGGCGAAGGCAGTGGTTCTAGTTCACAGGATATTTTACAGGATTTATTAGAAGATATGAACGAGCAAGAGCAACAACAATTCTTGACTCAGCTGGCAAACCAAAGTGGAGGAAAAAACAATCCATTTTCTACTGATAGTTCCAACACCATTTCTTCATGGAACATTACGAAAGACGAACTGAACAATCTAGAATTATCTGCAATTCATGAATTTTACAAACACAATCATCCCAAAGTAAAAATTGTTGGCGGTGCGAAGAAAGGCGAAACTATCGTAGTTGGAAAAGATGAAAAGTTTGTTATCAAGAACACTTCTATCTTAACAGAAGAACAAGTAAGCAAATTAAATTTAACCAGAATTGCCCGATTCCAACAGCGAACCAGACTTCCTACTTTAATTCCACTATCGAATGGCTTGTATCGCCTGAATGAATACGACATTGAAGAACGAGAACGTAAAAGTATAGCCTATGTGGATCAGAGCTTAGATTTATCCGACGTCTATGAATTTTACGTAGACAGTTCCGGTTCTATGTATGGCGGTCGCGGTGATAACAATGGTTTTAATGATGGTTCTCGATGGGACATGTTAAGCAGTGTACTGTATGGTTATATTGATGCCTTATATCAAGCTAGTATCGAATTGCGCAAACCAAGTAAATTGCAATTCCATAATTTTGCTGATAAGCAACTAAACTCTGCTGAAATTGATGTCCGTGACTTCTGGAGCAAAGCTAACTCTGACGTATTAAAAGTTCTGTTCAGGCCGGAAAACGGATACAGCGTTGAAGATTTAAACATTAAAATGTGTAATGATGGTAAACAGCGAACCTACGTTGTGGTAACTGATGGTGAGCTAGTTATTGGCGGTAGAACCGAACGTGAAAGTAAAAAGATGAAACAATTAGCAAAGCAACCAAATACGAATGTTCTTTTATTTGAAATCGGCGGCAGTTATAGTTTAGGAGAAGCAGTAAAGAGAGACCCAAACATTCATTATTTTCCTGTCCATGAAAAAAATACCCTGTTCCAAAGCGGAGTCGAGGTGCTCTTAAGCAAATGACCAGATACATCGATAGAAATTTGCTTGAGCATATGATCTGGAGACCTGGAGAAGAAGTTCCTACACCTAAGAAACCTGCACCAACTCCTGCTCAGAGAGATAGAGAAATTATCGAGGGTGTGTATACGATAATGCCTTCAAAAAGTACTTATGCTTTAGGTGTTGATGCTTTGAGAGAAGCATGTAACGCAGAATCTAACCCAGCGCATCCTCAATTTATTCTTGATGATGAAAGCAAGATATATCGTCCTTTGACTTTCAAGGAAAATATTGAAGCGAGAGTTACAGATTACGAGAACAATAAAAGTACGGAAGAAAGAACCAGATTATTCAAACATTGGAATGATTCGTGTACTGGCGTAGCCTACAAAGGCACCACCACAAAATTCAAAATTGTTCCTACTTGCTCTGAACTTATCACTATCAAAAAAGATTTTAACGGTGCTGGTATAGCTGTTGATTATGATGCTATCGAAGGGATGGAATTAGATAAAACTGCTGGAAAATACAATGCGCACCTTACAAAAGACGAAGTTCTCGCTAATGAAGGTTGGCGGGCAGCTGTCGAGGGAGACCTTGAATTGTTGAAGACATATAGAGATATTGTATTTAGTGAATTGAAGAGAACTGATGCTATGGCTTTCTGTATACTTGATAAGCCTTCACAAGATCAACTTCGGGCTTTGTTCGTGAATAATCTTGATAATTATTCCTATGCCTACGGCAGCAATAATCTAAACAGCAGCGGCTCTTTTCTCCGCGTAGCCCCCGTCGGTGCGCCGTAAGGCGCGCGTAGCGCAATTTTTTTCTGATTTTACTCGATATAAGTAGTGGTAAAGATTTTTATATATTCATTCTTTTGTTTCTTTTAGGCCTTGCATTACCTAGTACAGGACTTAATGAAGGCTTGGGCTACACGTCCTTCCGCTACGGTCATCTTAACTTAACTTCGCCATTTTAACATTCTACTCTCTAATTGTTAGCACAATACCA
>CAYHVV010000050.1:0-8694 GCA_964360115.1 uncultured Methanosarcinales archaeon | reverse complement strand
AGACCTATATAACGCATAAATAATGCGGGTCTTTCAAACTTTAGTTGAGGCAAAAATAATATGCAAAAATATTGTCCTCAACTAAACAACAAAAACGTTTAAATAACCAAACCTTCTTCTGAAGCGTATGTCTTCCAAGAAAAATACTTTAGGGATAACTGTAAAAAAGGATCAGGATTTCTCTGAATGGTATACTCAATTACTGCAGAAAGCGGAATTGATTGAATATTCTGCGGTTTCCGGCTGCTATATCTTACGGCCTAATGCTTATCATGTCTGGGAAAAAGTGCAGGAATTTTTTGACCAACTGATCAAAGCAGACGGCGTAAAAAATGCTTACTTCCCGCTTTTAATCCCTGAAAGTTTGCTGGTCAAAGAAGAAAAACATATCCAAGGATTTGCCGCCGAAGTTGCCTGGGTTGAATCCGGTGGAAATTCTAAGCTGCAGGAACGTCTTGCCATCCGGCCGACTTCAGAAACTATAATTAATGACACTTATGCCAAATGGATTCGTTCGTATCAAGATCTGCCATTACGGTTAAATCAATGGTGCAACGTCGTGCGTTGGGAATTCAAGCATCCTGTTCCTTTTCTTAGAAGCAGAGAATTTCTTTGGCAGGAAGGACATACCGCGTATGCCACTAAAGAAGAAGCTGTGAAAGAAACCTATAAAATTCTCGACTTTTATGAAAGAGTATTTACTGAATTATATGCAGTTCCTGTCCTGAAAGGAATGAAATCAAAAACAGAAACTTTTGCCGGCGCAGATTATTCTTTATCCTTAGAAGTATTTTTGCCCAATGGCAAGGCAGTGCAAGGTTGTACTTCACATCATCTGGGACAGAATTTTTCCAAAGCTTTCAACATTACTTTTCAAGATGAAAAACAACAAACGCAATATGTCTGGCAGAATTCTTGGGGTATCACTACTCGTTCAATAGGTATTATGGTCATGATGCATTCTGATGACAAGGGGTTAGTGCTTCCTCCACGATTAGCATTAACACAAGTGGTTATAGTTCCTATCCTGTTTGATGATACTAGAGTAAAAGTATTGAAAGAAGCGCAAAAAATAAAGTTGTCATTGGAAAAGAAAGGAATTTCTGTGCATCTGGATGATCGGGAAGGCTATTCCCCTGGCTGGAAGTTTAACGAATGGGAAATGAAAGGCATTCCTATACGAATTGAATTAGGTCCAAAAGATTTAGAAAAAAAACAAGCTATGGTCATGCGCCGCGATCTTGGAGAAAAACAAGCTCTTCCGTTATCGGCATTAGATACAAAAGTGAAGTTACTGCTGGAACAAATGCAACAGGAGATGTACACTAAAGCAGAAAAATTCCTTCAGCAAAGTATTGTCAAAACAGAAAATATGAAAGATGCTGAAAATGCAGTGAATTCTGGAAAAATTGCTTTTGCTCCCTGGTGTCGGTCCGAGAAGTGCGAAGAAAAATGGAAAGAAAAAACTGGAGCAAAATCATTAAATTCTCCTTTAGAACAGCCTAAACTGAAAAAAGATCAGCTCTGTTTTGCTTGTAAAGAAAAAGCTGTTTCTTGGTTTTATTTTGGGAAGAGTTATTGAAAGCTTTCTATTGATTATATACTAAAAATCCTTGACTTCCGAACATTAAATCGGGATTTTTAGGATATACAAAAGTCCTGAATGTTTGGAATCTTAGGACTTTTGGTATACGAAGGTGTGTATCTGTAAACTCGAACCGTTTTATCATTACAATGCATGTGTACTTCTCTTCCGAGAGGGACGGTTCCTAAATCTTCCCCAACGATGAGAATATTAAGCCGTAATAAGTAATCTCTTACAGCAGTAGAAACGTCACTTGCACCAACTATGGCCGCTTCTAATCCAGGACAATCTCCTTCTTCCAAGTCAGACATGCCTAATTCAGACAATAAATTATTAATTATACTTTCTGAGCTTGAACCTCTATTAGAGTAATCTCTAGTAACATGAGCCAGAGCACCAAATTGTCTGCTAGGGTCGAATAAACTGATAGCTAATCCAGTGTCAATAGCATCAGCCCATAATGTACCAAAACCAGACCCTTGTTTACCTCGACTGATATAACTACCGCTCGTTCTGATAGGATTATCGTTAATAACTTCAAATTTTGCTGCCATAATCCCTTTTTTGCCAGTTTATTTATAAACATTTCCCCAATAACTACTGGCAAGTGGTTAAACGGGGAACATTTATAAATAGTTAATAGTTTTTAATAAGAATTATGAAACGAATAGTAAGTTTTTCAATAAAGGAAGAAACCATGGGGAAAATGCAGGAAAAACTGCGAGATAATAATACTTACCGTAATAAATCCCATTTAGTAGAATGCGCTCTGGAGAAGTTTTTAGAGGACGGAAAATGACCACTACAGAATCAAATAACCTGCATGGAACTAACCTCTCTCTAGAAGAAACGCCTTGTACTATACAACGGTCAG
This sequence comes from uncultured Methanosarcinales archaeon, assembly GCA_964360115.1. GTDB lineage: Archaea > Nanobdellota > Nanobdellia > Woesearchaeales > GW2011-AR9 > JACPIL01. The sequence continues at coordinate 6,235 of CAYHVV010000050.1, read as the reverse complement.
GAAACGATCTTCTACGCGATGCGCGAACAATAAGAACTGATTCTAGCTCTGAACAATTGCCTGAATCTGCTTTTGCTAATTATAACATCAGTCCAGTAATTGCTGGAAAAGAAGAAGATTATAGCCTTATCTGTCCCATCTATCGTCCTTCCAGAACGGATCTTTTTCGTGCCAGAGGACAAAAAAGTGGACGAGAAGTTGTGATTAAATGTTTCTTAGAAGATCGTAGTTATCTTCGAGAAAAAGAAGTTCAAGAACTCTTAAAGAAACATGGCGGAAATGTAAATCTCTTGTTAGCTGATGAATTTTTGGATAATGAACAAATAATGGTCTCTCCTTTTATGTGGTGTGGCGATGTACGACTATTAGAGGAAAGGGTAAAGGTATTAACTCCTCACCATGTGAAATCTGTCATCTCTGGTCTCTGCGATGCATTACAGTATTTGCACGAGCTTAACATAGTCCACCGTGACGTTAAATCAGCGAACATAATTTTAGATGGCGCTAAGCAACTTGATTTATTTATGCCGCCAACACCAAAATTATTTGATTACGAAATGGGGTGGCATGAGACAGTTACTCCCTCCTCGTTAGAAGAAAATCCAAATTTAATAGTAGGGACTTCCTATTATCTGGCGCCGGAAGTAATTAAAGGAATGAAATACGATCCACGGAGCGATATTTATGCCGCCGGAGTTACTCTTTACCGATTTTTAACCAGAGGGCATCTTCCATTTGTCGGAAGAGATCTTACAGAGGTAATGGAAGAACATCTCCGAGCACCAGTTCCACCCCTAACCCAATATAATCCAAAAGTTAGTTTAGAGTTACAATACATCGTCGAAAAAGCTTTAGCTAAAGATCCTAATAAGAGATACCAAATTGCAGCTGACTTAAAAAGAGATTATTTGGAAGCAGTAGAAAATAATATAGATGTAGACGTAGAGATAGATGTAAATGTGGATAGGTGGCGGTAAGAAAGAAAATGACTTACAGAAGTGAAACAACAGGAATGGAACTGCATCGAATTATGCACGAAGAAGCGAAAGCTACCTTAGAAGAGTTAGCAGGCAAGGACTATATAGATTTGCCGCACATCGAAAGTACACTTCAAACTATGGGTTTTCAAAAGGAAGCTGAAATACGTCAGTACCATATGGGCCCTATAATGATGTACCGTCGTGAAACTGACAAAGGGATAGAGCTTCTTGTTGACCGCGATCTAGCTAAAATAGATGATAAAACACCGCACTTATATCGTCTTCCAGCAGGACAAGATGTTGAGGAATGGTGTGAATCAATTCCTGATTATATTACAAAAAAAGAAGATAAGGCAAAATATATTGGATATTTTGGTGGAGTAACCATAGCTAGTGCCATTTTTGCAAATATTCTGCCCTATTTGATAGATTTACCGATTGTAGCCATAGCAGAGTATGGTTTACTCGTAATAGGAATTACAACATTACCGGGGGCAGTAGGTATTAATAAATTATTGATGAGAAAAGGGCCGCTGGGAAAAGAACTTGTCGCCAAAGGACCTAAAGCATTACATTACATCGCTGATACTAAATATGAAGCTCCAAGATTACGTGTTGAGACTAAACTAAGAATAGTTGATGCAGAATTTATTGATCGACAAGCGGAATTAGAAATGTTAGCTGTTGAACAACCAGCAGAAGTGAGAAGATTAACAAAGAAATAATATTCGGGGAAAAAATGAACTCAAAAAAAACAAAGAAGAAAAGAAATATTTTTAGAATAGCGCTACTTAGTGTGCTAGCAGGAGCCTCCGGAATTGCGCACCTTAAACAACCCACTCTCTTCTCACATTGTTATTATACTCTTACTGATTCATTTACAACTTCCGCAACAGAACAGAGGATTGAAAACAAATTTGGCATTGATTATGAGGGAGATCCTAATGAAGAAAAACAAAGAATTTTAGAAGAAAATCTGCAAACCATTTATGAGACCAATCCCGAACTGCTTGCTCATTGTGAAAAGGTAGTATTATTTTCCGAAACGATGTACACGTCGCCTTTGGTCAAGCCATTCTTGCACGGTAAGGTTGGATATGCAGGAGGATTTTTAAGCACTATAAAGTTGATTGAAAATTCCGTGGGCCTAATAGCTCATGAATTGGCGCATCTTGCTCATTATGATGCTCCTAAAGAATTTGATGACCGGCTCGATAAAATTTTTGCTGATTCTTACAATAAAGAATTAATAGAAATAGTGGGTGGCAAAGCAATTTGGAAAGATGACGGCGCTGAAGGTCCAAGAGATGGTTTTGTCACGTCGTATGGCGCAACTAATTCCCATGAAAACGTGGCAACTTACGTAGCAAGGGCTTATGATCCTTCTTTTTGGCAGGACGAACGGCTTAAGCAATCAGAGAAATATCTTCAAACTCTTTCGTTGCTGTCAGAATATAAACTCATTTCATCACAGCAGTTTGAGAAAATAAAAGAAACATTAGAAAATGAATAAACAATGAATAAACAAAAAAAAATAAGGAACTTGAAAAAACGTTTTCGTAACATGGCTGCTTGCGCATTAGTCGGAGCAGCAGGATTGTTATGTCATTCTAAGGCGCCAACAACCATCCCCGGCATTTATTATAATATCACTGATTCATACACAAATACAGCAACTGAGCAGCGGATAGAACAAAAATTTAAAATTGATTATGAAGGCACGTCAAAAGAAGATCTCCAGAAAAGCTTAGAATGGAATCTGCAAATGATTTACAATACAAATCCTTTTTTGATAAGCCATTGTAAGAAGATGGTTTTGTTTCCTGAAACAGTAGAGAATTCACCGTTCATCAAACCATTTTTAGATTATGAGGCAGTTGCAACATGGCCTTGGAGTACAATAGAACTCAATAACACTACTGATATAGGCACCATCGCTCACGAATTAGCACACCTTACTCATCGTGCTGTTCCTAGAGAATTTGATGTCCAGCTGGACCTAATTTTTGGCGATTCTTATAATAAAGACATAAAGAAAAGAAGTGATAATGTACTTGTCTGGGAAGATAACACCGGGGGACCAAAGAATGGTTTCGTCGGTCCTTACGGGGCAACTGGCGCTCATGAAAATGTAGCAACCTATGTAGATGCAGCCTACCAATCTTACTATTGGGAAGATGTACGGTTCCAGCAATCAGATAAATATCTTAAAACTCTTTCGTTGCTGTCAGAATATAATTTTATTGCTCCAAGGCAGTTTGAAGAAATTAAACACACTTTAGAATATAATCGCCCTCTTAAAAAGATCCTCAGAACTTTAGATTTAGAAGTTAGGGAGTAGAATGGATATATACTGAGCATACAAAATAGTCGTAATAAAAAGACGCGAAGGATATATGAAAGAACGAACAAATAATTACGAATATTTCGTTCTTTCAGTACAAACTAAAAATGACTAAAAAAGAAATAATCATCCTTGGGGACATTGAAATGGGCGGGGGAACGCTCACTGACGATTTCATTAGTGATAACACTTTGACAAAACTGATCTACTCGCTCTGTAACAAGAACGCTCCAGTTGATTTAGTTTTAAATGGAGATACCTTCGACTTTTTGAAATGTCCTTATATTGTAAACAATGCAGCATCCTATCCGCGGCATATCACTAGTGAAATCTCTTTAGCTAAGCTAAGATTAATCTATCAGGCTCACACTAAAGTATTCGAAGCGTTGAAGCGATTTGCTGCAGAAAAGAAAAATAAAATCTATTTCATTATCGGCAACCACGATCCGGATTTAGTTCATCCAGAAGTACAAGAAAGTATCCAGTCCATTCTGGAAAGCCCAGAAAACATTTTCTTCTCTTTTTATTACAACGAACAAGGTATTCACGCAGAACATGGCCACCAATATGATTTTTTGAACAAAGTCAATGAAGAGCACCTTTTCCTAAATTACAAAGGCCAAAAGATCCTAAATATCCCTTGGGTTTCTTTTGGTCTCATCAGTAAATTTATGCTTTTGAAAGAACAATACCCTATGCTTGAACGTATTACTCCCCGGCCGGCCATTTTTTCAAATCACAAGTCAGTAGAGAAAATCATAACTCGGCAAGGGTTAAAATATCTCTTGAAATGTCTGGTTTATTATCCCATCAGATATTATTACGATCCAACATATACCTTTCCTCGTGAACTTGTCCGCGAATTTTACCGAAGATGGAAACATGTACACTGGGATATAGATGAGATAGTAACTGTGTTTAAGAAAAAAAGAAAAACAAAATTGCTTCGTAATAAGATTTATGTCTTTGGACACATTCATAAATGTTATACGGAACAGAATGGTAAGGTAACCATCATCCATCCTGATACCTGGCGAGAAGAGTATTTCATGGATATTCAAACTAGGCTTCTCACTACAAAATCAAAAAAGTATGTATCGATACAAGTGGAGCATGACCTAAGCCTTAATTGGAAGTTAGTCAGCATTCCTATCCAAAGAAGTACTTTTCATTTTGATGATGTTATCCGAGATGAGAAGAAATATGTGTGTTTAGCTGCGCAGGAAGAAGGAGCTGAGAGGGTATTCACTTAAGGAACGACAACTTACTGTACTCTTAGAATATACCTATTGAAAAACTCATTTCTTCCTTATTTTCCTCCCTCTTTACTCCTTCCTTTCCCCCCAATATACCTTTTACTATACTAGGTTAACTTAATGCCCACTGTGATAAGTAAAATTTAAATATAAGTCTACTTTAAAGACGAGTAGGTGTTACATATCTTAGAACACGTCGTTAAAAAATTGGGGCAAAGGGGAAATTATTCTTGTTTAGATATTGGGCAATTCTATCTGCCAAAGTCAAATTATCCGCAAAAATCACAGGATAAAAAAGTTCTAGAGAATGATATTGAACCAGAGGAAGAATCTTCCTTGGAAGCAGAATTAGCCACAACCAAAACAATAGAAAATGAAGATGATGATTCTAGTATCGCTTCTCCTCTTCCTCTTGATGATAGTTTATTGCAAGATTTCGGTTATAACGAAAAAGCTGCCAATGATAATGCTACTATGTATGAAGGCGTAACTTCTCCCCTTGCCCGGGAAGAAGAATACAGAGTAACAGGTCCGGCAGAAGATGCTTCTGATGCGGGTCTTTCCATCGATGAAGAAGCAAGGACAGAATTACGAGAATCTAAATATGAGTTTATGGTCCCTGATCCAGATGTAGATTACGAAGAGCAGCAGAAATTAGCTTTATGGATAACATTTAACCCTGGCTTATATGCCTTCTTGGAATCCTTTTATGGTTTGAACCGCGAATGCGATTACAAGTTATCTGCTTAATTATTTAGAATATTATCGAGAAACTCTTTTTCTATAAAATGCCTCTTTCCTGGGAAGATTACACAATGCGGCGCTTTGCCAAATTCATGCTTCTTTATTTTTTCCAATGGTCCAGCTTTAATCATAGCATCTTCGCTTCCCAACCGGGCACAACCAATAACTAAAGTATCTTTCTTAACCAATCCTTCTTTTTTTCTGGATTCAATCTTTTCTAGGATTTCTAAAGCTTGATTTACGGTCATGAACTTCTTTTGGTCCGGTTTTAAGTCTAAGAGAAATAGTGTATGCAATCCCTGTGCCTGATTTTCCTTAAGCACATTGTACGGTGTTTCTAGTTGGGGGTGATCTTCAATAAAAGGGATAGAAGTAACTCGGCCAAATTTATATAATTGCAGACCAGTAATACCTACTGCAGTAAGAATGGACGCATTATGCACTACCTGCACTGGCACTTTCTTTTCTTTAGCTAGTTTGAACAATTCGATATGGGTCGTAGCAGAAAAAGGATCGCCGACAACTAAGAAAGCCACTTCTTTGTTTTTTGCTTCTGTTACAATTTTTTCATCCTTTTGTTCTGCCGTAGTTCGATCAGCTAAGATAACCTTTTTTCCGTAGAATTTTTCTAAATCCTGAATGGAACATTGCAGTAGGGAAGTATAATTTTCAAGATAGACCTTATCGCACTTCTTAACTAATTCTAGACCTTTAACAGTAATATCTTTCTCTGTACTTAGTCCAATGCCGATGATGTAAAGAGTCATAAGGTTATGTTCCAATAGCTATTTTATAAACGTTTCCGAAAAGCAGCGAGGTTTAACATTCATCGTCGGGGGCTGGCGTTCGTCATTTTTTTTCTAAATAACCTGTTCGACAGAGATACCCACGCTTAGAGCGTTGGGGGTGAA
>CAYHVV010000049.1:0-8695 GCA_964360115.1 uncultured Methanosarcinales archaeon | reverse complement strand
TATACCTGTCCGCATGGCCGGCCTACCTTGATGAAAGTGACCATCGACGAATTAGAAAAAAAGTTTAGACGAAAATAAGCCTCTCCTCTTATATTGTCCAAAATGAGTGATAAAATATATAAATAATCTTAATTCTGCAACTATATGGCAGGATTAACTTACACCCCATTCAGACCAGGAGATTTTTGTTATGTTGTAGTGTATACCCCTATTCCTCCGCGTTATGCGTTAGAAGCAGAATTTCTGGAAGGAATGGTGAAAGAAGTGAATCACGTTCCTAAAGAAATGCCGCCAGATCACCCCCTCTGGAGATATTCCCAGGTGCCGCCAAAGATGGTCCAATCTATTTGCGCCATAGTAACTTCTGATCCAAGTGCAGCTCTGCGGCATCCTACCGATTCAATAAAAATCAACCAAGAACCGGGAAGAAATTATTTGGTCGTTCATCCGCGGGAATATGTGCATCATCTAACAAAACAGATGAGGGAACAGATAGAACAGGCAGGAAAACAAATAGAAAAATTAGGAAAGATGAATAAAGTTCAGGCTGAAAGAATACGAGGTCTGGAAGAAAAATTACAGCAATGTTCTAACAAGGATTAGTATTAGCTTCGTATCTATTTTTGAAGAAAAGAGGAGACATTTAGATTAAACCATTTGGTTAACGGCATTAGACTTCTGAAACTACTGTTTAGCAATAGAAATGGCAGAAGAACCACCTTACCACTAAAAAGTAACAAAGGTTTATAAAAAAACCACTCTTCTCTTGAGTTATGAACCTCATAGACGCACTAAAAGAAAGCGCACCGTCATCTATCGTTCCTCTTGAACCAAAGATTACAATAGAAGATTACTACGTTCCAGAATCTCTCAAACGAGAATTAGACGGAGTAGCTTTAACCATAGAACACATTGCAGATTTTGGCGAAATGGGTGACCGAAATATTCTTTTCTCTGGTCCGCCGGGAACAGGAAAAACTCTTGGCGCACAGTATCTTGCTTCAACCATTGGCGGTTTAATCTATGATGGAAAGTTAGTAAATAATGCCGATGCTATTCGTATGGCCTTTGCACAGTTGCGTGAGGTTGCTAAAGAACAAGAAAAGCCCATTTTCTTTGTTATCAATGAAGTCGATAAATTCTCCCGCCGGGAGCAAGTCATTGATCCAGCCCAGCAAGCTACACTGAATGCGCTCTTAGATGAAATGCAGGGATTTGACAAAAATGAAAATATTTATCTTATTGGAACAACCAATCGTGCTGATTCACTTGATAATGCCTTACGCCGCCCGGGAAGATTTAGCAAGGAAATCGAATTCATGCCGCCGGACAGGCAGGGACGATTAAAAATTCTGGAGATTCATGCTTACCGAAAAGGACACAAATTTAAGATAGATAAAGAAGATTTAGAAGACCTTGCTGAGAAAACCTTTGGTTACACTGGCGCGGATCTGTCCGGTTTATTGAACGAAGCCTTCGTTGAAGCTCTTCGAAACCAGCGCACTGAGGTGTCATTAAAAGACCTCGAGTATGGTTTCTCAAAAACAAAACCTTCTGCGATCAGAGACATGCCCTTCCGTGAACCAAAAATAAAATTAGATAATTTAGCAGGGTATGACACTCATAAAACTTTATTACGGAAGATCATCAGCGGAAATGATTGTGGAACATTGTTATTCTATGGCCCACCGGGTACTGGAAAAACAGTCTTTGCTGAAGCTCTAGCCGGCGAATACGGATACAATCTTCTTTTCATCAGCGGAAGCGAGCTAGAAAGCAAATGGGTTGGTGAGTCAAAAGACCGCTTAGCAAAAGTTTTTGCCCGGGCTAAACAGCTTCGCCCTTGCATTGTTGCTCTTGACGAAATAGACAGCTTCCTTGAAACAAAAGGAGCAATAACCCACCAGAAAGAACAAACTGGTTATATGCAGTCAGTGATGAGCAAGCCGGAAGAAGGTGTTTATGTCATTGCTACAACTAATAATCCTCATTATTTAAAAGAAGCAATGTTAGATCGATTTCCGTACAAAATTTTCTTTCCCCTGCCTGTTGGGAAAGAACAAGAAGCAGTCTGGAGACAGTACGCACCGGAAGGCATTACCCCAGAAGAAATGGTACAAGATGGATTGTCCTGCCGTACTATTGCTCACGCCTGCGAAAAAGCAAAGACTTACGGATTTGCTTCTAAGGAAGCCATCCAGCGTTTAGTAAAATCTAAGGTAGTTGATGATATGAAATACAGAGAACTTGCTGCTACAATAGGAGATGACGTTGCCGATTACAGAGCACTTGAGGAAGAACATGCTTGAGAAAAAACTACAGCAAAAATATGTTGCACGCAGCAGTGAAGATGTTGCAACGTATGTCGGGAAGAAACAAAAGTTAATTGTGGTAGAAAAACCGCTGGAGACTATTCCTCAGGGCTACACGCAGGTAACCATGACCTACCGTGGAGAACGCCACATATTTCTTATCCCAGAAAAAGCAAAATTTTTCATGGCTAACCCCGGCGAGGATAGCAAGCCATTAGATGCGTTAGATGAAATTGCTGATTTTTATGCCGAATGCAGCGATTTTGAACATGAGTTGAAATTAGGCGGAACGTTTTCGGTTACGCAAACGAATGTTTCTACCTTAGCGCGAAATAGTTATGCTGTCTGGACCATTAATCAGCTGGTGAAGCAACAGCGGGGAAGTGAAACGCCGGAGTGGAACGATGCAGAGTTAGAACGCTTGGGTACTAATGATGCGTATGTTTCTGACAGACTGCAAGGCATTGCAGCATTAATGCTGGGTAAGAACGTGCAAGATTTACAGGAAGCTGGACTTGATGATATTCTCGTCCATAAAAAAGTGCAGGGAACGTATAAAGAAATCTTGTCTGAGGAAGAGTTTGACCAAATTACTTGCTGGGCGGGAAGCCATTATGAATTAAAATCAGGGTATCGCAATGCAGGGCACGACATTGAACGCCGACATGATACCGGTCACAAGAAAGGTTGGAAAATAAGTCATGAAAAAGAATTCTCGCATCTGCCGAGTATTGAAAAGCTAGAGCAGGAGATTGAAGAGCATCGTCAAAATCAGGGTAAGGAAATTACGCGACACGATAAAGCATTGCTGCGAACACTGGTTAACATGAAATATATTGCTCAGAAAGATGCTGCAAAACAATTAGACGTGATGGAAAATGCCTAGGCCATTAATCATTACCTTGAAAGAAGGAGTTGATCCGGTGTATGGAGTACAGAAAGCTTTGGCTCCTGTTACTCCAGTTACTGTAGAGAACGGAACACTCACCCCGGGCAATTATCGTTATGTTCTTATGTCTGAAAAGAGCACTTACACTAAAGGTGTTCATGCCCTGCGCACGAAATGTGAAAAAGAAAACGATTGCCGGCAGCCGCTGTTCATCCAAGAAGATGGGAGCAGAATCTATAGGCCTTTGACTTTTAAAGAAAATATTGAAGCAAGAGTCAATAACTTTAATACCTTATACGATCAAAATGGAAAAGAAAGAAATCAACATGACAGATTAAGATTGTTTACGAGACGCTGGCTCTATTCATGTACAGGAATTGCAGATAAAAAAGGTAGCACTAAATTCAAACTTGTTCCTCAAGCAAGCGAACTGATCTCTATTCCTAACATTACCCGTCTTTCTATCGATTATGACTCTATTATAGGAATAGAGTTAGATAGAAAAGACGCCGTCTACAACGATTTGCTAACGCAAAGTCAAGTAGAACGTCATCCTGCATGGTTAGCTGCGGTTGATGGAGACGCTCATTTGCTAAAAGCACACAGCGAGATTGTCTTTAATGTGTTACAACAACAAAATAAAGCAATGGGTTTTTACGTCGTGCAAACTTCATTTGAAGATCAATTGCGGGCGTTGCTTGTCGGTAGTCTTGGTAACGATTCCAGTGCCAGCGGCAACAATTATCTTAGCAGCAGCGGCTCCTTCCTCCGCGTAGCCCCCGTCGGTGCGCCCGAAGGCGACGCGCAAAAAATAATATAGGTGAACAATAAAAAATGACACAACGAATCAACGTGCAACTCAATGAAAAAGATGTCCGAAAGGATTTAGGATTAATACTTGCCGACATGGATAAAATCAGAAAAGAAAGTCTCGCTGAAGGAGCAGTACGAAAAAAGAAGGAATATCAATCCTTGGCGTATCGTTTAGCCAGTTGTTTTAGGGGATTGTATAGCGAAGATTTCCAGCCGCAAATCAAAACAATTGAAGACTCCGTTTCTGCCGAAAATCTTCTGGGAAATTATGACCGGTTACAAGTTCAATACTGGGGTGCTTCAGATGAAGGTAAAAAATTCATGCAAGGGTTAGCTGAACTAACAGTGGGTTTCTTTCAACCGCAAGATTTCCTTAACTTATTTGAACAAACTGCTGAATACCACTTATTTCAAGCACTGAATACGTTAGCAAAGAAAGACGCTCTACCAGTACAAAAAGGTCTTCCCTTAGAAACAGTCCTTTCAGCTGTTCCTTTAGAAAAAATGGGAGATCCCAAAGCTATGGCAGAAGCATACCAGAAATGCGGTTACCTTACTGCGCAGTTGAAAAGCTCACAAGCAGGAAATCATGCACAGAATTTACAACGGCATGGTTTTGATGCTCGTCCTGATACAAATACAATTACCATACTGTACAAAGAACTGCCAACAGATCAATTCCTACATCTTGTCTTTGGTTATAAAAGTATTAAAAAAATAGCTTCGTACTATACTGCTCGGACAGAACAAGGGCAAATATTATTACATCCAGATGGCAGGAAGGTGCGGGTAGTAGGAGAGGAATATTTCAATCGTGTTGCCGAAAGAGATGTTGATGGGAAAAAATTACTTGAAGTCCAAAACCACGGGAAATTTGCCTATCTTGCTGATGGAGGAGTAATGTTTAATCGCTGGTTTGACCAACAGCTTTCTCCGGAAGTCATGAAAACTATTGAAGGAGTGTACAAAAAACATGGAGAAGAACTTGCCATCTGGCTGCTTAATTCAACACTTCCGTTACAGGCACTAGGAGAAACCACGGAAGAAAGTATGCAATTACTGTACGACGCAAAAGTCAAGCCAACCCAATTGCTCCTAGCTCACGCTTCTGCGCTACGACAGAGAGTTGATGATGTCGCGGAATTCATTCGAACATATGACCAGATACGGGCAGTAGAACTCCCCGGAAAGCAATCTTTCTGGGAAATGGTGGATTTACTCTCTGAGGAAGCAATGAGGGATTGTCTTGAAAATGCTGTAGAAGCATACATGATACATGGAAAAAAGCTGCCAAAAATGATAGAAGCATATCAGGAGAGAAGAACAACGCATCAAGATTTGGTAACATTATCACAAAGTGTTCAGGATTACATCGCAGCGATTGGAGTGAAATTGTAACTATGCCCAGACCATTAATCATTACTCTGAAAGAAGGAGTTGACCCAGTGTATGGTTTACAGAGAGTCCCTGCTCCAGCAGTAAAAGCAGGCGAAGGAGAGTATATTTTGATGAAGCAAAAGTCTACCTATGCGCAGGGAGTTCATGCGTTACAACACGATTGCATAGCGGTAACTAATCCAGTTCATCCACAATGTACACTAAACGACGGCAGCAGAATCTATCGCCCATTAATATTTAAGGAAACAATTGAAGGAAGAGTTAATGATTACGAGGTTCATAGAGATACTGAAGAAAGAAAACGTTTATTCCAGCGCTGGAATGATTCATGTACTGGAGTAGCCTACAAAGCAAGAACAAAAAAATTTAAAATTGTTCATGAATGCCAAAACCTTATCACCATTCCTGCAGATTTTAACCAACACTTCTTACCGGTTACCTACGATACGGTTAGCGGTATTGAATTGCAGAGTGATTGCGGAAAATATAATCAACATCTCACAAAAGATGAGGTAGTGAATCACCCTGCCTGGCTTACGGCGGTTGAAAACGATGCAGCTTTACTGAAAGCATATAGCGATATTGTTTTTGCGGAACTTAAACAAGATGCTGCGATGGCCTTTGTAGTACGCCAAGATACTGAACAGGATGAATTGCGGGCGTTGCTTGTCGATAATCTTAATGGCAATTCCGATGCCTTCGGCAACTTTAATCTTAGCAGCGACGGTTCCTTCCTCCGCGTAGCCCCCGTCGGTGCGCCGCAGGCGCCACGCAAAAAATAAATGGGATTTCCAAAATGTTAACACTCGATATAAATAATCCACGGGAACATTGTAATCTAGCGTGTGAATTCTGCTACAGCTGGGATCTTGAAGGACAGCTAAGTTTGTCTGACATACAACGAATTGTGAATGAAAATCCTCAACACGATATTATTGAACTCGGCGGTGGAGAGCCGTTACTTCATCCAGAAATAAGTGATATTATTTTGTATTTAACTCTGGAACGCAGAAAAAATGTTCACGTCGCAACCAATGGAACTTTTATTCCGGAATCACTCTATGCTCTGCCTGAACAAGCAAGAAATAGAGCTCATATGCAGGTAAGCCTTCATGCGTCCAATGAACAACTATATGAGAAAATTACAGGCAAGGCACATTTATTTCCTCGTGTAGCAGTAAACATACCGTCGTTTAAAGATTATTTTCAAACCTCGGTAAACACAGTAGCCTACCAAAAGAATTTTAGAGATATTCCTGATATAGTGGGTTTGGTAAAACAGTACCAAGTGCCTCACCGCATCAATCTAGCATTACCAATTGGTCGTGGAAAAGAAGTAGATTTACTCACTCCAGAACAAATCGCTGAAATAACAAGTTATTTGCTTGCCGAAAAAATGAATGGCACCCAGGTAGACAGCTCCTTATTACATGCCAACAGTTGTCCGGTAGTAGAGAATGCCTATGGCATTCTTAAGAAAGGAGTATGCCCAGCAGAATCAGGACAAAAATTATACTTCTCTGCGCAAGGAATTTCCGGATGCGAATTTACGCCAGCATTGATTCAATTACGAACGAAGGGTGCGCACTATGCCTAGACCATTAGTCATTACATTGAAAGAAGGAGTTGATCCAGTGTATGGACTGCAAAAATCCCAAATTCCTGAGAAGAGATCTATCGAAGAGATATACACTCTTATGGGTACTACTAATACTTATGCTTTAGGTGTTGGTGCGCTGCGAGAAGCTTGTAAAAAAGAATCAAATTCTCCGCATCCTACATTCGTAAGGGAGGATGGAACTATCCTATATAGACCTTTAACTTTTCGAGAGAATATTCTTGCCCGTGTAACTGATTTCAATACAAAACTTGATGAATCTGGAGCAGAACGATCTCTCGACGATCGTTTACGCCTCTTTGGGCGATGGTTAGACTCCTGTACTGGTATTGCGTATCAGGCTGGAACAAGCAATATGAAAATTGTCCCGATGTGCCAGAATTTGATTGAGATAGATTCTTCGTTTAAAGAACATTATGCGGCTGTTGATTATGCCTTTATTGACGGCATGGAAATAGATAGAAGTACAGGAAAATATAACCCATTTTTAACGCAGGAAGAAGTGATTGTACATCCAGCATGGCTTGCTGCGGTTGATGGAGATAAAGAACTGCTGAACGAATATGTCGGCATTGTTTTTGCGCAATTGAAGGAAAAATACCTGCGCGATACCGGAATGAGATTTTTGGTTCGAGATACTACCAAAGAAGACGAATTACGGGCGTTGCTTGTCGGTAATCTTATTAGCGATTCCTTTGCCTACGGCAACTATAATCTTAACTGCAGCGGCTCCTTCCTCCTCGTAGCCCCGTCGGGTGCGCCCGAAGGGCGCTAGCGCGCGAATTTTATGATTTTACTAAAGCACAGTGGTGGTAAAGATTTTTATGCACTTCTTCTTTTATTCTATTTAGGCCTTGCATTACCTAGTACAGGACTTAATGAAGGCTTGGGCTACACGTCCTTCCGCTACGGTTGTTCATCTAGAGAACAATCATAAAATTCAACCTCGACCGCAAAGGAAGGGGTGGTGGCTACAGGTCGACCTAAAAGTCGATAACAGCGTGAAGGGCTACTGAGGCGGGCGTTGCTTGTCAATAATCTTAATAACAATTCCAATGCCAACGGCAACAATAATCTTAACAACAACGGCTCCTTCCTCCTAATAACCCAAGCAGCAAGGTTTTTACTTTTCTTAGTAAAGATCATACTGATATTACTATTCAGAAATATGGCCGGTCTTAACCAAATGCTTTTTTAACTCCTCAAGTCCTTCTTTTCTCAATATTCTTATTAAATCTTCACGATTTTTAGAATTTTTCTTCCTCATCTTTCTCGTCAATCTATTTACTTCTTTAGTAGAAATCTCTCTGGCGAACTTTTCTTCGACTGACTGCATGATTCTTTTTTTCAGTTTGTATGTGTTTGCGTTTCTTGCATATGCTGTCCAGCCTTCTAATGAATCATAAATTGCGTCATAATTAACTGATCCGCCATCATATCCAGTTTGTAACTGATTCAATTTTTTGTAGAATTTCCGCAGATTTTTCTCTTTTATCAACTTATGATGAAGGAATATTCGCATTCCCAAGAATTCAGTTCCCATAGACAAAGGAATAATCCTTGATTTTTCGGGATGAAGTTCAAGCGCCAGATTATCTCTCAAAAATATATCAATCTCCTTCATATATTGTCGCAGAATCTTAGGAGAATGATGTAATATCACAA
>CAYHVV010000048.1:0-9154 GCA_964360115.1 uncultured Methanosarcinales archaeon | reverse complement strand
CATATACCACTAGTTAAAACATTAGCTAAAGCGTGGTATATGGAACCTAATAAAATAACAGAAATATAAAAACTTACCTACGGCAACCCAATGACCATCCCTTCCCAACCAGGATTGGCAATTTTTGTTCCTTCGATAGCATCAACTATACCTACTGTCTCGTGCAGATGTCCGCTCAGAACTAACTTTGGCTTAACCCGTAAAATAAAATTAGTGAAATCTTTATTGCCAACATGACGATTCCCAAACCAATCTAATTTATTTCCGAAGGGCGGCTGATGGGTGATTAGGATAATTTTCTTGCCGTTATATTTGCCATACCATTCCCTAGCAATTTTTCTGAAGTTAGGATCCTGTAACGTAAATCCGCCGCCGCCATAGCCCAGAAAGATGTAATCTCCAACTACCTTCACATTTTTATCTAAATTGACAAGATTAGGGTATCTTGCAACAATCCCTGCAAACTCTGCCCCTTCCTCATGATTTCCAGGGACCAGATATACTGGTTTTTCCAAAGAATTAAATTTTTTAAGATTATATTGCAATCCACTTCCAAAGGTAGAAATATCGCCGCAACAGACCACAAAATCAATGTCTTCTTTTGCTGCACGTTTAACTAACTGATTTAACATTTCTTTATCTTCGTGCAGGTCTGTGAAGGCCAGGAATTTCATAATCAAAAATAAAATTACGCCGCTTCAGGAAGAGCTTCTTCATCTTCTGCGGATTCTTCCATTTCTTCAGCTGAATTTTCTTCAGTTGTAACGCTGCTAGGTTCTTCCACTTGCATTTGAACTGCATTATCTTTAGCGAAAGCCAATACCCGTACTGCTGCTTCGTTTACTGGATAAACCTTATAGAGAAGCTTCTTCAGAGTCATTTGTATTTTACGAGTGACTAGGTTTCCTATCACTGTTTCAAAAGTGTTATTCTTAACTTCCTCTGCTAAAAACACTTTCATTTTATGGCGCAGTTGTTTCTGCACAGAACGTTGCGCTTTGCTTTGAGTAATCAGAAGTGTCTTCAAAATAAGATTTTTTCCGTCCTTAGTTTTGAAAACTAAATAATCATCTAAGCGGTTAGTATTCTTTCGCACCATCCTTTTTACAGAAGTAGCGGTTAACTCGTAGCCGGATACTGAAGCTTTCAGAGTTGTACCTTCTAGCTCATCAATAGTAAACTTTACATAAGCATTTTGATCTTTTACGTTGCCGGTAAGATCTTTAAGATGAATTTTAAGATTTCTGCCTATTGCTTCTTCAGGGGAAGCAAGATATGTTTCTCCTAATTCCATTTGGCCAAATAGTTTTGGACTTAATATCCTGTACCATATTTTCCGTGCGGTATTCACCCGCGCTAAGCTTTTCTTTGATTGGTCTTTTGACATTTTTTGTTCTCTTAAGCCCGAATTTAGTTTTAGATACCCGAATTTAAGCTAAAAACGGGGGGTTATTTAAAAAAGTTTGGATTCTAGAATGGGATTCCAAGAAGATCATAAGATTTCGGACGACACCTCTTTCGAGGGCTTTGCGTGGATATTAGCTGGCTTTAGCCAGCCTCTTGAAATATGAAAGTCTTCTCCTATTGTGCAAAATTATTCTTGCCGTCACCTGGCTAAGCATGGAAGTTACTCTTCTCTTTGTAACTGGACCATATACTTGCTTAAAGCTGGCATGGAAACTTTCAGAATGACTCCGAAGGTGGTATTCTGTAAGCCAATGCATCACATCCAAGAAAAGTTCCAGATACATTGCTTTCCACGCTTCTCTACCATTAATATCATTATTACACTTCGGAAAAACATACGGCACCATCCCCAAATCAGTAATCTCTTGCACGAGTTCTCTATCATTAAAGCCTGCGTCTAATCGCAGGCTGTTGCCATACACTTTCTTAATCAATTTGTGCATGGCTCTACACTCTTGTTCTCCACTGACATCAAATGCTTGAACAATCTCTCGAGAATCTACGATACTTGTCATGTATCCGCCGGTTTTTTTCGTGGTTTCATAATTTTGCTTTCTACTGGTCTCAAGACCAGTGCCATCTCCTGTTAATATGCCGTCTGAATTTTTGTTTTTTTCAAACACTTGTTTTAGAATATGAAGTACTTCTACTTTATCATATGCATCTCCTATTGTTCTGTCATCGAGTTTTTCTTTGATGCCAAGATGATGACCTAAGATCTTTAGCCATCCCTGTCCTGTTCGTTCTGTGAAGCCGAGAGCTTCACAAGCAAGTACTGCTTTAGCCAGTACTTTTGGATCAGTAAGTGGCTTTCCCACTTTTCCTTTTCTCTCTAAATATGCAACTTCATCAACTGAGTTCTGAATGAAATCTAAAGTCTCTTGCGCTGCTTCAACATGTGAAGCAGTATATTCCGACCACGAAATTTCTCGTGCCTCTTCACATTCATAGAATCCTTTCTCCCTAAGAAGAGGAACCATTCGTCGAAATTCTTTGTTGGGTAGTTTTGGCATAAACACGAGGGGGCACCGTTGTGCCCAATAATCTTATTAAATTATATACCATAAGATTTATATACTGTTGTGCCTATCATTAGCCGTGATGGTTTATCTAAGAGTAAAAAAGAATCGTGGAAAAAATTATTTCTATGTTGTTGAGGGTAGTAGAGACGCAGAGGGAAAAGTGAAGCAAAAAGTCATTCGTTATTTAGGGAATGTAGAAAGTATTCTTGAAAGATTTGATTTTTGGGACAAGCACCATTGATGCCTAATATCCACGCAAAGCCTCTTTCGAGATTAAATTTATATAGGAAAAGGTACGCAAATCGCCTTCTTTAACTAATTAACAAAACAGTGAAACAAAAACATGTGCAGAATAATCGTTGCGTCCGGAAATATTGATGTTCCTAAAATATTGCAAAGCATTAGCTTATTAGCTCAAGACCAAAATTCTCAGCACGAAATGAATGAAAAACAAGGTCCGGGAAGCTTGCAGCATACCGATGGTTGGGGTATAGCTTATTTAGACCAAAACGGAAAGTTTGTCATCAAAAAATCTCCAAAAGCTATTTTTGAAGACCAGGAAAGCAAAAAAATGCCTGATTTTAAAACTAATCTTCTTATAGCCCACGTACGCAAAAAATCAGGCAGTGAAATTTCCCTAAAAAATACTCATCCCTTCAAAGCAAAGCATTCTTTACTGGGCGAATGTGTATTCTGCCATAATGGAGCTATTGAAGACAACATCCAGTTTGATTTGAAATACAAACCGCAGGGAAAAACAGATTCGGAACGATTATTTTATTCCATCCTCAGCGATATTAAAGAAGATAAAAAAGAAGAAGAAGAAGAGGACAATCACAAAATTGCTGCTACTATCAGAAATAATTTACAAAAATATACAAAAACTAAAGGAAGCAATATTGTTCTAGCTACCAAAAATAAAACATTTGTAGCCACGCGAAAAAACGAACTGCCGCGATATTACGGCATGGTCTGGGCAAAAGGAAACGATTTTTTGCTCATTAGTTCAGAAAAGCTTAAAACCTTCCCAGACATTTATTGGAAATCTATCCTACCTGGGGAAGTTATAACCCTTCAAAATGGAACCACTAAATTTTCCATCAGCAGGGAAAAGAAAAATCTTTTGCAGAAAATAACTGCATTAATCGCTAAATAAAATAATCACTAAATAAAAACATGGAAGCCAAAATATACACTATACCCACTTGTCCTTGGTGCGCTAAGAGCAAAGAATGGTTGAAAAAAAAGAAAATCACTTTTCTAGATTGTAATGTTGCTGAAAGCCAGAATAGTCAATTTAGAGACGAACTTATAGAAAAATCGGGACAGATCAGTGTTCCGGTGTTTGATTTTGATGGTGTGATTGTAGTCGGCTTCAACGAGCAGCGCTTAGAAGAGGCTTTGGTGAAAGCCGAGAAGAAACGAGAAAAATAAAAAAGCATTTTTCTCTAGTTCATACTTTATGAACAATAAAAAATAATAAACCTATTTTTCAAATAGTTCTCAAAACTTCTTCCACCTCTTTTCCTTCAAACAAGATTTGGTATAATCCTTCCACTAAAGGTAACTGCAACCCTAGTTTTTCTTTAAATCCGATGGCTTTCTTCACTGCAGTAACCCCTTCTGCCACCATTTTCATCTCAGCTAAGACATCATCTAATTTCCTGCCCCTACCCACTTGCTCACCAACATATCTATTCCGTGAATGTTTGCTGGTAGCAGTAACAATAATATCCCCTATTCCCGCTAAGCCATAAAATGTTTCCTTCTTTGCTCCCATTTTTAGCCCGATGGTTTTTATTTCTTCGAGACCTTTAGTGATAACATAAGCTTGAGCATTATCTCCTAATTTTTTCCCGTCAAGAACGCCTACAAAGACGGCAATAATATTCTTTAAAGCGGCGCACAATTGCACGCCAATGATATCGTCGCAGACTTCGACTTTAAAAACATCAGAATTGAAAGCTTCTTGGATATTTTGCCTTTCTTTACCTGCTTTTCCGGCTAAGACGACACCGCTGAATAATCCCTTACACACTTCTTCCGCATGTGTCGGCCCATACAAGCAATAGACATTTCCAGACACTTGTTTCTGTACTGATTCAGATAACAGCTGCAATCCCTCGCCAAACCCCTTGGAACAGATTACCACGGGTTGATTTGAGAATAAGTGTTTAGCTTTTGCGATTGTAACTTCCGCTTTATCTGAAGGAACTACCAGCAAGACCAAATTGCTTCCAGGAAAGACTTCTTCTATCTTATGGGAGGCAAAGATATTGTCAGAAAGACGAACACCCGGCAATAATCTGCAAACTCTTTTCTGTTGCATCTCCTCTGCCTGCTCTTGGAAAAATTCCCAGATTTTTATATGATGATTGTTTTTTGCAAGAGTAATGGCTAAAGCGCTTCCCCAACTTCCTCCGCCCAGAATAGTAATGTTCATGTGGATAACACGTGGTAAACTGTTTAAATATTTTATGGAGGTAGAGAACAAGTGAAACAAGAAACAAAGAGATTTATTCTAAAATGGTCAGCATTTCCTTCTGGTTAATCTCATAATCATACAACAATTCTACAAACAAAGGTGTTGTATATGTTGCATCGCTAGTCAAGTATCCTGCACAAACTAAGGTTACTGATTTCTCCTCTGATTTAAACAAGAAACCATTTTCAATCATATCACCGCGAAATTCGCAAGTTAATGGTTTTCCTCCGATAGCAGCACTTGCCAAAGTAACTCTGCCTACCTTTCCTTTTCCTTTATTTTCAATAGTCATGCGTAATTCAATTTGTTTTCCCTGCCGTGGAATAATTTCAAGTGAAGTAACTCCTAACGGAGCACCTTGTCCATTGTAAGAAATCTCTTTTTGAAAAGTACAAGCCCCTTGATCAGTCCCATAAGCAGCTCCAACATAGCTGCCCTGTTGAGAACTAACGCAAATGCTGGGAGAAAACTCCACTTTAGAATTGTAAGAAACATAAGTTCGAAAATTCTGTGGTTCACTTACTGCGCCAGGAAGTAATTTCTTAACCATCCCTTCAAACATAACATCTTCCTGCATTCCATCATTATTGAAAATACTTTTTCCTTCGAGATCTCCTAGATGTTGCTTATCAGAATATAATTCAATGTAGTGGGTATCAAAACCTTGTACTGAAACTTCTGCAACAGTAATATCGTATGCTAAGGTATTATGAACTGAAATAGGCAAAGTCAGGCGCTGATCTTGATATTCCTCTGCAGCGCCGTGATAAGAAATAATTATGTCAACAAATCCTTGTTTGTAATTGATGTCTGTCCCTCGCTCTGAAGTTTGCCCGCAAGATACCAGCAACACGCAAAGTACCAACAAAAGCACAGGATACAATTTCATGACATTGCCTCCAACGGAGTAACTTCGATGGGGATTGATTTTGTAAGTTTATAATCGTAATTCAAATCTGCTACAAACGTTTCCACTTTGAATTCTTTTTCATTAAGTTGTCCTAAGTCGGGAGGTAGAGTTAGAAAACATCTTTTTAATTCGCTGGCTTCGCGTTTCTTAGTCTGTGCAGCAATCAATCTTATCTCGCCACCTTGTAGGCAGTCATTATCGCCAACTCTTTCTTCATCTGCGCTAAATCCGCGTTCCCAAAGCCCATGGAAATCATAACTATTTACTTTGAGCACTTCCCCCCCGCCGACATCTGCTACAGAAAATGAAAACGAAACGGGTTCTTCTGCCAAAACTAACGGAGCTAACCCATCGCCGGTTCCAAATTTAAAATTTAACAGGGCGAATTCTGCCGGACCTTGGGAAGCCTTATCTTTTGTCTTAAAATTATCTGCTTCAATCTGCTTGCGGAGCGTTGCATCGATCTTTTCACTGATGAAAGCCCTCTTTAGAAAAGAAAAAGTCTGCATTCCGGATAAAGTTGCAGTATAACTTAAAGTATACTTCCCTTTCAGATCAGCAGAAGGCTGGCAATCTACTGTAACCTGCTGCTCTTTCTCATTTATCTGCACTTGGCTTAGTTCCTGACCGTTTAGAAAGACCACTCCAGAAAGATTGGTTTTTTGCTGAGTGAATAAACAAGAAATACTAACCAAAAAAGTTTGCTGCCGCGGATTTTGCACTGCTAGAGAAACCGGATACAACTTTCTAGGTTCAGTTGTTTTTTTAGGGAAGAATTCGTCAACTTTCAAATCAACTTTAGTAACCTGTTTGATTGCGTCGCTGACTGAACCGGCAACTGTCGCTGCTCCACCTAGCTGAACTAACCTCTTCTGCTCTTGGAAACAATTTTGTTGTTCATTTGCGCCAGGAACATTATTCTTACAATATCGGACAATCCTTTTATCTTCAATACAAGTATTGTAGTTGTAATTTCCGCCTAATACTCCGAAAGTACAAGTAAAATAATCATACCAAACATTCTTGGTTTCTTCTAACGTTCCGGCAATCTTAACTATTTGAGCCTTAGCGATGCCATAATATTCAGCATGGGTTTGATTTTGCTTGGCATCTGGACCAGTGATTATAAGAGGGAATAGTAAAAACAAAATGAAGCCGATGAGAAACATCAAAACAAATAAACCACCTTTGCTTAAACGTTCACCTGCCCCCATGGTGTCAAATATTCCCATGAGAAACAACAACACCGCTAAAATAAGCCAGGCAAAGACATAATACGCAATGACATCATTCCTTATTTCTGACTCAGGAATCAATCCTAAAAAAAATTGTGCAAACGTATCCAAAGCAAAAGTAATGAAAACCATTGTTTCTTTCAATTTTGCTTCCGGTGTGTAATGGATAGCAATAAAGAAAAAGAAACCTATGATGATACTGATAAACAAAGAACCGCCGGGATGATAAGCAACATAACTTTTCAAGATTAATCCGATAAGACTGAGAATAATTAATCCGATGTAAACTCCTATTGCTGCTGGAATTTTAGGGAGCGAAGGAGCATTAAAGGAAGGAAGGGAAAATCTTTTGGAAGAAGAACTTGCAGATGGTCTTGGTTCAGATTTGGGCTGTTCTCTTTGGAGAGAAAAAAAATTCTTAACTCCGGGATCTTTAATTTCTGGTTTATTTTTTAGCTGATTTTCTTTAACAAAAGAGGGTGTTGTCTTAGTTGCTGGTTTTCCCTTGTTAGTACTCCAAGGAGATTGTTGGTCTTTTTTTGGTTCTTCAGAACCAAATTCTTTAAAGCCCTGCTTATCAGCAATAAATGCTTTTTTCAACAACCTAAATCTATCTACCATAATCGCCTCTTTTTCTAGAGAATACTAATCTTCTAGCATATAAAAAGGTTACTGAGAAATATCTTAATCAAATATCTTCTTAATCTAATAAATCTGCTCTCAATTCCCGCACTTCTAAAGTCTTTCGTGGCTTAATCTTAATGGCATTCGCACCTTGAACCATATCATCGCTGACATCTAGAACAACAGAAACTTCTTTGGTATCAAAATACCTCTTATGTCCGTTAATTTCCAAATCGCCAAACTTTCGTGCCACTACATCCACAAAGTTTAGGGTTAAGCGCACCCGCTTATCCCCATCAACTATCTTCCTATACTCTTCATAGCTCAAATCAAAGTAATAGGTAGGAAATTCTAATTCTTTCAATTCAGACTTAATCAGGATATGAGTAAGTAAATAATCCCCTTTTTCTGTTCTGAAAACTACTTCATTTTCCCCTTGATTCAAAGTTTCTGGAGAGAATTCTATTGGAATAATGGCTAGATCACAATCTGGAACGCTGGAATAAATCAGCTTGCCATTAATAGTTACATCAAGAAGACCTACTTCTTGATACTTACAACTTGGCTGGAATTTTAAAACGACTTTCTGAAGATTATCAATTTCAGTTTCTGAAACTAAGAAAACATTTCTGGAAGATTGCGCTTCCACGCTGGTAACATCGGCAACTACTTTGATATTTTCTAAGGAAACCTCGTTAGTGCGCCAGAACGCCAAACCGGGAGAAGAAGAAGCAAAGACCACCATGTTTTGTTCTTTGAGAAGATTTTGCGGCACAGAGATTGGAGCTAGACTTCCAGGTTTAACTTCATCATTAAATACTTGCTCGCCATTCACTAAAACTAATAAATTTCCCTCTGCTTTTTTCACATCTAAACTCAGCAACATTTTTTCGGTATGCTTCAAATCCGGAACCATCAACGTAAGCACATCAGTTTGTTCTGAAAAAACGCCTTTCTTAGCATAAGCGACATTCTTTTCTGCTAAGATTTTTGCTTCCGTACGCGCATAGATATTGACTACGGGGATTGGATGCTCAACTTCTTTCTGGGCTAAATAATCAATTCTTCCCGGAGAAACAGAGAGCAACTTTTTTTCTATTACACCTGGAACAATAATCGAATCATTATCAGAAAGAGTATCATCTAATAATTTGGCTCTTTCCTGCGGCGGGATAAGGATGACAAAACCAACTAACAAAACAGCAATGATTGCTATAAGAACTGCTGCGCCTGCAGCGGATTGACCTCTTTTTGTTCGTAACATCTGTTGGTTAGAAAATTTTAGTATATTTAAAGTTTCTGAAAATATAACGATGTTTTCGGAAACTTCAAAGGTCTTGCCTTTGTAAGATTGTGGGAATGGAGCTAAATTTTAATTTTACTTAAAGGGTATGTGCATAGCTCATTTTTG
>CAYHVV010000047.1:0-9243 GCA_964360115.1 uncultured Methanosarcinales archaeon | reverse complement strand
ATGATTCAATTCAAATAAACCTCTTTGAGGATAGGATAGAAATTTCTAATCCTGGGGGCTTACCACAAGGGCTAACTAAAGAATTTTTTGGAAAGCGGTCAGTAAGACGTAATCCATTAACATATCGTATCTTGCGGGATTGTCATTATGTAGAGGGGTTAGGTTTAGGTGTTCCTCAGATGAGAAATGAAATGAGAAAAGCCGGACTTAGAGACCCCGAGTTTAACTTTGAAGGAGGTTTTTTTGTAATAACTCTTAGAAATGCTAAGGGGAACATTAAACCAGTAGAGGGGTTAAAAGATTTAAATTCCAGACAATTAAACGCTTTAGATTATTTAAGACAAAATAAAACTATTAAGTCAAAGACCTACGCGAATATCAATGAAGTTTCTTTACCTATAGCACTTAAAGATTTGAATGAATTAATCAAATTCAAATATATTAAGAAAGTCGGAGAATATCGAGGAGCTTATTACGTGTTGAACGAGAAGAGGTAGGTTATGCTGAATAAAGAACAGGGGAGGGACAAAAATGGTAAGTAATTCAATTATAATTAATGGATTAACATTGATTTGGCCAATAATCAGCGCTATTAAAGAAAAGCATTATGTCAGGAGAGATTCTGCAATTATTAATGGCTTATTGTTAGTAGGTACTGGTTTAGGGATATTGATCGAATCACCAGCTCTAAAAATATTAGGATTACCATTAGCTGTTTTCCCCATAGTTATTGGTATTGCTGGTATCGCATTAACAAGTAGTCGTAATGAGTTAGGTACACAAATATGTAGTGGACTTGTTACCTCAATTATATTGGGCTTGATTTTAGTGGTCCAATTACTAATGTTAGGTTTTTCAACAATATAACTCAGATTATAAAATGCCACAAAAAACCCTAAACGGAGAAGACGTTAAAGAAGACAGCATCTGGGCAGAAGGCTCTTTCATAGAATCTTGTAGCAATGAAGAATGGGAACTGAAAAAGAGAACTTTCCATATGAAGAACACTGAAGAGATGAACTACAACTGCAAAAGCTGTAACACCAAAATCTCTGCCCATAATAAAGACTGGCACGCCGGAATGTGCGACAAATGTTTTGATAAGATGATCCAATGAACATCAAAGAGAAAATCAAACTAATTGAAGAGGATGATAAGCCACTGAAAAATATTGAGGGGTAAAAAATAGGAAGGGGTGTCAAAATGAAATCAGAAGGATTGTGTAATTGTTGTAAAAACATATTTTCGGGAAGTGCTATGGCTAAGCATCTGCAAGGATGTCCCGAAAGAAAAAATCAGATTGAGAAAAATAAAACTAATGGAAAAGTGTATTTAATACACGCACGATGCGATCCATTCTGGATATATTTTGAGGTTAATTCCAACTCTAATTTAATGGAAATTGATTCATTTTTGAGAGATTTGTGGCTGGAATGCTGTGGACATATGAGTATGTTTACAATTAAAGGGGTTAATTATTCCTCCGGCCCTCAAAAAGGTGACGGTGATAAAAGCATGAATATTTCGCTGGATAAAGTATTATCTGTTGGAACGCCGTTTATTCACGAATATGATTTTGGCACTACAACGACATTGGGTATGAGGGTTGTTTATGAATACAAAGGCAAGATTAAAGAAATAAATTTGCTTGCGAGAAACAATCTTCCCAACTTCAAATGCAAATGCGGAAAGCCCGCAAAAGATGTTTGTTCTCAATGTGTATTTGATGGTGAAAGCTTTTTCTGTAAAGAATGTGGAAAAAAGCACGAATGCGGGGAAGAGATGCTTTTGCCTTTTGTAAACTCACCAAGAACAGGAATGTGTGGGTATACTGGAGATGAATAATAAAAAAAATGATTGACACCACCTTAATCGACAGTTTAACTGTACTCGCCAACAAGGAGAAGAAGATTAAAGAGTATAAGCGCAGGTTAAGAGTAAAAGGAAAAATAATCGAGAAAGGAACCACCAAAAAAAGCAACATAACATTAAAAGTAAAGAAAGACGACAACGAATACAGGTTTACAGTCTTAAAATCGCACAAAGATCGCTTTGCTTTAGCAGAGAAGCTTAAAATGAACAATAGCGTCACCATCGAAGGCATCCCTAAATTCAGAATGATCATTTGTACCAGATTAAAAGCGCTGGAAAAAGGAATCCAAGAAGGAAAACAAACTAAACTGCCATGAAAGTCATTAAAACTTATGCTTTGAGTGAAGAGTCAATAGAAAAAGATATTGATAATTTCATAAAAGAAGCCAAGAAAGGAGCTTTTCAATATGATTACAAATATGGGCAAGAAGGGCTTAAAATCCTGAAAGCTTATTTTCGGATGCTTGAAACAGAATTCAAGCAGAATAACTTTATAGTAGCCAGAACGGGTTATAAGAAAATCTTATTTTTTCTTCTTCAAAAAGAATACGAATATTTCAACTATGAAGACATCATGTCAAAATTCAATTCAGACAAAATTATTGGCATTTATTTTGCTTGCTTAATCAAAACCTGCTCGGTAGAAGAATTCTTCCAAGAATATTTGGAATATCTCAAAATTAAAGAAGATTATTATTTTGAATCAGCTGACAAAGTTTTATTTAATGAGCTTTCTGAGAAAGATTTCAATAAATTTATTCTAATGGTAAAAGAACAAGCAGAAACAGTGAAAGAGAAGGATTATGCAATGTATGATTTAATCTATTTTTTATTAAAATTAGCTAAATCAAATAAAAATGAAGAAGAGTATTATCAACTATGCGACAAATATGAAAAAATAGTTGGAGAAGATCAAAAAGAAGAGTTCAACGAAAAAGAGGCTGATTAAAATGTTCAAACCAAATTTCAAATACAACCAGCGCATTGTTAACAATCTGCTAAAAATTACCCAAGCAAGGGATACTATCCTCAATTCAAAAATCATTCCTAAATGGGAAGTCTCATTACGAAGGGATGCGTTAATCCGTTCAGCTCATGCTTCTACTGCTATCGAGGGCAACAAACTTACATTAGAAGAAGTAAGCCAGTTAGCCCAAGGCAGAAAGATCACCGCTACCAGAAAAGAGAAGCAAGAAGTTCTTAACTATCTCAATGTTCTTACCAACATTCAAAATTATCAGGAAGATGGTAAAATCACAGAAAAACTACTTCTCAAACTCCATAAAGACGTCACCAAAGAAGCTTTAGAGAATCCACAACACGAAGGTACATACAGAAAAGTTCAAGTTTATGTTGGCAATAAAATCACCGGTGAAGTGGTCTTTATGCCGCCAAAAGTGGAAGAAGTTCAAAGATTAATCCAGAACTTGTTAGAATGGATTAACCAAGAAAAAGAACTTAGTCCTGTTCTCTTAGCTGGCTTAACCCATTATGAATTTGTCAGAATTCACCCATTTGTGGATGGAAATGGTCGAACTGCCAGAGCGTTAGCAACTCTTATCTTGTACACCAGAGACTTTGACATTAAACGCTTCTTTGCATTGGATGATTATTATGACAGCGATAGAAATGCCTACTACGCTGCTTTGAAGTCTGTAGATAAAAATATGTTAGATACCACTCATTGGACGGAATATTTTACAGACGGGGTTCTGATCTCTTTAACCAGAGTAAAAGAGAAAATCCTCTCTTTTTCCATTAAAAGAACTGGTCCACAGATAGCGTTAACTGAAAAGCAGATGAAAATAATGGAAAAAGTGGTAGCTAATGGCAAAATAACCAGTGGCGAAATCCAAGAAATGTTCAAAATTAGTCGCCAAGCTGTCCATAAGGAACTTAAGAAAATGGTCGAATTAGGCGTAATTGAGCCTAAAGGCGAGAGTAAAGCGGTCTATTATGTTGCCAAAACAGGTTGACGTAATGGTTGACGCAAGAGTTGACGCAAAAATGCCATACAAATTCAGCCCATCAAGTTTATCATTACTGAAAGATTGTCCTAGATGCTTCTGGCTCAATTTTAATAAGAAAATCAAACGTCCAGATTCTATATTTCCATCTTTACCTAGCGGAATGGACAAAGTTCTCAAAGAACACTTTGACCGATTTATGAAAAGAGGAGAATTACCACCAGAACTACAACAATTAAACGGAGAAGTCAAGCTCTTTGATAATGAAGAATTACTGAAAGTGTGGAGAAGCAATTTCAAAGGTATTCCATGGACTGACAAGAAAGGTAATCTGATTCATGGAGCAATTGATAATCTTCTCCGAAAAGGAAAGAAGTTGATTGTTTTAGACTACAAAACAAGAGGCTTTCCATTAAAAGAAGATACGCATGAGCATTATCAAGATCAAATGGATATCTACAATTTTCTCTTACGGAAGAATGGCTATGAGACAGAGGATTATACTTATTTGCTATTTTACCATCCGAGTAAAGTCCATGAAAATGGCGATGTAGATTTTCATAAAGATTTGGTAAAGATTAAAGTCAATATCAAGAATGCTGAAAGTATTTTTAAGAAAGCGCTTAAAGTTTTAGAAAGTGCTATTCCCGCTCCCTCTCCAGAATGTGGTTTTTGTAAGTGGGTTGATAATTGTAATTGTGAGATAAAATAGTTTTCTCGTCCCTTATTTAGTTTTTAGTTGTCGTTAGTCGTTACGGAATTCCCCCACGTCGTTTAGTTTTAGTTATTTAGGCAGTCCCGTTAGAGAAGCATCTTTATTTCTCGTTTTATCATAGAGAAAGGCAACACAAAATTGGACTTAATGTCGTTAAGTCTGGGGGACTTTAGCGACCGAAAGTAAATCTCGTCTTTCGCCGCAAGGCGAAACTATATCAGATAGTGAGGGAGCGTAGTTCCCCCGAGTAGCGCAGACCGCAGTCGAGCAACGCAGAGTTTTTGCGCTACTGAGATGTTAGGGGTTGCCGTAGTTTTTTCTAATGAAGTTTAGTACAGTAGTCGTGTGGGGGAATCGGAAGTTTTAGTAGCAATCTTTTTAATGTTTAGTCTGTTTTTAGTAGATAAATATGGTCACATACTCTCATTCAAAGTTAGGAACATTTCAGCAGTGTAGGTACAAGTATAAATTACAATACATCGATAAAGTCAAAGTTGATGTTCTGGATACTGTTGAAACATTTATGGGTAAGCTTGTCCACGAAACTTTAGAAAAACTCTACAAAGATTTAAAGTATCAAAAGTTAAACAGCAAAGAAGAATTGTTGGCTTTCTTTGAAAGTTTATGGAATGAACAATGGACAGACAACGTGCTTATCGTTAAGAAAGAATATACTTCTGAAAATTACAAAGAAATGGGAAAGAAGTTCATTACTGAATATTATGACCATTACAAACCATTTGAGCAATGGAGAACGATTGGTTTGGAAACACAGGATTTCTTATATTTAGAAAATAACCATCAATATCATGTAAGAATTGATAGGTTAGCTTGTGATAAAGAGGGTAATTATTACGTTTGTGATTATAAAACAAACAATTCTCTTAAACCGCAGGAAGAATTGGATGAAGACAGACAATTAGCCATGTATTCTTTATGGGTAAAACAAAAATTCCCTGATGCTCAGAAAGTAAAGCTTGTTTGGTACTTCTTGGCGTTTGATAAAGAAATGATTTCTGAACGAAGTGATGATCAGCTTGTAGAATTAAAGAAAAGCACCGAAGAACTCATCTCTGAAATTGAAAACTGCCAAGACTTTCCTACAAACATAGATACTCTGTGTGATTGGTGTAAATTTAAAGCGCTTTGCCCGGCATGGAAACATGAAATTGAATTAGAGCAAAAGACACCAGAGCAATTTAAAGATGATGATGGGCTGAAAATGGTCGATGAGCTTACTAAACTGGAAGAACAAGAAAAACAAAATGGTTCCAAAATCGAAGAGTTAAGGGGGAGAATTATTCTTTTTGCCCAGCAGAAAGGGATTGAGATTGTCTGGGGAACTGAGAAGAAAGCTTCTGTAAAACCATTTGATAAACTTGAATATCCAAAGACAGATGAATTTGTTAAACTGTTGAAAATAAAAGGCTTAGATGTCTTTAGTTTGAATTATTCTAAACTATTGTCAAAAATAACAAAAAGCGAGGTAGATACTGATATTTTAGAAAAAGTCAAGACTGAGCAATGCTGGATGGTTAGATTAAGTAAGAGGTGGTAAACATGATTGATAGATATAATGCCGTAAAAGAAATAATCTTTTCTCAGAAAGATACGCTCAATTTTACACCAGAAGACGAAAAATTAATTCTTAAACTATGGGAAGCTTACTGGAAAAAAACGAAAGGATATTTACGAGGAGATCCACAAGTTCTAGCTGCTGCGGTTTTATGGCGTTATTCTTCTGATAATTATCTGTGGGAACATGACAAAATATTGACTCAGAAAAGTCTAGCTGGAATATTTAATGTTAGGGGGAAAACAATAGGAAACAATGCTTCGGAAATTCGTGATCTTTTGAAAATAAATCTATGGGATGACCGCTTTTGCAGAAAATCTGTTGCAGAGAGCAATCCCATGAAAAGCATGGCTATGCTGCCGAGTGGTTTTATTGTGCCAAAAGAAATGGCTTTAGAGAAAGGATTACCATTTGCTCCTCTTAAGAAAGATAAAGCAGATTACTATTATGATGGTTGCGATTGGCTGGATGCTGGGCAAGAGAAAAAAGCGGTTTACTGTTTTAAGAAAGCTTTAGAAATGGATGATGAATATGTAGAAGCATGGAATGGATTGGGAACAGCATACTGGTTTGATAACTTTGAGAAAGCAAAAGAACACATTTCGAAAGCGTATGATTTAACGGTGAAGAAGTTTAAAGGTGTATGGTTAAATGAATTGCCTTGGGAGATTATGGAGAATAGGCAGTATTTACGAGCAATTCACTATATGGGGCTGGTATATTGGCGAGAAGGAAATAATGATTCTGCGATGGAAATGTTTAAGTTGATGCTAAAGCTAAATCCAAATGATAATCAAGGAGCAAGATATTTGATAGCTTCACTATATGCAAAACAGAAATGGGAAGACGTTGATGACGAAGATAGAGAGAACGAAGAGAAATTATTAGAAGAACAAAATGCAAAGTATAAGTTCTGGGAATGGAAAGAGAAGTAAGTATCACCGTTCAGTGGCCCAAAAAGTTTATATAGTTGCTCATTTGTGACCATTTGTATTCATTTAAAGAGGGGAGATAAGATGAGTCAAAAGAACGTTACTTTAAGTCTTGATGAAAGTACTTACGAAAAATATAGAGAATTCTGTAAGAAAAACGCCGTAGCACTTTCCCGAAGTATAGAAGTGTTTATGGAAGATAAAATAAAAAATGGAGGAAAATAAGATGTTAGTTTCGGTTCAAGAAGCGTCTAATTGGGCCAGCGAATATATTGGAAGAACCGTTACGCCAACTAATATCACTTATTTAGTCCAATATGGTAAAATTCACAAATTCCCAGATGAATCTAGAAAAGTCAGAGTGAATAAAGAAGAATTACAAGAATATTACGATAAATTTGTAATTCGTAAACAAGACTCTTGGAAAAATAAACTTGGGAAAGATTTAGATTGGGGACTTTCTTTTGATCATCTAAGAGAGGTAGATACTACTAAGCATGTTCACCGCTTACATCCCTATAAAGGAAAGTTTATTCCTCAATTAGTGGAATATTTCTTAGATGAAAATATCAATCACCTGAAAAAAGAAATATTTTTTCATAAGGGGGATACAGTATTAGACCCATTTATGGGAAGCGGGACAACATTAGTTCAGGCTTCGGAGTTGGGATTAAATTCTATTGGAATTGATGTTTCGGGTTTTAACTGCCTCATTTCAAGTGTAAAGTTAGATACATATGATATTTTTCAGTTGAATTTTAAACTGAAGAACACCCTGGACAAATTAGGGCAGTTTAGTGAATCAACATTTGATGATTCATTTGATATGCAACTTAAAGAGCGATTATCAGAATTTAATAAGAGATACTTTCCATCAGAATTTAAGCATTGGATTAGAGAGGGGAAAGTTAAAGAAAAAGAATATGCCGAAGAAAAATTAAAGCAATTTCTTAAAGATAATAAAGAATTTTTTGAAAAAAATGGGACTAAAGACAGATCTCATCTCGCAAATGAAAGAGAGATGTCTAGCTTTCTCTCAAAATGGTTTTCCAAGAGAATTAAGCAGGAATTATTTTATTATCTTAAATTAATTGAGAAAGTAGAAGATGAACAAACAAAGAAAATAATGAGAATTGTCTTAAGCCGAACTGCTCGTTCCTGTCGTTCTACAACTCATTCTGATCTTGCAACATTAAAAGAGCCACAAATTGGACCTTATTATTGCCGTAAGCATGGAAAAATTTGTACCCCCATTAATACCGTATTACCCCATTTGAGAAAAAATAGTTACGATACGGTTAATAGAATTAAAGAATTTGAAAGATTGAGAAAAGAGAGTTATAGCGAAGTGATTCATGGAGATTCGAGAGAAGTTAATATTTTTGAACAGACTAAAAACAAAGAATTTCGAAATTTACTTCAAAAAAAGAAGATAGATGGGGTATTTTCTTCTCCCCCGTATGTAGGTCAAATTGATTACCACGAACAGCATGCTTACGCCTATGAATTATTTGAGATTCCCAGAAAAGATAATTTAGAGATTGGTCCTTTGTATAAAGGACAAGGAAAGCAGGCGATAGAAGAATATGTCGAAGGAATAAGTAACGTTCTTTTGAATATTAGTAAATTTGTGAAAGATAGCGGAAATTTCTTTATTGTTGCTAACGATAAATATGGTTTATATCCCCGAATCGCAGAAAAAAGCGGCTTAAAGATTGTAAATCAATTCAAAAGACCAGTATTAAATCGGACTGAAAGAGATAGGCAACCATATGCGGAGATTATATTTCATATGAGGAGAGCATAAAATGAGTAAAGTTACTATTTTTACCATAATTGCTTTTATTGTTGCATTATTTAGTTTTTTGATTTATAATTATGTTGAAAGAACTGTTCAAGATACAATGATTGATGCAACTGGACAAGTAATCAAAAATACTGATTTAGATAGTGCTTCAAAATCATCTTTATTGGATACTTTCTCAACAATTAAAATTTTAGGTATATTTGGTATGATGGGGGGATTAATATTATTGGTTAAAAAGTTTTTTTAAATGAAGATTTATTTCTTAGCAATTTCTCCTATTTTCTCTCTTAATTCATCTCCAACTTCTTGGAAAATATTGATACTTAACTTCGCCATTTTAACATTCTACTCTCTAATTGTTAGCACAATACCAA
>CAYHVV010000046.1:0-9257 GCA_964360115.1 uncultured Methanosarcinales archaeon | reverse complement strand
GGGCAAAACCCATTTTATTCTTTAAAAGCACTAATTTGAGCTATGCACATACTCTTGTTCAGTCAAAAAGAACATTTAAATATCAAACTATCTTCTTTAGATCATGCAAAAAAAGAAGGTGTTTGTCACCCAGAAAATACCTCAAAAAGGAATA
The DNA here is from genome assembly GCA_964360115.1 of uncultured Methanosarcinales archaeon. GTDB lineage: Archaea > Nanobdellota > Nanobdellia > Woesearchaeales > GW2011-AR9 > JACPIL01. Next base: position 9,103 of record CAYHVV010000046.1, on the reverse strand, counting down.
CAATTGCTTCGTAAACATTTCTTAGTAAAAGTATATCCTAAAGATCAAGTCATGCCTAAGAAAGAACTAATTAAGGAAGTAAAAAATTGTGATGCGCTTCTTTGTTTATTAACGGATAAGATTGATGCTGATATAATCAATGCTAATCCTAAGCTGAAAATCATTTCCAATTATGCGGTCGGCTTTGATAACATTGACGTAAATGCAGCAACTAAAAAAGGCATCCCTATAACTAACACTCCCGGCGTATCTACTGATGCGGTCGCAGAATATACTTTCGCATTGATATTGGCTTTAACAAAACGTTTAGTGGAAGCAGATTCATTCACCAAGGCCGGAAAATACAAAGGCTGGAAACCGATGCAGCTTCTAGGTTCTGAACTGAAAGGAAAAACTCTCGGCATAGTGGGCTTAGGAAGAATTGGTGCAGGAGTGGCAGAACGGGCAGGGAAAGGTATGGGGACTAAAGTGTTATATTATGATATCCGAAGAAACAAAGATTTTGAACATGAATTTCACGCTAAATTTGTATCGTTATCTGAATTATTAAAAAAATCAGATTTCGTTTCTATTCATGTTCCTTTACTTCCCTCAACCAAGCATCTTATCAGCAAAAAAGAATTAGCTTTGATGAAAAAAACCGCTTATCTTGTCAACACTTCCCGCGGTCCAGTAGTTGACGAGAGAGCATTAGTTGATGCATTACAAAAAAAACAGATTGCCGGTGCCGGATTGGATGTGTATGAATTTGAACCTCATTTAACTAAAGGTCTAACAAAATTAAACAACGTAGTATTAACTCCCCATACTGCTTCAGCGACTATTGAAGCCAGAACTGCAATGTCTGAACTAGCTGCGCAGAATATAATTGATGCACTTCAAGGGAGAAAAGCCAAATTTATGGTAAATCCAGAAGTCTATAATCATAAAAATCGTAAAAACAAGAAATATAACATAAAATAAAAGATAAAAAAATACTTACTTTTTTGCACCCATGATTCTGAACATGGTAGTGCTACATTTAGAGCATTTTCCTTTCATTGCTCTTCGAACTACATCTCCTTTTCCTTTCATGGGAACTTCCTTAGCGTCAGCCATCTGGCGCTTTGACTTACATTTTACACAATATCCTTCTACTCCTGTTGCTGCTGCCATAATAAACACCTCAGTATTTTGTTAGAACGTTATTACTCACGCCCTTTAAGCTTATCTAGCTTATTTGTATTATAAACATTTCGGAAATTAAGAACAAATTGTTTACTTCACTAATCCAATCTTAATATTGAATTTATCACTCTCTAATGAAGTCTGTCCTACAAAAACCACTTCTTTTACATTAAGAACGGCCTTTAAATCAGCTTCGATACTCTTAATCATAGCGTGAAATTCCAAATCGTCATTTCCTACAATCAATCGTGTAAAGTCTTCTTTTATAGACAGCTGCTGTTCTGATTTGTATTTTCTTACGGTGTTAATAATATCCACCCCTAAATCTCCAGCTAATTCTGCTTTTTCGTCAACCATATTCTGGTTAAACTCCGGCCATAAGGAAATGTGCAAGCTTTTCTTTCCTTCCCTTTCAGCAAAATACAATTGATAAATCTCTTCTGTAATATGTGGCATGATGGGGCCCATCATCTTTAAAATTGCCAACAGGCTCTGATATAGTGCATACTGGGAACTTTTTCTTTCTGCTTCTCCACGGACTTGTGGATTGTATAATCTATCCTTGACGATTTCCAGATAATTATTGCAAAAGGTATGCCAGAAAAACTGTTCTACTTCCGATTTTGTTTTAGCATATTCATAATTTTCAAATGAATCAGTACTTTCCTTAATGGCTTTATGCAATTTGCTTAACAGCCACTTATCAAAAATTTCTGTAACTGGTTTATTATTATTATCTTCTTTTCCTTCAGTATAATCTTCAAGATGCATTAACGCAAATTTAGAAGCATTCCATAATTTAGTTACAAATTTTTGTCCGGTAAGCAAGTCCTTATCCTGGAAAGACAGGTCATCTCCTAATTTTGATCCTGCCGCCCAGAAACGCAAAGCATCTGCAGAATATTTTTGAATCATTTCCTGCGGTTCAACAATATTTCCCAGCGATTTAGACATCTTTCTTCCATGCGCATCTTGAGCGTGACCTGAAATCATCACATTTTTCCAAGGAGTGCGCTGGTGATGATAATAACTTTTAACGATGGTGTAAAATAACCACGTTCGGATGATGTCATGAGCCTGCGGACGAAGATCAAATGCTTTGTGATCATATCTATAATTGTATTCTCCTTTACTTACCCAGTTTTTAGTAATTTCCGGAGTTACGGAAGAAGTGGCCCAAGTGTCAAGAACATCTGTTTCTCCTTTAAATTGAGTAGAGCCGCAAGAGCAAGCTTTTGTTGGTTTTTGAGTAGTAGGATCTACCGGTAAATCCTTAAGTTCTGGTAAAATATAACTCTTACATTTACTGCAAGTCCAAATAGGGATAGGGATTCCAAAATGTCGTTGTCTGGAAATGCACCAATCCCAATTAAGATTTTGCACCCAATGATTATAACGGACTTTCATATGTTGTGGATACCAGGTGATTTGATTTGCCAATTCTAATAATTCTTCTTTTTTATCAAGAATCTTGATATACCACTGTGTCGTCTTGAGAAATTCAATTTCTGTCTTACAACGTTCATGCACATTCACATCATGAACAATCTCTTTTTGTTGGAGTAAAAGTCCTTTCTCTTTCAATTGGTCAAGAACTGCTTGTCGAGCTTCTTTAATTTTTAATCCCTTAAACTCCCCAGCTAATTCATTCATCCTTCCATTCTTTTCAAATACTGCACGCAGAGGTAACTTAAACCTAAACCACTTATCGACGTCTTCTTTGTCTCCAAAGGTACAGATCATCATTAAACCGGTTCCTTTATCCTTTTGCACCGCTTCATCAGATAAGATTGGCACTTCATAATTAAAGAGCGGAACTTTTGCAGTTTTTCCTTTCAAATGCTGATAACGTTCGTCAGTAGGATTGTAAAACAGGGCTACACACGCCGGAATTAATTCTGGTCTCGTAGTAGAGATGACTATTTTTTTTCCGGCTGCAGTAAAAGCTATATCATTAAAATGAGATTTCATCTCTACCGATTCAAATTCAGCTTGCGCAATAGCAGTTTGACATAATACACAATATGTTCCCGGAGATTCCTGTTGGTAGACTCTTCCTTTTTTGAATAAATCAATGAATGAAGCCTGAGAAGTGATTTGGCAATGGCGATTGATGGTTGAGTAAGAACGTTTGAAATCAGCAGACATGCCAATCTCTTTCCAGCTTTGAATAAATTTTGGTTTTTCTTCTTCAATAACTTGGTTACAAATCTTGACAAATTCTTCCCGATTCATTTTAGCAGAAAGAATATTCTTCTTTTTCTCTACCAGTTTTTCGGTAGGCAGGCCATTATCGTCTGTTCCGAAGGGAAAAAAAACTTGTTTGCCTTTCATACGCTGATATCTAACTACGATATCTTGTTGAGTATAACTGAAAGCATGCCCTATATGCATCTTACCTGAAACAGTTGGAGGAGGCGTATCTACCGAATAAGTTTCTTTCTTTTGATCAGGATGATAGACAAAGATTTCTTTTTCTTCCCAGTATTTCTGCCAGCGCGGTTCGGCTTCTTTTGGATCATAACGTTGAGGAAGTTCCATAAATGCTTAAAGGAGAGTGGATATTTAAAAAGTTAATTGAGAAAGTGGCTTTGTCCGACTCTTCTTTTCAAGAAAAGAAGATTTTATTAAGATATGTTTACTTTCATACAATATGCCTAAAATCATTCAATATCTCGCTCCAGCGTATTATACTTTCTTATTTGATATAGGTTACAGCATTTTACAAGATAATCCTGATGACCGCGAAGTTCTCGCTATTACTTTTGAACATGGCCGGCGCGCATTATGGTGTTTAGAGGATATAGGAAAAGAGGATAAAGAATTATCTGACAAAGTTTATCAGCTTTCAAAACAAGTGAAAGAGAAAAAAATCACTAGGGATGATGCGCCGTATATGTTTCCTGAATATCAGGTTCCGCCGGAATTTTGAGGGATTAATCAACCATCACTCACTCAGCTTCGTTCCTCTGCTTTTGCTCTCTTCCCAACCATTAGTGGTAATCTGCATAAATTCAGCGTTTTCTTGCATTCCTTTAATGTCAACGGCACCACAGTAACTAATGCCACTTTGTAATCCTTTAACTAATCCCTTAATCACTTCACGAACAAAGCCTTTGTAATCAACTAAAATAGCTACTCCCTCTACATATACGTCTAACTTATCTTTCACTTTCTTTCCTTCCATGTTTTCTTTCCGTTCGTGATTGCTGTCATAGGAAGCGCTGCCCATGTATCTTTTATAACGTTTTCCGTCTTTGGTAATGATATAGCCCGGCGCTTCATCGGTTCCGGCAAAGAAACTTCCAGAATAAATTGTTGAAGCTCCAGCTGCAATGGCTTTTGCCACATCGCCAGGATATTGCATGCCTCCGTCTGCGCTTACAGGAATATCGTATTCGCGAGCAACTTTAACTACATCCATGATAGCGGTCAACTGTGGAACTCCTGAACCGGACATGATCCTGGTCGTGCATACTGCGGAAGGCCCTATGCCAACTTTCAAACCATCTGCTCCGGCTAAAATTAAATCTCGTGCTGCTTCTGCTGTAGCAATATTGCCTGCCATTAAATCTACTTGCGGAAAATTATATTTGAATTCTTTTATCTGCTGGATAGCTAATTCCGAATGGCAGTGCGCTATATCTAAAATAATCACGTCTGCTCCGGCTTCGATGAGCGCTTTAGCTCTCTCGATGGTATCTTTCACTCCTACTGCTGCACCTACCCTCAGACGCCCCTTTCCATCTCTCGATGCATTAGGCCATTGTTCCAGCTTGCGTAGATCTTTGGTTGTAATTAATCCCCGTACTTTCCTATTTTCCAATAACGGAAGTTTCTCAATACGGTATTTGTGGAGAATTTCCTTAGCTTGCTGTAATCCTATTCCGTAGGGTGCGCAAATTAGCCTATCCTTCCCAGTCATAACTTCTGTAATATTCTTGTCAAGATTTTCTTCAAACAGATAATCGCGCGAGGTAAATATTCCAACTAGCTCTTCTCCATCAACTACCAAAAGGCTGGTTACGCCTTCTGTGATCATAATCTTAACTGCTTCTCCCACTGTAATTGTGGGGGGGACAGAAAGAGGATTTTCAATGATGTGGCTAGTGCTTCTCTTGACTTTTTTTATTTCTTCAACCTGCTCTTCAACAGTATTAAATTGATGAATTACACCTAAGCCACCTTCCCTAGCCATGGCTATGGCCATTTTATGTTCGGTTACTGTAGCCATATTAGAACTGATTAAAGGGATATTTAAAAAAACGTTCCGAGTGAATCTGGTGTGTGTATCTGCTTCCGTGCGTGAACGAAGAGGGCTCTTTTTAGGTACAAGAAGAACATCAGTAAATGTAAGCCCCAACTTCATGATAAACCATTTTTTTTGAAGAGAGTTGCAGTTTAAATAGATTATTGAGATGAAAGCGATATATAGTGAGGGCAACTAATATTCGAATTAATCGTTTGCCAGAACTATATTAGAAAGCAAGAGCAATATATTAGGCTATTTCTTGCTTTCTATATATCTTACAACTATTTCCTGTTCAACGCAAATATTTAAAATAAAAGCCGCTTAGTACATTTTGATGCCAACACTTGCTCTTTCCGATGAAGAAATTTATCTGACCTTAGAAGCGGTAATTGATACCGTTGCACGATGCATACCAGTAGGTAATCAAGAAACTCCATCCTTTCCTGACAAAGAAATATTAGAGCAGTTACAACAACAAAAATACTCTCCGAAAATGTCCTGGGCTTTTCTCCGTGCTTGTTATTGGCACTTAACAGATCATCATATCCTGGTGGTTGATCCTTCTATACGTTATAATCTGACTGAAAGAATAACTAAAGATAAAAAAACAGATCTCTGCATAGAAATATTTTCTGAATATGAATCACTTCTTAAGGCTAACTATGCGCGTTCTTTGATAGAACCTAATCCCTATATTGTACCGGAGAAAGTATCTGATAGTTCGGATGTTTTTCAGCCAAAAGTTTTTTCTGGCGGAAAATGAGTTATTTACCATAAATCTTAAAACGTAATGCTTCTCACCTCAAATGATGTCTCTCTTTACTATCAAATATGCACCAAAGAACACCAGCCAGGTGTTCGGACAGCAGTTAGCAGTATCCCAATTACGTACTTTTGTGATTCAATATAAACAGCAGCAGCACAAAGCAGCGCTTTTGCTCGGACCTATCGGCTGTGGAAAAACTTCTTCAGTATATGCGCTGGCAAAAGAATTAAACTATGATGTGGTAGAACTTAATTCTTCAGATTTGCGAAATGCTGAAAACATTACTACCTTCCTTAATTCAGCGCTAGGACAGCAGTCACTTTTCTTCACGCCTAAAATAATTCTCATAGATGAAGTAGACAACATTTCTGGAGTTACTGATCGAGGATGTATTCCCGCATTAGTTAAAGCGATTGAAAAATCTTCTTTTCCGGTAATTTTAACTGCCAATGATATTGAAGACAGTAAATTCAAAGCGCTGGTAAAAGCTGCCCAGGTAATCCCTTACCACAAACTGCAGTACAAAACTGTTTCTCATTGCTTACAATGGGTGTGCGAACAGGAAGACATAAAATTTGATGAAAAAGCGGTCAATTCTTTAGCGCGGCAAGTCGACGGAGATCTTCGCGCAGCCTTGATTGATCTCCAGGGCAGTTCCAATACTAAAAATCTATCCTTCGCCGATATTTCCACTCTTTCCGACCGCAAGCGAGCGGAAACTATTCTCAATGCATTGATGATTATCTTCAAATCTTCTTCAGCAGAAACTGCATTGTCTGCACTAGATAATGTGGATCTTGAGCCTCGCGACGTGATTCATTGGATTGATGAAAATATGCCTAAAGAATATTTGTCTGCTCAAGCTTTAGCAAAAGGATATGAATATCTTGCTCGTGCAGATGTCTTTCAGGGAAGAATCATGAACCGCCAACACTGGCGTTTCTTAGCTTACATCAACGATCTGCTTACTGCAGGAATTTCTTCTGCTAAAGATGAAAAAAATCCAGAATTTGTTCCTTACCGACAGACGATGCGTTTCCTACGTTTGTGGCAGGCTAAGATGAAGAATGCCAAGAAAAAAGAAATTGCCCGGAAATTGGCAGCAAAGACCCATACCTCTACTTCCGTAGCTCAACAGCAAGTTCATTATTTGCAGGTTATGTTTCAGAAAGGTGCAGGAACAACTATAGCACAAGAATTGGAACTGGATGAGGAAGAAGTGAATTGGCTGAAAGGGAAATAGCAATCTAGTTAAGTAATATCTATTATTTGTAGAATCCCAAACAGCAAATTGTTGAAGGCAAAACCTTCAAAGTTTCTTAACAGAAACCTTTAATAATTCTCCTTTATAATAAGGTTGTATGGCTCATTCAGCGCAAGATATTGCAGTGTTCTGTAAGAAGAAAGGGTTCATGTATCCTTCTTCAGAAATCTATGGTGGAATAGCGGGACTTTACGATTATGGTCACCTAGGCAAAAAATTAAAACACAACTTTGAAAATCTCTGGCGTAATTTTTTTCTCGGCTTGGATGATAATTTCTTTGAAATTGAAGCAGCTAATATCATGCATGAAAATGTTTTCAAAGCATCTGGGCATCTGGAAAACTTTATCGATCCCATTGTCGACTGTTCTAAGTGTGATTTCTCTGAACGGGCGGATCATTTCATTCAAGCTAAAACCAAAACTAGGCATGAAGGTCTTTCTCCAGAACAATTGACTAAACTCATAGAAAAGCATAATCTGGTTTGTCCCAAATGCCAGTCAAAATTAAAACCTGTTTCGGTGATGAACATGATGTTTCCGGTACAGTTAGGGACCGGCAAGGGAAACCGTGCTTTTCTTCGTCCTGAAACGGCGCAGTCGCCTTTCGTCAATTTCAAATTACAATATGAGCTGCAAAGAAAAAAATTACCTTTGGGGTTAGCAGTGGTTGGAAAAGCATACCGAAATGAAATTTCGCCGCGCAATTTTGTTCTCCGCCAAAGAGAATTCACTCAAGCAGAATTGCAGATATTTTTCAATCCAGCAAAAATAAATGAACATAAATATTTTGATTTAGTGAAAAATTACAAAGTGAGAGTTCTGCTGATAAAAGATAGGAAAGATGACTCAGCAGTTGAACGAACTGCTCAGGAATTAATCTCCGAGGGATTGCCGCAATTTTATGTATATCATTTAGTGAAAATCCAGCAGTTTTATTTTGATGTGTTAAAAATACCAAAAGAAAAATTACGTTTCTACGAATTGGATGAAAAAGAAAAGGCTTTTTACAATAAATATCATTTCGATATCGAAATAGATTTACAGGAATTTGGATTCACTGAAGTTGGTGGGGTGCATTACCGTACTAATCATGATCTTTCCGGCCACGAAAGAGTTTCCGGCCAAAAGATGGAAATCTTTGATGAAGAATCGGCAAGCAAGTTTATTCCCCACGTGTTAGAACTATCTTTTGGAGTAGATAGGAATGTCTATAGTTTGCTTGATCTTAATTATGAAGACGATAAAGACAGAGGTAATATAGTGCTGCACTTGCCTCCAAAATTAGCGCCTTTCTTTTGTGCAGTTTTTCCTTTGGTAAAAAACAAGCCAGAAGTAGTGGCAAAAGCAGAAGAAGTATTTGCTAAAATGAAAGCCAATTTTTCTTGCTTCTATGATGAAGCAGCTTCAGTTGGCCGACGTTATGCTCGGGCTGATGAAATGGGGGTGCGCTATTGTATTACTATAGATTTTGAAACGCTGGATGATAACGCGGTTACTGTCCGTGACCGGGATACCACTCAACAAGAGAGAGTTAAAATCTCCCAACTTACAGATAGATTATCTCAATTATCTTCTCATTAGTTGCGGACAAAAGTAATTATAGTATAATTCTTTAGCTTTCGAACATTTTATAAATTCTTAAATATTCTTTCC
>CAYHVV010000045.1:0-9277 GCA_964360115.1 uncultured Methanosarcinales archaeon | reverse complement strand
AGATTTGATTTTTGGGATAAACATCATTGAGATTTAATATCCACGCAAAGCCGGTTTTCTGCCATCTTTATAGTAACCGCCGATTTGCCTATCTTATTGTAACAAATTTTATGACAACCTTATAGTAGGCTTTACTACATACTTCAGTATGTAACTCGTTTAACGCAATTTAACTCGCATGCGTGTCGTAACGTGTCTACGTGTGGAGACGCTCTTCTCTGCCCAGATTTTTAATAAGGGTGGATCACGAAAGGCTAAGTACCAACAAGTACTGGAAACACTACCTCTCTGCATTTTCAATTCTTTTGCTAATTGGCTATATGTCATCTTCCGCTTCTTTCCAGTGCTTTTATAATCCCTTTCAAAATGATTAATTATCTTCTCGCAGTTTGCTCTTTGATCTTCTCGTAACCACACAGTATTTCCATTAGCCATGTTTCTTATCTGAATACTTTTACGGCTCTGAAATTTTCTTTCCATGTTTCATCTCCTCTTTGTAAATGAATCGATGCACCCCACATTCACCAAAACCATCCGCATCTGGACGGAAAGGAGGTAAGGAGTATGACTACTCCCGAAAAAACACCTTGTGTCTCGCAGTGGCAGAGTGCATCAACTTCATTTCACCTCCCATTTCTCAAATTTATTTTCCACAATAATCTCTTTAGCCCTATTTTTTCTTATCAATAAATCCGCTACCGCTTCAGGCAGTTCTATTATTACTCCTTTATCCATTGCTTCAATTTGAATATATCGAACTGGATCAATGAACGAAGGAACTGGGTTGATTATGCGAATTTTTTTCATATAAAACATTAAAGAGGAGATATCTCCTCAACTTTTATTCCTCGCTTTTCTTTAACCCAAACAGCAATGCCATCGCCCTTAAAATCTGGTTGTTCTGGCTTTGTTTTCTGATTTGGGAAAGCAGTTACAAATTCATGTCCTGCTAACTTTATGCTTAGATACTTCTCTCCTTCTTTCATCGTCGTTTTCATTTGTTATTCCTCCGTATTCATTTTTGAACATGCTCTCTATTGTCTCTTTACTGTTAAATCCTTGAAGTTCAGCAATAACTCCCACAATGTTTCCAGTCCTTTGGTGCGGTTTTCCTTCTACTGTGATGTTGATTTGCCCTTCATCTCCATGAAAGAAAATCCTAATTGCTTCTTTGAATTCAACGGATACCGCTTCTGGAAAAAAAAGTGAAACGTGTCCTCCTTTAGCACCATCCCATGTTCGGCAATTGCCTTTTAATTGATGCTTATCGAACAATCTGACAGCCCGTTCAAAGTCTTCTTTTGTATCTAAATCAAGAGCTATTTCGTTTGAGGCTAATGTTCTGACAAAACCTTTGTTAAGTCTCCATTCTTTTACCTGTTTAATCTTAGATGAAGAAAAAAAATATTTTAGAGGGGGGTTTAGTTTTAGAAATTCATCTGCTTTTTGGCGTGTGTAGTTATTCCAGCGGGAGCTGGTACTTACAAGGTCTTGTATTTCTTGAGCTGAAAGCCCAATTTTAGATTTAAGCGTTCCGAGAACGAAAAGCATCTCGGCTCGATCTGGATCAAGTCGGTTTAAAATTTCTTCAAGCCGACCATAAATTTGTAGTTCTCTTTTCATTTTTTTTTCTTCATTATAGTTGTACAAGTGTCCAAAGTGTCTATATAGATAGAGTTTGGACAAACAATACACGCCTTTAAGCGTGTGTTTGTGGTTTTGTCCAACTCTGCTAATCTATACGCTTGTCCAAAGTGTTCAGTCATTTTGTCCAATCCGGACAACTAGGATATTTCTTCTTCTGAAATTTGTAATTGATGAACAATCCATAAACCTTGTTTTCTTCCTTGCTGAAGGTAACCCTCCCCCTCTAGCTGTTTTATAGCAGTGAAATAGTTAGTGCGGGCATGACCCCTCTTTTTCATTAAGTTCCAAATAACTCCTGATCTAAATTCCTCAATTTTTTCCGTTTTGAAGTGTTCAAGTAGATCTTCCTTTAGTGCATCAACAGCATTTATATTTCCGCCAGCTTCATCATATTCACTATATGCGAAAGAAATTCCACCATCGTTAGTTTTAATCACTTCAATAGAAAAACGAGAGAATTTAGATAGATCAATATGCCTGTTCTTAGCAACATCAATGTTAATCAAATTCTTTTTCGTGGCTTGGAACATCAAAACAACATCGGCAAATGCACCAAAGTCGCCAGAGCCACGTAATCCTTCTAAACCTCGTTTTCCTTTTGCGGTATGATGTAATATTACTATTGACAAATCGTCAACTGATTTGATTATTGTTTTTAATATGTCAAAAACTATACGTACATCTTTCGCCTTATCTTCTTCGCCACCCATGCAACGAACCATACTATCCAAAATTATTAATCGGACATTATTCTGTTTTACATAATGCAATAATTTACCTGTTGTGGTTGGATCGTCTAATTTAATATTAGCAAATTGCACAACATAGAGATTATCAAAAGTATGTTTGTGATTATGTCCTTTAATCAAAAGTTCGAATCTGTTTGGTAAAGTGATGTCGCCATTTTCTTCATCAATGTACAATACATTTGCTCTCTTTGCTTCAAAATGATGAAGAAAATGCTCTCCTCCTGCACATGCAAGAGCCAATTGCATTGCAACCCACGTCTTAAATGAACCTGAAGCTCCGCCAAAGATTGATATTCCCCTATCAGGAATTAATTTATTAATTTTCCATAACTGTTGAGGATAACCATTCAAACGAATATCTGCTAAAGTCTTTGTTGGGAGAGGGAAATTCATCTTAGCACCTCTTTAAATTCAGAAATTAGAAGAATAAAATCGCAATCGAGAGTAACATCGTTCCCGTACTTGTCCTTTACTGTGAGTGTATTTCCATAGAAAAAAGGAATTTCTACCGTGTATTTGAAATTATTTTTTAATACAATTAATACTTTTTTTCCAATATAATTCCTGACTTCTTCTGACTCCATTCTTCTCACCTTCAATTTTTTTAATTTTTTATTATTAAATAATTAATCAGCATTTTCGGATAACATCTCTCGTCGATCTATTTCAGATAATTTTTCTGGATTTACAGCGAAAAGCAAAAGAGTGTCTTTGCGTAAGACTTCAGCACATTTGAGCATGAATTCCTGGCGAGGCGGATTCTTGCCATAAAGCACATTGTGGAGCGTAGCCTTACATAACCCATTTTCTTGACAAAACTTTCCCAAGCTTGAGTATCGTTCCATAATACTAAAAAATAGAAACGGATACTTGATTTTAGCCCAGTCCATCTCATAGGGAAGAAGCGGTTTCTGGCGTTCAGTCATAACTGACCTTCCTCCCGCAACCTACCGACGATAAAGGCAAAGATTGGATCAATTTTTTCTATTTTTTTGATGTCCATAGAAAAACATAAGTAAAGGTCATATCTTAAATGAACTTGTTTTTTCAAATAACATTTAAAAAAGGCAGGAATTTCCATTTAAATGTGTAGTTTCAAATGAAAGGAGAAAGAAGGAATAAGGGAAAAGGTAAGTACAACCGAAAAGGAATCAAAAGAGGAAAATACCACCTTGAACATTTAAAGCAACCTAAAACTATGCTTTTTTTAGTATTGGTAGCGGCAGGCTGTAAAAATAACAATGATATTAAACGACTGGTAAAAACAAATCGCACATACCTGAATGTTTGTAAAGCGAGTATCGCTGGAGGGAAGCGAAATAAAAAAGGTGAAATCACTATTGAGGGCTGGGGTCTTATTAAACAAGAAGGACACCATAAAGAATATATTATCAATGAATATAAATTGTATGATCTGTTTATTCACTTAATTAATCTGAGAATTAAAAATTTGATGGACACTATAATAAAGGACAATGTTGTTCAAAAAAAAGATTATGTTGATACAGAAAGTCTAGGTAATGAAGAAATATACCAAGAAGATTTCTTACGTTTTTTAGAGAAAGAAGAAATACCAGATATACAAACCAAAGGTTTACCATTATATAATAATTTTAAAAATTTACCATATACACTAGATTTTGTACAACAACATGCAACAAAGGAAGCCAAGTTTTTGATAGGTTATCTAATCAGTCAATATTTAAAATTAACAGGTAGGGAGATTATTAACAAAATAGAACAAAAAAAAGTACAAGAGAAATTAACCTTTAATAGAGTATTGCAAGAAATAATAAATGAAAATGATTTTAACATAGTTGCTTATATCGAAAAGATTATTGATAATTTCCACGAAGCATGGCTTTACCTTGATTTCAAATTCAGAACTACTTGGAAAAAGGAAATAAAAGCAGAAATTGAAAGGAATAATAAAATATTAGATGAACAAAATTACGATGAAGATATTGGGAGCGGTGTTATACATATCGATAATTTCCCACAATTAAAGGATTATGATGATGCTTTTGGATATGCAGTTCCAATGACCTCAAGAATACTATTTGAATTAGGGGGAATATGTGGACTTTTATTTTTACATTCTTATTTCGTTCAACGCCGTGATTTGCGTTACCTCAAACTATTTTTACATTTAAAAAAAATCGTTCCTAAAAATATGTTACCTTAACTTTTAAAACACAATGTTTTTATAGATGCGTTATTTTTTACCTATAAAATTAATATGTTCTAAAGTTCAGATAAGCGGTATTGACTTTGGAAATAGGCGGTATTAATCACCAAAAATCTTGGTGATAAGACCTCCTAAATTCCAGATTAACACTGCCAGCATGGCCATTTCTATTGCCGCTGCATACGTCTTGCAAAAAGCGCGAAATGGAGCAATCGTTGCAGTAAACGAATTAATCGGTGGAGTTGGATTTAAAGAAATGATCCTATTCATGGGTGTGGCTCTGGTAGCAGGAGGGATTGCTTCTCTCTTAGCCATCTATTTTTCAAAAATATTTGCAAAATATATTGTAAGAATCAATTACACTAAATTATTATCAGGGATTATTATTTTTATTACCTTGTTGACATTATATTTCGACAGTTTCATCGGGCTGACCATATTATTAACCGCTACCGCAATCGGATTGGTTACTTCTGCTTTTGGAGTGGGAAAAAATCATCTGATGGGTTGTTTAATCCTGCCGGTGATTTTTTATTTTGTTCTTTGAATGAAATGCTCCGAACAATAGTGGGGTTGTATTTTTTGTTGTGATAAGAGCATAGCCGGCGTTATATTTTTCCGTGCTTAATCGTAAATATTCTTTCTATGTCCTATTTTTAGAACTAGAATTATTAGCTTGTTATTTTCCATATCAAATATAATTCTGTAATCGCCCACCCTGAACCTATACCCCTGCATTCCCACTAGTTTCTTGATATCACAAGACTCAGGCCGGATTCTTAATCTTTCTAATGCAACAACAATTCTCTCTTTTATGTTCTGTTCTAGTTTTTCTAATTGTTTTAATGCAGAAGAAGAGTAGATTAACTCGTACACTAAAAATCACCACGATTTTTGTGTCCCCAAAATTCTGTTAACATTTCTGAGGACATTTAGAGCCCCAATCTTTTTTTAACCTGCTCATGAGTATAGAATTTTCCTGCTTTGTAATCAGCTCTGGCTTGTTCTATTTCTTTCTTTGTTTCTTCGTTTATTTCTGTAGTGTCTTCCATTAAATCCCAAATAACTTCTTCATAGCTTTCTTTGTTGTATTGTTTTCTCTTTTTCAGAGTATCCACCAATTGTTCGCTTACTTGGATTGTCGTTGCCATAGTGACTATATAACTGGCTATATTATATAAAGGTTTCGGCAATGCCAGAAGAAGAATTAGCCAGGTTAGGAAAGGTGTAAGATATGGACAAGCAAGTTCAACAGAAGCTGTTGGAAATGGGCTATGATGCTGAAAAAATACAACCGGGAAGCCATACCGATGTCCATACCATAAGCGAAGGGCACTTAGAAGGGTTGGTTTTGTTCAGTGGAAGGGTAGTAGCTAGAGATAATATATTTCATGCTCTCCAAGATAATTATTTGCTGGTAAATAATGTACGTACTGAAAGTAGGGTTTCTTTGTATATCTCCCCGTTAGAAAAACGTTTTGAAAATGACGGATTATACTTTAAAGATATTCAACCTACTGACAGAAGATATATAGAGGTAGTAAGCAGCAACTCCTTTAATTTAGTTATAGAAGATGTGCGGAAACGTAATCTTGCCGTATTTGAATTCTTTGTGAAAGGGGAAATGTTGTATGTACCGAAGAAGAGTTAGATTATAATTAAAAAGAAAAAAAATTACTTGGTCTGGACTTAATTAGGTGCTGGAAGACATGCTCCGTTGGAACAGCCAAATTCACAATGGACAAGGAAGACATTTCGTTTTATATTTTGCGTATCTGTACATTTTGTCTCTATAGTTGAACATGGTTCACCAGTGCAAGAAGGAATAAAACCAGTGTTCCACCACTCCCACGTACTTTCATTTAAGGAACCTGCCGGACCAGAATAATCAAGACTTCCATACGTCTTCGTTGTGCAAAAATCTTCAAAAGTTTGATAAACCTTATCACCACCTAAATAATAACTTTCAATCCATCCTTTTGTAATTCCTTTTTCAAATGAATCGGTTCCACCATCACTATCTGTACATAGTTTTGCTTTCATAACCCCCTCCTGATTGGCGGAAACTTTTTGTGCACTCTTGCCAAACTTAACCGCTTGCCCAGTACCACAACCAACAATAAACATAGAAACTATTACTAAACTTAAAACAATTAAAAACATTTTTCTCATTCTTAACACCTCATTGTAATTTTATCTTCTGGAGGTTTTGTTTATTCTTAAAAACTCGTGACCCCCCCGATAGTGAAAAGGAATTCTTACTCCATTCTGATTTAATTAACCAACCACTGGACAAGCACTCACAACCCCTATTTCTCAAAAATTTTATTCTTTTAGCCCTTTTGGCAAGCCACTCCCGCACTGGACAACCTCGGCTAAAATATATAAACCTCCATCTACCTTAAGTTGAAGAGTGGTCAAAGATGAAACAAGAAATAAATAAGCTGTCAGTATTTGAAGGAAAGAAGATACGAAAAATATGGCATAACGAAGAATGGTATTTCTCAGTCATAGATGTTATTGAAGTTTTGACGGGTAGTTCTAATTCTAGAAACTATTGGAGTATGCTTAAAAAAAGAGAACTGGAATCCAGTATTGAGTTGTCCACAATCTGTGTACAACTGAAATTGCCTGCTTCTGATAGCAAATATTACGAAACAGATTGCGCCAATACTGAAGCATTATTCCGTATTATCCAGTCAATCCCTTCTAAGAAAGCTGAACCATTCAAATTATGGCTAGCAAAAACAGGATATGAACGTATCCAGGAAATAGAAGATCCAGAATTAGCTCAAACCAGAATGAAAGAACTTTATCGGCAGAAAGGGTATTCCGACGTGTGGATTGAAAAGCGTGTTCGCGGAATTGCTATACGGGATGAATTAACTGATGAATGGAAAAATCGAGGGGTAGGAACAGAAAAAGAGTTTGCTATTCTTACCGCTGAAATCAGTAAAGCCACCTTTGGCATGACTCCTAGTGAATATCAGAATTTCAAAGGCTTGAAAAAAGAAAACCTCAGAGATCATATGGGGGACTTAGAACTGATTTTCACGATGCTGGGAGAAGCCTCTACTACTGCTATCGCAAAAGGTAAAGATGCGCAGGGCTTTCCCGAAAACAAAGATGCAGCGCTGGAAGGTGGCGCGGTTGCCGGTAATGCGAGAAAAGAATTAGAGCAACGAAGCGGAAAGAAAGTCAGCACTTCAGATAATTATCTTCAGGTGCCCGAGAAAGAAAAAAGAAAGTCGTTGCCAAAATAATTTTTCTTATTAGATCATTAAATCTATTTCTCTCTTCTCAATTCTTCCACAAACAATTCCGTCACATCAATTCTATTGGTCTTATGCTCGATGCAATTAGTGGTTATCACTTCGCTCACACCAGCTTGATGTAATTTAGAAATAGCATTTTCTACTAATAATCCATGCACACCAATAGCTACTATCTTTTTCGCACCGGCTGCTTTAGCTTTCTTAGCTGCCTCAGCAATGGTGTGTCCGGTAGAAATAATATCATCAACAATCACTACGGTTTTCCCTTTAATTTCCACTCTCTTAACCATTTTGGAAGTCACATGTCTGGAACTGTAGCGTGTCTTTTCTAAAACTGTTGATTCGACACCGATGCGTTTGGCAATCGCTTCCGCCCATTGATATGATTCCCAGTCCGGACCAATAATCACGGCATTAGAAATCTTCTTTTTTACATAATCGGCAATAAGCAAGTTTGCAGTAAGGTTTTTTGCTGAAATAGTAAATACTTCTTTCATTGATCTATATCGGTGCAGGTGCGGATCGACAGTAATTATTTTATCAACAGAATTATTCAGCAATTTTGCCATGATTCTGGAAGAAACTGCTTCACCGGGATTAAACCGTTTATCTTGTCGCATATAAGCTAAGTAAGGCGCAACTAGGATTACTTTTTTAGCTCCTAAATCTTTAGCAGTTTCTGCTGCAAAAACGATATCATACAAAGACATCTCCGGACGAGGTTGGAATGATTGTACAATTACTACCGTTTTTCCTTTGACATTAATATTGTATTTAAGATAAGTGTCTCCATCTGGAAACGCAGAAATAGTTAAAGGTGAATAGGTTGCCTTAAGTTTTTTTGCTAATCCCTTTGCAATTTTTACAGAATTTCCGCAGGTAGTGATGATGATATGTATGCACCTCTTTATACTTAGAATAATTTTTGGGTATATAAAGATAACTCTGAATAAAATTAATTAAGAACAACTCATCTCTTCATTTCCAAGCACTTCCTGCGCAGCCATATTGTTCCATAAGATCATGGCGGAAATCATTGCGCCGGGTTCTTCTTTTTTATTGAGCAACTGAAGAAGATTTTTCTTTGATAAACTCATAAAAATGTCAGCTGCTTCACGAGCACTTTTACCTCGAAGAAGGGCTATGACTAATTCATTAGACGGTTTTAGAAACAGTGCAGCAACTTTGTCTTTGAGGGGCGTCGTTGTTCTGCTGGTGTCAGTCCAAAAGCTAAATGGTTGGTTATAACCTATGAAACAGCCGCCACCTTTTTGTACGCTTGCTTTTCCAAGTATAACAGCTGCACTACATGCACGTGCGTATGTTAGCTTTCCCTCAAGTAAATAGTGATTTTCTCCTTTTCTAACCTAACTTCGCCACTTCTTTGATATTTCATAAAAAATAAGACAGCTGTATTA
>CAYHVV010000044.1:0-9456 GCA_964360115.1 uncultured Methanosarcinales archaeon | reverse complement strand
ATAATACAGCTGTCTTATTTTTTATGAAATATCAAAGAAGTGGCGAAGTTAGGTAAACATAACCGGAGATGTTTAAAATCTAACTTTTTAGGTAAAAAATATTGTTCCATAAATAATGTAGATTTGGAGAATTTATAATTATTTTGCAAACACTTCATATAATGCTACAACTGCCAATAAAATCCAAAAGATTAGCAGGTTATTAGAACCAAGAAAAGAAAGAAAAAATTAAGAAAAGAAAATCACCATTCTTTCGTAAATAGTGCTGCAACAGCAGCTATGAATCCCTTCTTTTCAGCTGTCAAGGTGCGTCCGTGTTCTCGAGCAATTCTTTGCACTCTACGTCTGATAAAATCAGGTCTAACCTTATTCCCTAACCCGTAAATTATTTGAGATATACTTCTTATTATTGCTAAACAGTCTTTTACATCACTTTTATATAGGTGTGCCTTCTGATGAGTAATTCCAAATTCCATCACTCCCATGAATTCACCTAATGCATATCCTAGAGCTTTAGCTTTTAGTTCTGTAACGCTTCCAATTCCCTGTAATCTATGCAGGGCGTCCGAAAATAATCCCTTGATATTTCCCGATAGTTCGCTGTCGCTAATAAGTTCCTTTGACTTAAATAAAGACTTAGCATACTTATACCCCTTCAGAAATTCTTTCAAAAAAGGAATTGCCATCTCTTTCCGTACTTTTTCATCTTCTTTCGCAAAAATATCCAAAAATTCTAGTTCAGCAGCTTTAACATCTCTTCCTTCTTCTGACATTAGTATCACCTTTTTTTAAAATAATCTTGTAATAAGGAAGATTTGATATATAAAGTTTATCAAAGTGTAGCTTGCTTGTAGTATCCCGAAATTATTTCGCTGAGAAAATAAGGGTCATCGCCTTAATACGAACGATAGAATCAGTATAACATTGATTGCGAAAGGGGTTGTTCCTTACGGGAAGGTGCCGCAGAACCATCAAAAATGAGAAAAGCGAGTTGGCTGTGACCCCGAACGAAGTGAGTTTTTCTCAGCGAACAAAAAACGAAAAAATATTAGGATACTACTGTGAGATGGCGCAGTACAAAAAGTGGTGATGCTTAGTCTAAATTATGGGAAGCGCGCCGGAAAAGTTATGATTTTCTTTGATGATTCTGCTGCCACAAGATTATTTGATTCTTCCTAGGAAACCGACATAGTTCCTATTTTCGTTAAAGAGTAATTCCCCAGCAAAATATTTTTCAGCTACTAGAGTAAAATCTTTTAATGTTGGTTTGTAGGAAGTAGTAACTATGATTTCATCTCCGGAGCTTAATTTAGATTTTCTAAGTTTTTCTGGTATTCTGTTTATTGTGAAATAAGTTTCTACTCCCCTGGTGTCTTCATTAAATTTTGCGTTATATGAAACATCGTCTGGACCAAATCCTAATTGTTTAATTGTTTGGAATGCAAAGTTTCTAGCTTCAGAGGTTGAATATCCGGCAACTATGTTTGAGATGCGACCATCGCTGGTTTGAGCTGAAAAGTATATTACATCATTGCCTCTCATGTTTGCTTTTAATGTTGAAAGAATAGAATCTGAGTTAAAATTTACAAAATTAGCGCCAAGAAAATAAAATGTTTGCAGAGCCGGTTTAGTTTTAGATAAAAGTTGATCTAATTGTTCAAAATCTTCTTGAAGACCATATGTCTCGATTCCTGCTTCTTCTGCATTTCTTATAGCAAGATCCAGAATCCTCGGACTGATATCTACGGGATAGAAAATCACTTGTTTTCCTCTTTGTCGTGTTTCTCGTAAAATCTTTAAAGTTTTAAGTGCTTCCCCGCAACCTAAATCAATCACTTTCACCTGCATTTCCAGTTGATCGACGATTTGGTCTAGATTTCTTTCAATTAAGTTGGTCTCAGCATCCTGCATACCAGATTTATATTCATCTGAATGACTTGCTTGTAGGTATCCCTCTGCTTGTTCATCCGTTAAGTACCATAATTTAGAATCATTAACATACCACACTTTAACAGAACTTCTTATTTTTGGTTTTTGACCATCTATTTTCTCCAGTAAAGTTCGGCAGATGTCCATATTGTATCGATGAAGCTACCTTATTTATTAATCTTTGGTCTCTATTTAGTAAAGACAAATTAAGAGGGAATAATATTGGGTTTTACTTAGTTAGCATCCAATCAGAAAACATATTTACGACAGAAATGTTATTAAACCACCCTAATAAAACCAACTTCTTCACATGAATAAAGAACCAAGTTTGGAAGAGCGTTTATCGGAAGATAATTCTCAACCTGTTGTAAATCAGGGCTTATTGGGTAAAATCGCATATCATTCTAAATGTTTTGTAGTTGATGGTTTTGGTTACGCTGCTTATTATGCTCCTTTCATGGCCACAGCAGAATATCTATGTGGTGTGAAACCAGAAGAAATGTGTACAACTAGAACTATCGGAGCAGTAACTTCTTTCTTAACAGGATATGCGTATAATTTATTAAGGCAAAGATCGGCCAAAAAAATTGGAGCTGACATTCAAGAAGGTCCTAGTTTAAAGAAGAAAGCGGTTGATGCTTCTCTTGGAGCTATTACGATGATGCCTACTTATGCTCCTATCTTATATCTTGCGGGTGCATCGTCTAAAGTAATGGTGATTACTTTGCTAATTGGTTCAGCGGTAGGAGGAATAGTAGGATTAGGTTATGGGTATGTTTCAGATAAATGGAGAACCTATTGTGGTTTGAAACCAATTTTAAACAAATAAATATATAAAATCAAAACTCTTACTTATATAAAATAGGTGTGATGTCGTGACAGAATTAGCTATTATTGGTAATTTTCTTTTAGCTTTAGCGTTAGGTGGATTGATTGGGTTGGAAAGAGAATATGCCAGATACAGAAAACATGCTCATGATTACGCCGGGATTAGAACTTTTCCTTTAATTGCTTTGTTTGGAGCTCTTTCTGCCTTTTTAGGAGAAAAATTTAATCCATGGATTTTAGTGGTGAGTATTTTGTTAATGGGAACTCTCATCATAATCTCCTACTTTGTATTGTCTAGAAAGAAATATTCTGGTGCAACTTCAGAAGTGGCAGGATTTCTGACTTTTTTCTTAGGTATTCTCGCTTATTTTAATGAAATCCAGTTATCTGTACTATTGGCGGTAATTATTACCGTAATTCTTTATTCTCGTACTATGCTGCATCATTTTGCTGAACGTTTAAAGACCGTAGAAATGAAAAGTACCATTATCTTTGCAGTTATTGCTTTTGTTGTTCTTCCTTTCCTTCCAAATAAAGGATACGGACCTTACGAATTATTTAATCCATTTCTAACCTGGCTGATGGTAGTACTTATTTCCGGTATTAGTTTTGTTGGGTACATACTAATGAAATGGTTTGGAACTAAAGGAATCGGATTTACTGGCCTTTTAGGCGGTTTGGCTAGCAGTACTGCAGTTACCTTAAGTCTTACCCAGCGCAGCAAACAACACGAAAATCTCTATAAAGTTCTTGCGTTAGGAGTGATTTTAGCTAACATGGTTATGTTGGGTCGGATGTTGTTGGAAGTATTGTTCGTGAACTCACAGTTATTTGTACATTTGTTCTTGCCGATGCTGTTTCTTGCTTCAGTTAACGGCTTAATCTCATATATTATATGGAAGCAAGCCAGACATATTTCAGAAACAATTAAATTACAATCTCCTTTTGCATTAAAACCGGCTTTGACCTTTGCTGGTATCTTTGCTTTAGTACTAGCTTTTTTAAAATTAGCAAATATTTATCTCCCTTTAAATGGTGTATATGTAGTAAGTTTCCTTTCAGGAATGGCGAATGTAGATGCCATTGCTCTTTCGTTATCACATTTGGCAGGAACTTCAATGACTTATGAAACTGCGCGGCAGGGAATTATCCTAGGTGTCCTGGGAAGTATATTGGCCAAAGGCAGTATTGCTTATTTTTTTGGTGAAAAGAAATTCAGACGCACCATTGTTAGCTGTTTTGCTCTCTTAGTAGCTCTTGGCGTAGCACTCCTATTCATCCTTTAATCATACTTTAACATGGAAAATAATTTTATATCAAGGGAAGATTTATTTTCTTTTCTAGATCGAGGGATCGAAAAATCTATCGAACGGCATAAATTAGACCTTACTTCTCCAGCGCAAAAATATTTAGTTGAAATGCTAGAACATTTTGCTGAAACGTTTGGTGTTGAACAAGACACGTGGTTAACTCCAATTACCTTTCAATATCAACTGGTTACGGAAGAAACAAATCGAATGCAGAAGGTGCAATTACAAAAGGAATTAGGTGACCATTGCTTGTTATTAGTTGGTTTTTTTTACGATTATGTAAGCCGACATGGAGAAGGACAGGTTAAATATCATATTCAGCTAGGCTCATCGGCATACTTACAAACGGGGAAACTCCCGTACGTGGAATTAGGAGAAAAGTTTAATGAATTGTATTTGGTAATCGGCGACTTGCATCTGCCAACCATAAATAACAAAAAAATAGTTGGGTTATATGAAAAATGGTTGGAAACAGGAGATAGGTACTATGAATCATTGTTAATGGGAAAAGGTGTCATGCCTAAGAAAAGTAAAGCTGAAAATAATTAAACATCAATTGGTTCTGGTTCTACGGGAGTATACCCCCTAAATTTAAGATATCTATTTACTGTATCCCAGATAACTTCATAATTGCCATTAACTACATCATCAATATGCTTTTTTTGTAAAGAACCGACCCCATCTTTAACAAATTCCAAAATATAAGTCTGAGCTTCCGGAGTTCTTCCACTACGACCAGCATTCATTAATTCTCCAAAGCCGAGGGATTTAATCCCTTTATTATTCTGTTCTGAAAGATATTTTACAACTTGAACAATTCCACTCACTACTTCTCTATGTAGATTTGGTATTTGAGTCATAATAAACCTGATATTACAACTTATTTTTAAATATTGTTGATTAATTTGATTAATGTTTAATTTGATCAATAATACTCTACTCTTGCTTCATCGTCATCTTTATTTTCCTTATTCTGAGAACTTAAACTCAAGAAAGAGCTGAAATCGGGGGGCGTTCCCTTAGTTTCGATTGTTCCTTTCTGATCATCAGAAAACATGCCCATTAAATTAGTAGTATCAGTTGCGGCTGAAGGGAGCGCAGAATCTTTTTTATCTAAAATAGATGTTAATACTTGCAGAATTTTACGTATATCTTCATGTGTATCTACTTGCGTATCAATGGTAAGTTTCATCTATGCACCTAAAGTTAGAAAAGAATGCAAGTTTAATAAGTTTATGATTTTGGCTCAAGAAGACTTGTTTTTAATACTTCCCCGACTGCTTCTGTTAACCCTTCTTCAAATTCATTAGTTAAATCAACTGACTTTGAGTGTACGTGAACAGCCTCATGTGCGTAGGTAGTTAAAAATGTTTTAGGCTCTTTTAATTGGTTAAGCCGTATATAAATTTTAGATTTTTCCTTTTCCTCTAAATCAAAATGACTCATACCTCTAAACCAGGTTGCTTCCCCATGTTCATCAAACGCATGAGAAAAAATATGCACTTCTGCATTTAAAGAAGCGCCAAACAGTTTTAGATCTACTGCTTTATATAATTCATATATCTCCCTTTGCCTTACTGAAAGCTGTTCAGGAGTTATTGTTTCATATCGTAAATTGCGGCTGGAAACCTGCGAGACTGTCGGTATACCGGCGTTATGTAGAAGTTCATGCAAACCGCTAGGAATTCCTTTAACCACCTTAAAACCTTTATTTTTTGCATCTTCATTAATATGCGGATGGTTGTTTTCTGCCAACACTGCCTTCTGGCCATATATATCATAGAAAGCTCTTCTCCATTGTTCAGGATGAACTGGTAAATCTGTTTTATAAGCATAAATACTTTTTTCAACGCAATCCGGAGTATGCGCGTCTATCAGCTGAGCAATAAGTTCGGTACTGTTCAAGTTTAAGATTATTTTTTTAATTATAGACCTTAAATTACTTTCAAGAACATGGTCACGGTCAGGAGATAATAACAAATCAGCATCAGCACCCTTTATTTGATAGGTAAGATAAAGTGGCTTTTCAAGATTATATCTTATTTTTTTAACAAATAATTCTCCGGCAAATTTCTTTTTAGGCATAAAAACAGTATGAATTGAAGCAAGGTCCTGCAGTTCCCGACCCCATAAATCTTCACGAAAATCAATGATGCGTTCAGTAAAAGAGCAAACTGTTTTTATGATTTCTTCTGAGGGATTTTGTATGCAAGTGTAAGAACCTTTCCATCGCTCATATCCCGTTGTTACTTCCTGACAAAGAAGATCAACTTCTGTCTTTTCCTGCTTGAGAATAATTCTTTTTGAAGTCGGACGTACTATCCAGTCCTGAGAGCCAAATTCAATATTTATGTTATGGCGCAGGGCAGCTGCAGAAATCATTTTAAGCCCTTCCCCAAATTTTCCCGTTTGGGTTTCCCTATCAGTTTTATTACTGTAATGAAGAACAGTATGAATATAATCGTAACCTGCGCCATTATCAAAGAAACAGATTTTTTCTACTGGTTTAGCCGGATCGTATTGGCGAAAATCAACATAGACACCGTCTTGGATAAAAGCAACAGTATAGCTAGTACCATTGCAATCTTCAGGAAAATGGTTGCTGATAGCATCAAAAACAATACGTTCAGGCCCCCATTTTTCGGCACGGTAATCTAAGGTTGCCCAAGTCTCAATTATTTTTGTCTCAAGATTATTTTCTCTGTCCTGTTTACTCATACAAAAACATTTTTAGGAAGGAATATTTAACTGTTATGCATATATCTTATTTTTTTCCTACTCTCTTTCCATCCGCCATAAGCCCACATCAATCATTTGCCTAGGCTTTTCATGGAAGGCAAAAGTCGCTTTGATGGGAAATTCATATCTCCAGACCGCAGTAATCTTAAATTTGAAGTCTTTGCAGATAGCTTCTACAAACTTCTGGGTGGACCATTTGTGCATGCTGTACACTATCGGTGCAATGGAAAAGGCTTTCTCTAAGAATTTCTTATCGGCATGCTCCTGCTTGGTGCCAAAAGGAGGATTCTGTACTACCAGATCAGCGTTTCCATCAAATAAACTAAAATCATGAGCAATGAATTCTGCTGTTCCAACCTCATATTCTTCTTTTATTTTCTCATAATTTTGCCGACAGATAGGCATAATCTCCTGATCTTTATCAATGAAAATAACTTTTCGCGCTCCTAACAACAAAAGAGCAATGCCGATTATACCTGGACCGCACCCGGCATCCGCAATGACTTTTCCAGCCACTTCTCCTTTTAATGCCATGTTCCAGACCCATTCTGCAGCTATATTACTTGGAGTAGGATATTGTTCCAAGGTAAGAGATGGTTTTTCAAAACCACGTAATTTACTAAGAATAACTTCAAGGTCTCGTTTTGATCTTATAGCCATGGGTGAGATTGTCGTTCGTTAGCTAATATTAAAGCATAATCCTCTTTTTGGGGTGATAGTTGAACTTCTGAACTAGGCAATTCAAGAATTTTTATTGGTTTACCATAAGGAAGGACAGCTAAGAAAAGGTTGATCTTAAAATCATACGATTGTTGTTCGACTTCCGCATATTCTTTAGAGATCATAGCAACTAGTTTAGCATATCGTTCTGCTTTAGTGCCTATTTGTTCAAGGTTGACAAGCGCATCAGATGCAAGAGTATTCCCAGCTAATGGCTTATAGTAATAAGCAAAATTTCCTGATTTAAATGATTTTTGAGGTTTGTAACAAGTTAAGCTGTCCGTTGCTATGCCGAGACATTTAATTTCCAAGGGGACTATGATTAATCCTTCATCAACTACAGAATCGCCCCACCTATCTATTTCTTCTAAAGTGCGATTTTTAATCGGAGCTGAGAAAGTAATATCTATTCTTTTAGCTTGATGAATATAACATCTTTGACCAAATTCATCTAATGAATTTGCCAGGTAGATCATGTTTCGTGACATAATGGTGACAATAAGAGCCTTATTTAAAAAAGTTACTTTAAAATTATGCGGCCAGTTGTTTTCTGGCAACTTGTAAGCCTTTTGCAGTAACGGTAAAGATTTTCAGAGTTCCATCCAAATCTTTAAGCAAATGCTCCCTGAATACTTCAAAACTGGCAGTGCTTTCTTTCCATGCTCTTGGATCAGTTTTACGAACAGTTTTAGCTAAAAGGTCAAGAGCATTTTGGGCTAATTCTAAGGTTGCAAACACCTTTTGCAAAGCAGATACTTTGCTCAGGTGTCTCAAAAGATTAGTTTGTTCTTCTATTTGTTCAGAAAGGGACTTTAAGGAAGAAATCAAACTTTCTTTCTGTGAAAGGAAGTCGCTAACGGTCATGATGTTTATTTTTTGCTTTATTTTTCCTACAACTTCTGGAACATGCAAGATATAATCATCAACTCTTTGGAGGATAACAGAAGCGTTTAACAATTCTGATTCAAACACTTTCAACGGATTAGCATATCTTTCTATAAATTCAAGCACCCTATTGATTAAACGCAGCAACCGTTGCTGGTTTAACATAAACAATTCTTTGTTGGTGAACGCAGAACCAATTCCCAAAATTTCTTGGCGTACGTCCATGACCAATTCTGCATCTTTTTGAAGGTCATTTAGCAGTTCTTTTGCATTTTTTGATTTAACTTGTTTTAACTCCCGTTCCAGCCAAGTTATGAAATCAATCATTTCAAAATAAAGATTATTAAGGTTTTGGCCGGAGACAAATTTAAAATTATCCCATCTCTCAGGTGGGGGAGGGAAAGGCATTTTTTTAAGATTTAATTCTATTTCATGTAAAAAACGCACTGCTTCTGTACGCAAATAATCTCTAAATTCTTCTATGGAGGTCACAGTTAAGCTTTCAATTACCTGCCTATTACTTTTTTTTACCTTCTCTTTCAAATGATACAAGCATACTTTTTACAAAATTTAGTTTTTCACGAATTTCGTTTAAATCCTTAAGTAGCTTTATTTTAATAGCATCTCCTTCAGCAGGGCTTAAACTGGAAAGTATTTTTCTCCCAACTTCATCACGAAGACCGACTAAATCTTTCCAACAAATCTGTATGTTAACGGGAATTATCTCAGGAATAGTTTTATTGTTTCTTTGTACATTTCTGACTAATTGAAACATCTCTCTATTTAATTCTTTTAAAACATCAAGTACATCTTTTTTTACCGCAACAGCATTCTGTTCTGAAAGAAGTTTAAACTGAGTTTCAACTTTATCTAATTCTGGTTCAACTTTATCTTGTAAATACATTCTCACTTCGCCGGCATCCATAATAATCACCTTTTTTTTAATAAAGAATTACTCTCCTTCTTAACTATATAAAATTTACGGCAATCAGTAATTGTTTAGCTGCTGAGGACTTGCCTCAGCATGGCAAACACATTCAATCCC
>CAYHVV010000043.1:0-9518 GCA_964360115.1 uncultured Methanosarcinales archaeon | reverse complement strand
CATGCCAAAACTATCGTCAGAATCCCCACCCTTTAGGGTTGGGGAGCTTCAAATCAAAACTAACACCATAATCCCGCGCCATAGCTAACTCAATACCTGGTTTACCATTATCTGCAAAACAAGGTTTAAGAAAAAAATATTTGTTTTGATAGTCATTAATAGATCTGATTACTTCAGTAATTCCATTAATAGAACTATAAGGAACACACATATTTTCAGCAAAAATACGAAGATAATGTGATAAACTTGGACCTGCTTCTTTTTTTGCGAGACATGCCCTTTGCTCTGTGCCTTCCCCATTAACATTATAAATTTCCCAACGAGCTCCCGCATCTTTAATTTTAAATTTCCCACAGAAACTAGATCTAATTAAATTTTCTATAGTAAACAATTCTTTTGCTTTAGTGAGTTCAGCCGCATCTTTTTCAGAATATTTTCCCGTTTCGAAATTTGTTTTTCCTTCTAAAAACATTAATTCTCCGAAACACGGATTAGATGAACTAATTTTTCCCCGAGTAACAAAAATAGTTAAACTCATTTTTACAGTAAATCAGATTATTATTTGATAAAGTTATTTGTTAAAATCTGCTTTTTCCACCAGCGTGTTCACTGGTGGTGAATCGTTGATTTTACTTAGTTTGGAAAAAGCAGGGTCGGAAAACTGACCCGAGCGAAGCGAGCATGCCGCTGGTCTATTGACCAGCGGTGGTCAGTTTTCTTTGACATGACTTCCTAAATCAATCTTACCCAAAATAATTATCCTGTTTTTCTTCCTGCAATTCTTCTGCCTTACCACTTTTCTGCACGATGCCTTTTAGTTTTTCTTCAAACATTTTTGCTTGCTGCAATAAGGGTTTTGGATCTATTTTCAAACCACTATAAGCATCTAAAGCCTTGATGATTTCTGCAGCGGCCCGGCTGTCTGGAAGACCGCTTTGTGCTTCTGCAAAGAAAGCAATGATTGGAACTTTCAAATTTTTGGCCAGCAATGCGCCGGTAACGCCAACGACAATACCTTCACTTAAAGGACTGGCTATAGCAGATAATTTTTTAGTGTAAGCACCATTCTGTGTTGAGTAATAAAATATTTTATTGCCAGGATTAGGACTACCTACTCCTTCTAATGAAACCACTTCTTTTGCGGAAAGTTCTTCAGCAAGCTGTTCAATCATTTCAGATAGTTTCCATCCAGTATTTTTTCCGATATTAATGGCGTGAACTAAGACCATGTTGTATGCTTTGTTATAGTGAAGTGAAACTGGTTCAATGACTTTATTTTGATGGATAGCAATCATAGCAGGCACTTCATCCATTTCAATGGTGCCTATTTTTTCTGTGTCTAAATGATCCATCAAGAATTCAATGGCAATTGTACCAATTAATCCAAATCCGGGAAATCCTTCAATAATAGTTACATTCTTTGGTTTTTTTGTAAGAACTAATTTCATCAACATCACCTTTTTTTATTATTAAATTATAAGTTAGCATCTGTTATTTTTAAGTCTTTCTACCATCTTTTCTTGATAATCCCTATAAAATCTTCAAACCATCTCTGTTCTTCTTCTTTTCCCAGGTGATAATTTTTATCAGACCAGACTGGTTTAAAAGAACGTCTGAACTCTTCAGTTAATTCTAAAGGAATCTGGGTGACAAAGGTTTGATAATTTGTTGACACCGTTGAATAGAAAATGCCGTCGTGCTCGACTTTACGGTATTTTCCAGCACTCATAGTTTTTACGGAATCACTCCAATTTATTACTGCACAGCCGCCCCTCCCTGGCTGAAATATCTCAAAAACATAACTGCTTCTTTTTCCGATATCAATAAAACCGTCAACTATTTTGATTTTACATTTAACGCCTTTTTCAAACGGATCTTCATCGATTTGATTTAATGAATAATAATTAATTTTTGGTTTGATAAATAATCTTCCTTCTCTAGTATAAAAATTAAATCTGCCTGTTTCTGACGAACAAAAATATCTATTTCCTTCAGCGGTCCGTTCAGAATCAAAAAAAATCATCTCCCCGTTTTTACTTACTGAAAAAAAATCATCTAAGGAAACACATATGTTAATTTCAAGTTTACCTTCATATTCTATCATTTTCATCCGATATTTAAAGAAAAACGCGATTTTAAGGTTTTAGATGCTAAAAAACAACTACCAAAGAACATAATTAACTGCAGGATAAAAATTTTTATACTTCAGAACAAAAGTGCTATGAAATGAAACTTACGAAACTTACCAAGACCGAACGTCTGATTCTCTTTTCCTTCAGCCAATTCTATTCTTCCATAAACCAACAGTTGGTAACAAAACCCCTCCGATTGGAAACTTCAAAAATAACCTTCATTGAGCTGATCCTGCAATCTAAGATTATAACTAAACAGGAACGGGCATTGTATAAAAATCTTGAATCACTTGAAGATAAAAGATTGATAGAATATGATAATAGGATGATAAAATTCACGGATTCTGGATTAAAGATGGTTCAGAAGATAGACCGAGAAATAAATCAATTTGTCGACATTAAAGATTATTTCAAAGAAATAAAAAAGACAAAAAGAAAATTACAAACAGTAATTAACAACTGATTAATAACCACTTAGATGATTTAAAATTTAATTAAAATTGATTTAATCTGCAATTAAACTTCTACCGTTCATCTCTTTTGGTTTTTTTATTCCCATCACTTTAAGAATTGTCGGAGCAACGTCTGCTAAACCGCCGGATTTTAATTTAGTTTTCTTTTCGGCATTCACCAGAAGCAAAGGAACATCGTTAGTAGTATGAGAAGTGATATATTTTCCTTCCATCTCTTCACAGTTGCCGTGGTCAGCAGTAATAAAAATAATTCCCGGAAAATGATTAACTACTTTTTTTACTTCTTTGTCAATTACTTCCACGGACTTTATGGCTGCTTTAATATTTCCCGTATGCCCAACCATATCAGCATTAGCAAAATTAACGACGAAGAAATCGTGTTCGTTGATGTTTTTTAATAAGACATCAGTAATTTGCTTTACTTTCATTTCTGGTTTGTCATCGTAAGTTCTGACGCTCTTAACACTCTGGATATGGATTCTTTTTTCATGCGGAAAAATACATTCACACAAACCATTAAAGAAATAAGTTACATGCGCCCATTTTTCAGTTTCAGCAATGCGCAATTGGGAAATTCCTTTTTCAGATAGAAATTCTCCCAGGGTTTTCTTAGGAATAATTGGCGGAAAAGCAACGGGAATTTTCACTAAAGAATCATATTGAGTTAAGGAAACGAATTTTAAACCAATGATTTTTTTCCGTTGAAATTCCTTGAATTTTCCCCAAACGAACGCGCGGGTCAATTCACGTGCGCGATCAGACCGAAAATTAAAAAAGATAACTGAATCACATTCTTCAACAATGCATTTGTTAGTGAGAATAGTGGGCTTGACAAATTCATCTGTTTCTCCTTTTGTGTAAGCTTGCTTCAGAGCTTTGATGGGATCAGTAATTCCTTTTCTACCGATACAATCCACCATGCATTCATAGGCCTTATGTTCACGTTTCCAGCGGTTGTCTCTGTCCATGGCATAGAAACGCCCCATCATGGTTGCTAGCTGTCCTACACCCAATTCTTTCATTTTCCGTTGCAGTTGTCGGATATACTTTTCTGCAGATTTAGGTGGGGTATCTCGACCGTCAAGAAAGGCATGCACATAAACTTCTGTTATTCCTTGGCGTTTTGCAAGTTTTAGCAAGGCAAACAAATGATTGATATGAGAATGCACTCCTGCATCGCTTAACAAACCCATCAGATGTAATTTTGTCCCTTTTTTCTTTGAGTGAGACATTGCTTCCAACAAAGCTTTATTTTTGAAAAATGAACCATTATGGATTGATTTATTTATTCTGAGTAGATCAGTATCGATTATTCTTCCTGCGCCTAAAGTAAGATGTCCTACTTCAGAGTTTCCCATAACTCCGGGGGGAAGACCAACCGCTGGTCCGGAAGCTTTGAGTAAAGTGTGCGGGTATTTTCGCATAAGGTTATTAAAAGCAGGAGTTTTCGCTTGTAGAATGGCATTACTTCGTTTTTCTTTTCTGTATCCCCACCCATCAAGGATAAGGAGAAGTACTTTTTGCATAAAGGAAGGATTATTTTTAGGTAAATAAAGGTTACGAACTGGATAGCTCGTAGAAAATCTCAAAAAAGTCGCCTTGGCCTGCACCTTCGCCTTTTTCTGGCAGTAGATTGAAAGGAAAAAGTAACTTAACTTTGTCTTACGAAGGGCATAGCTCGTTGCAATCTTGGCCTAGGCGGCGACTTTTTCTACTAAGCCGAACTGGATAGAGCCAAAATACTTATAAATACCCCTCATTTCCAACTCAAAGTTACGCACTTATAATCAATAGGTGATCTAAATTATGGCAAAACAAGTCGTTGAAACAATGGTTGAAGGCGGTAAGGCTACTGCAGCTCCGCCGTTAGGTCCTGCTCTAGGTCCAACCGGATTAAATATCGGTCAAGTAGTTATGGAAATCAACAAGAAAACTGCTGACCTTAAAGGAATGCAGGTTCCAGTTAAAGTTATCGTTGATACAGAAACAAAGACTTTTACAATCGAAATCGGTACCCCACCAGCTTCTGCTTTAATTAAGAAAGAAGCAGGTATTGAAAAGGGGGCAGGAAATCCGCTTACAGATAAAGTTGCTGATCTTAAAATCGAGCAAATAATCAAGATTGCTAAGACAAAACAAGATTCGTTGTTAGGCGCTACCATGAAAGCAAAAGTACGGGAAATTGTTGGTACCTGTCAGTCTATGGGAATTTTAGTAGAAGGAATGACAGTTCCAGAAGCTCTTCAAGCAATTGCTGAAGGTAGATTCGATAAAGAAATTGTTTCAGGTAAAACAGAACTTACTGAACAAGAGAAACGTGAACAGGAAGCAGAGAAGAAACGCTTGCAAGAAGATATCGAAAAGCGTCGCGCAGAGTTCGAAGCCAAAGCGAAAGATATCCTCAAGCAATTTGAAGCAGATCCTAAGAAAGCTAAGAAAGCCATGGTCGATGCTGGTATTCCACAGCAGATCATCAAGGAACTTGCTCCAGTTGAAGAGAAGAAAGAAGCTGCTCATGGCGCTAAGAAGTAAGTTTTCTTTGTTTTTATTTTATTTATTTTTTTATTGCTTTTACTTACTTTATTTAGAAGTAGAAAAATAATCTAAAAATTAATATCAAAATTACTTTCTTCTTAATTTATCCAATTCATCAATTTCTGCTTTCTTGATCTCCAATAAAACTTGGGATAACCGTTCCAGAAGCATGCCCACATTCTTGGTTTTCTGCAGTTGTTTTACCAAAAGACCGATGATGATAACAGATTCTACTAATAGGATAAAAATTATTATGCCAAAAGTAAGAAGTATCTCAACTAAGGGGATATCTACACCGAATGTTAACATTTTTCACCTTTTTGTAAGATAAATGCTTTTAGAATTAAAAAGCTTTCTCTTTAGTTAATCATTACTGATATCAAATTTATTTTCAGCGATAAGCTCGGTTCCTTTCTTATAGACCTTTCCAATGACTTGGTAATTCTGAGGAAGAGCAGAAGAATCGTATTGTGCAGCGATTAATGCGCCTTTCTCAAGATTAACAGCATACGGGCCATACAGTTCAGTAAAGATATTTTCTGAATCGCTAGATAAGAAGAAAGGAAGCTTTATTTTTAATGGAAGCTGAGAAGCAGATCTGATCTTCTGAGTATTGATGTTCATTTCTACAGTAAACGTCTCTTTGCCTCCACCTTGCTGCGGAGGGATGATAATATAAAAATCAAATTTCTTAGTTATAGAATCTACATCGACAGCAGTGCCGGTTATTAATTCTTCAGAGTTACTAATGTCCTTAACTAACACCTGTTCTCCGCCGGATGAAAAAACGATTTTAGGCGGTTGTTTGTGATATAAACTTAAACCACGGCGAATTTTTATCTCTTTTTCCAAAGTCTCTCCTGGGTTAACTTCAATGTTTTGCAATTCTTCGGCATTGAGAAGCAAATCTTTTAGAAGATTTGCATTGATGTGTTCTCCGGTTGGTTTTAACGGCGGCGCAATTGCTGCGCCGGTAAGTGGTTCAGAAAAGAGATAAAACATTTTTCTTTTATGCGCTTGTAAAATATCAACGTTTTCTAATAATTTTAAGATTTTTAATTCTTCTTCCAATGCTGCTCCGTCTACTTCTCCTTGCAATAATAATTCTTCTTTAAGCCGTTTAATCGCATTTTCTTCATTTTCTATTGTGATATTATCTTCTTTCAATGTACCGGAAAGAACCATTTTTTTATTCAAATTATTGGTGATTGTTAACTTGTAATCCTGTTCTGAAGTGTAGGCCGTTGTCCCTGCTGAGCCAGTGCTGGATATACTTGCACTAGACTGGCCGCTTTGGAAAGAACTGGAAGTTTCTCCAACTGAAGCAACTCCTGATTGAGAAGGAGTTGATGTTACACCGGAAGGAGTAGTAACTCCTGCAACTGCACCAGCAACTCCTGCAACTGCACCAGCAACCCCGCTTCCCCCTCCGGGATTGCCTCCTGCCGGAGTGTCAGCTACATTATCGATAGTCACTGATAATGTCTGAGTATTATTGATATTTCCAACAGTATCATTGGCAAAGACCGTAACGGTAAGAGCTCCTTCAGCAATCGTTGTTGTATCAACACTTGCATTCCAAGTACCGCTGGAATTACTAGCTGTTCTGTTAAATGG
Source organism: uncultured Methanosarcinales archaeon (assembly GCA_964360115.1). GTDB lineage: Archaea > Nanobdellota > Nanobdellia > Woesearchaeales > GW2011-AR9 > JACPIL01. The sequence continues at coordinate 2,761 of CAYHVV010000043.1, read as the reverse complement.
ATTTGTGCCATTAGTGAACTGGAAGATAACTGTTTGTACTTGTGTAAGATTATCCGTTATCGTCGCACGAAAATTATTGACCCCGCTGATTGTAGAACCTGCCGATGGAACAGTGAATGTTACGGTAGGTGCGCTTTTATCAACCGTAAAGTTGATTACAAACGTGTTATTAACATTGTTTACTGTATCATTCGTAATGATACGTACTCCTTGTCTTTCTTCTGCTAAAGTTGAAACGTTGTAACTTGCGCTCCATTGTCCGGACCTATTTGTTCCGGTGATGTTGAAATCTTTTCCTGTTCCATTATCAAACCAGAAGTAAACTGTATCTACTTGCAGGAGAACATCAAAGACGCTGGCATTGAATGTCTGGTTGCTTGACCAGATGCTGAAATTACTGTTATCAACTGGATTATTTAGGAAGTTCAGAGTCCCATTCGGAGGAGTGAAGTCCACTGTAAAGTTAACTACAAACGTGCTGTTAACATTATTTACAGTGTCGTTTGCAACAATTCTTACTCCTTGTCGTTCTTCAGCTAAGGTTGAAACATTGTAACTAACACTCCATTGTCCAGATCTATTTGTTCCGGTGATGTTGAAATCTTTTCCCGTTCCATTATCAAACCAGAAGTAAACAGTGTCTACTTGCAGGAGAGCATCAAAGACACTGGCATTGAATGTTTTGTTGTTTGACGTGATGCTGAAATTGCTGTTATCAACTGGATTATTTAGGAAGTTCAGAGTCCCATTCGGAGGAGTGAAGTCCACTGTAAAGTTAACTACAAACGTGCTGTTAACATTATTTACAGTGTCGTTTGCAACAATTCTTACTCCTTGTCGTTCTTCAGCTAAGGTTGAAACATTGTAACTAACACTCCATTGTCCAGATCTATTTGTTCCGGTGATGTTGAAATCTTTTCCCGTTCCATTATCAAACCAGAAGTAAACAGTGTCTACTTGCAGGAGAGCATCAAAGACACTGGCATTGAATGTTTTGTTGTTTGACGTGATGCTGAAATTGCTGTTATCTGCAAAGTTATAATTAATGGTCACGTTTGGCACAGTTCTATCAGCCGTGAAGTTGATTACAAAAGTATTGTTAACATTATTTACTGTATCATTCGCAATGATACGCACTCCTTGTCTTTCTTCTGCTAAAGTTGATACATTGTAACTAACACTCCATTGTCCTGATCTGTTTGTTCCGGTGATGTTGAAATCATTACTCGTTCCGTTATCAAACCAGAAGTAAACATTATCTACTAAGGTTAAATTATCAAAGACACTAGCATTGAATGTTTTGTTGCTTGAACGGATGCTGAAATTGCTGTTATCTGCAAAGTTATAATTAATGGTCACGTTTGGCGAAGTTCTATCTACTGTAAAATATACCTTTTGCGTATTATTCTTATTATTTTGCGTATCATTGGCAAAAACTGTCATTACACTTAACCCCTCAACGAACGCAGAAAGACTTAAAGCCACATTCCACGTACCGCTCACGTTAGTTGCAGTGCGATTGAATGCAATACCAGTCCTGTTGCTGAATTGGAAGAGTACGGTATCTATGGGAGATTCTCCTGGAAAGGCCTCTTGCCCAATTGAACTTACATTGCGAATGGTTGCATTGAAATTATAAGTGCTACCGCTGATGTTTGATGCATTTGATGGATTAATTATATTAACATACGGCGGAGTGTTGTCAACAGTTATGGTAATAACCTGGGTATTATTAAGATTTCCAACAGTATCATTGGCAAAAAAAGTGACTGTATGTAATTGACTTTCCATCATGGAAAAAGTATTTAATCCTCCAGCAATCTCCCATAAATTTCCAGCACCGCTATCTGTTGCAGTTTTATTAAATGGAATGCCGCTGCCATTGCTGAATTGTATTATCACTGATTGCACACTAGTATAAGTATCAGTAAAGACAGCATTAAAAGTACTAGCTGTTCCACTAATTATGGTGCCATCTGAAGGAGAATTAGGGGTAACTAATGGTGCGCTGCGATCAACCGTGAACGAAATGTTCACTGTATTGTTAACATTCCCAACCGTGTCATTAACATAAGCGATTACTGTATGCAATCCTTCTGGGAATGTTGATAGATTGACAACCGTATTCCAATTGCCGCTGGAATTAATCAAGCTTCTATTAAACGGCGTAGCATTTGTATTAAACATTAACAGAGCCGTCTGCACCTGCGTGACATTCTCAAATATCGATATATTGAATGCTTGCGTTCTAGCACTGAAGTTGCTTCCGTTGGTCGGAGTTAGGAATGTAAGGTTTGGCACAGTTCTATCAACTGTGAAATTGATTACAAATGTGTTGTTAACATTATTTACTGTATCATTCGCAATGATGCGTACTCCTTGTCTTTCTTCTGCTAAAGTTGAAACGTTGTAACTAACACTCCATTGTCCTGATCTATTTGTTCCAGTGATGTTGAAATCATTACTCGTTCCGTTATCAAACCAGAAGTAAACTGTATCTACTTGCAGTAGGGCATCAAAGACACTAGCATTGAACGTTTGGTTACTGGAACGGATGCTGAAATTACTATTATCGGCGGGATTGTTCAAGAAATTCAGAGTTACATTTGGTGCAGTTCTATCAACTGTAAAGTTAATCACGAAAGAATTATTGACATTGTTTACCGTGTCATTCGCCATAACACGTACACCCTGTCTTTCTTCTGCTAAAGTTGAAACGTTGTAACTAACGCTCCATTGTCCAGATCTATTTGTTCCAGTG
>CAYHVV010000042.1:0-9963 GCA_964360115.1 uncultured Methanosarcinales archaeon | reverse complement strand
TACTCCTAAGAAAAATGTACGACTACTTACTTTTTTCGGTCTGCTAAACAATTACGGATAAGATAAGAGAGAAAATTATTAAAAAATGAATGGCTAAGAAGACTTTTTCTGCACATAAATATTTATTAAGGCAAAAATATCTCATTTAACTATGAGAGTATTAAATTATCTTTTTAGCTCAACTAAAGCTATTGCGGAAGAAATTGAATTAGATGAAGGAGATATAATCAGAAATTGGAAAAAGTATCTTAAAACCATTTCTGAAAAGAAAAAATTTATTGAGAGATTACGCGTAGACAAAAATTTTCAAAGCGATTTACAAGAGCTAAAATATTTATTAGAATTAGGGTTAATAAACCTCTCTGATGAAGAAAGGGAAGAATCAGAATTAATTGCTGATTTAGAAACAATAAAACATTCTCAAAAGATAAAAAGAGTCCGGAGGTTAGAGCAATGCTTGGGATATGCGGAGACAAAATACGAACACGTTTATGAATTGCTGCATCAGTTAAGTTTCGTCTTGCAAAATCAACTTCACTTAGTGACGGCACTCCAAAAAAAATCAAAAGATATTAAACAACTTCTTTCCCACCTCAAACTCCAATTGGAACTAGAACTAGGAGTAATAAAACAGATTGAAGGAATAAAAACATTCCATAATTTATTTTTAGCTCTGGCCAGAGGAGAACATATTATTCGAAGCATGGATTCTAGAGAGAAACGGCTTCTCAAAAAAATGCAGAAAGGAATAAGCAAAATATTTTCAAATGAGATAACGGAAGGAATAACTTTTGAATGGACAATGGCTGTTTTTAATGCGATTGAAGATAAAGTTCATGAAGGGGTTGCTAATGAAATGTTTGAGGGCTATCACCCCTATATAGATTTTGAATTTGTAAATCGACCGGAGTTTGTTGCTTTAGTAATGGAGACCATCCCAATTCTAAGGAAAAGGAAGGTTTCTGAACAGATGATTACTGTGTTCGTTCATTTATTTCGAGAGTGGTATAATCATGAAAGGGGTTAAGAACTTCTTCCACAATCTTTATATCCCTACTCTTTAGGACATTCAATATGGATAAAATTTCTACTGGGACTGCACTTTTAGATGCGCTGTTGGAAGGAGGATATGATCCGGACATAATTACTACTATTTTTGGTCCCTCCGGTGCAGGAAAAACTAATTTCTGCTTACTGGCAACAGTAAAGATTGCTGAAGCTGGGAAAAAAGTTCTCTTCATCGATACGGAAGGAGGTATTGCAGTAGAAAGGATAAAACAAATCAGTACTGATTATGAAGAAGTATTGAGTAAAATTATTTTTTTTAATCCGGTCACTTTTATGGAGCAGAATGATATCTTTGAAAAAGTTAAGGACATGATCAACGACCAGATCGGAATGATCGTAGTCGATTCTATTTCCATGCTCTATCGTCTAGAATTGGGCAGAAGCGAGGAAGTATATGAAGTGAATTCAGCTCTGGGAAGACAGATTGCTTACTTAGTAGAAATAGCGCGAAGAAAGAAAATACCGGTATTAATTACCAACCAAGTCTATGCAGATTTTGATCATCGTGATGAAGTCAAGATGGTGGGCGGAGATTTGCTGAAGTACGGCTCTAAATGCTTATTAGAATTAAAACGCAGCGAGGATTATCGAGAAATTATTTTGCGTAAGCATCGCTCTTTGCCGGAAGGAAAAAGAATGAAGTTCAAAATAGTGGAACGGGGAGTGGAAGAACTATGAGCAGATTAGAAGGGTTGTTGGGGTTGGGAACTGTTGGTGCTGCAGCGATAAGTGGTGCAGTTTATGGAGCAGCGTATGCAAAAGGAATAGATCTGTCAAAAGAAAGCTTATATCTCTTGCCTTCGCTTGGTGCTGTCGGTTTTTATTTAGGTGCCAGATCAAACCATCCCAAAGGATCAGATGTAAAGGTAGGCAGCGTATATGCGGGCGTTACTGCTGCAATCGGCGGATTGGGCTTTGTGCTAGGATATGCAGTTGAAAAGATCATCGAATGAAATTAATTAATCAAAATCTTTATAAATAATCGCCTAAACTAATAGTTTAAAGCCGACGTTCATCTCAGAGTGGATGAACATTGCTGTGTGAGGCAAAAAATACCACAGACAAGAGAGTTAATTCTTTTCTTGTTTATGGCTTGATGCTTCGGGAGATAAAAAATGGCAGAAGAACAAGAAACATTATTACTAGATTCCAACGAGTACTTAAAATCAGGAATCCACATTGGAACAAAATTCAAAAACAAGTACATGGCTAATTTTATTTACAAGACTCGGCCTGACGGGTTGAGCGTCCTTAATCTGAAAGAAATTGATAAACGATTGCGCTTAGCAGTAAATCTTTTGTCAAAATATCAACCGCAGGATATTTTAGTAGTCAGCAGAAGAGAAAATGGCTGGAAAGGTTTGAAGAAATTACATCAGCTTACTGGAATCAAAGTGATTATCGGACGATATCCTCCTGGAATTCTTACTAATACGAACTTGGATACTTTCTTTGAACCAAAGATCATTGTAGCTTGCGATCCTTGGACAGATAAGAATGCAGTTCAGGATGCTGCAAAGAAGGGAATACCAGTCATCGGCCTTTGCGATACTAACAACCAAGCTAATGATATTGATTTAGTTGTTCCTTGCAACAACAAGGGAAAGAAATCAGTGGGCTTAGTGTTTTATGTAATAGCTAAAGAATACATGAAAGTAAAAGGAATGCTTCTGGGCAACGAAGAAATGCCAGCTAAGATGGAAGATTTCATCGAAGAGTAAATTTATATTATTTTTTACTCTTATTTTAATTTTTCTTCTTCCACAATCTTTAAAAACGATTTTTCCCATGTTCTGACATAATGAAGAAAGTCGCGGTTATTGGTGGTGGCACTGGAAGTTTTACTGTCCTCAGCGGCTTAAAAAAATATAACATCGATTTAAGCGCGATTGTTTCTATGGCGGATGACGGCGGCAGTACCGGAATTTTACGTGATGAGCTGGGTGTTCTTCCACCGGGCGATGTCAGGCAGTGTTTAGTTGCTTTATCTGATTCCAGCAGGTTAATGCGAAGTTTAATGAATTATCGTTTTGAGAATGGAAGCCTGCAGGGACACAGTTTCGGTAATTTGCTTCTTTCGGCATTAGAGAAAGTAACGGGAAGTTTTGAGAAAGCAGTGGAAGAAGTGGGAAAAATATTATCTATCAAAGGGAAGGTTATTCCAGTAACCATACATGAAGTTCGTCTGAATATGATTCTCAATTCGGGAAAAGTTTTGCAGGGAGAGAAAGAAGTGCATCTTTCTACGGACATTCACAAAGGATACAAGAGTATTTATCTGGAACCTTTTCCGCAAGCTAATCCCCAGGCAATCAGCGAGATTATGAATGCAGATTTAGTGGTATTTGGGCCAGGAGGTCTGTATACTAGTTTAATACCTAATTTACTAGTTGATGGAGTAGGGAAAGCATTGCGAGAAACCAAAGCTAAAAAAGTGTTTATCATCAACCTGATGAATAAAAATGGGCAGACTCCGAAATTTACGGTAAAAGATCATCTTAACGAAATAAAAAAGTTTGTAGGCAAAGACGTTTTTGATTACATCTTAGTCAATAACAGCGAACCACCTAAAGAATTAATAGAAGATTATGCTGAAGAAGGGGAAATGGTAAAGAATGATCTGAAAAATGATGTTCGGGTTCTAGAAGCTTCATTATTGAGCAACGAATTAAAAGAAGTACAGAAAGGAGACACCTTGAAACGAAATCTAATACGCCACGATTCACAGAAATTAGCTAATGAATTGATGAAAATTGTTGATAGTTTTTAGGGTATGAATAACTTATTTTTTATAGGTAATCTTTATATTGTTTCCTTAAAAATAGAGTAGAATGTTACTAATCTTTGATTTGGATGATACTTTGGTTGATACCTCTGGTTCAACTGTACCTATAAAACTTAAGGAAGCATTAGAAGTAATGATTAATGCTGGCTTGAGAGCGGGTTCTTTCGGAGAAGCATTAAATTTGCTTTATGGAGTTGATGAATCTTCTCCAAATGGTGAAGAAACGATAAGAAGATTCTTACAAAAAATTAATGCTGATTCTTCTTTTTTTGCGCTCGGAATTAAAGGATATACTTCTGCGATGTCAGAAGAAACAGAAATAAAACCATTAGAAGGTGCAGTGGAAGTTCTTTATGAATTGAAACAAAAAAATGTTCTCGCTTTGGTTTCAAAAGGAAAAGAAGATTTACAATATCAAAAGATGATGAAAGCAGGAATAGATAAAGATATTTTTGCTAAGATAATTATAACCCAAGATTATAATAAGAGAGACAAATATCAAATAGTTATGGAAGAGCTTCATTTTACTCCAAAAAATACGATGGTGATAGGAGATAAATTTTATAGCGATCTACTGCCAGCAAAAGAACTGGGAATAACCACTGTGCAGATGCTGTGGGGCAGAGCGCTCAAATTTCCTGAAGAGGGGGCAGATTATAAAATTACTCAATTGGCAGAGTTAAAAAAACTAGTCCAAGAACTTAGACCATGAAAGCAATTATTTTAGCCGCAGGGAAAGGTGTCAGGATGCTTCCATTGACTCTTGACAGGCCAAAAACCCTTATAGAAATTAACGGGAAACCTTTCCTGATGCACCTTCTGGAAAGATTGTACAATGCCGGTTTCCAGGATAAAGATATAGCTATCGTCGCTGGTTACAAGAAAGAAAAAATAGAAGAATTCCTTGATCAGCACAATCTTACCATAACCCTTATCGAACAACCGGCGTTGGTTGGAACGGGAGATGCGGTATATCTTGCTCGTGAATTTGTAGATGAAGAGAATTTTATCGTAGTAGGAGGAGATAATCTTTTTTCAGCTGAGGATCTGCTGCGGATTCAGCAAGATGATGAATATTGCCATGTTGCCGGCTGGGAAGTAGAAAATCCTTCTCGATACGGCGTGTTGGTGTGTAAAGGAGAGGTTCTCATTGAAATAGTAGAGAAACCCAAAGAATTTGTAGGGAATTTAATTAACGCAGGATTATATAAATTCACACCAGATATCTTTGAAGCTTTAGAGCAGATAAAACTTTCAGAACGCGGAGAGTTAGAGTTGACGGATGCCATTTCCCTTTTAGCAGAAGGAAGAAAAGTTAAAGTGATGATGCTGCGGGATTACTGGCTGGATTTAGGAAAGAAAGATGATATCCTTAAAGTGGAAGAGTTTTTGAAGAAGTTGGAGTGAAAGAATGTTAGAAGAAAGACCCAAAGTGGGTGTTGGAGTTATTTTAGCTAAAGGTAATAAAGTATTACTTCTGAAAAGAAAGAGTGCCCATGGAGAAGGAACGTGGGGTTTTCCAGGGGGACATTTGGAATTTAATGAAGAAATTGAAGATTGCGTACAAAGAGAAGTATATGAAGAAACCGGAATTAAAGTAAGTAATATTAGGTTCGCCAGTCTCACTAATGATATTTTCAAAAAAGAGAACAAACATTACATTACCGTATTCATGCTTTGTGATTGGAAATCAGGAGAAGTGCGGATAACAGAACCTGAAAAATGTGCAGCTCAAGCGTGGTTTGAGTGGGAAAAATTACCCACACCTCTTTTTTTGCCAATAACAAATCTTCTTAAGCAAAGATATCATCCTTTTGGAAAGGTTTAAATTTCGGATTATTTTTGGACTATTATGAAAGATATTGAAAAAAGAATTGAAGCAATTGAACAAAGGAACCAGAAAGTTGAACTAGATAAGGCCTGGGAGACGAGCTGGTTAAGAAAAATCCTTATTGCTGTTTTGACATATGTTACTGTTGTATTGTTTTTCCTTGTGGCTCAATTGCCAAAACCATTTATCAATTCTATTGTTCCAACCGCCGGTTTTGTTCTTTCTACCTTGTCGTTATCTTTTTTCAAAAAAGTATGGATTAAGTACTGGGCTAAATGATCTTTTATGGACTAGAACCATAAAATACTCACCTAAAACTATATAAACTAAACTTCTTTAATTCTATTAAAAAGAGGAGTGTAATTTGAAATTCAAGGTTAAGGACATGGACATAGCTTCAGGAGGTGTCCTAGTAGCTATTCTGAATATAAAGGATGCAACAAAATTAGATTTACATTCTGCTGATCGTATCTTAGTCAAGCATAACAGTAAAAGCGTTACTTGTATTTTGGATATTTCTGAAAGCAGAAAAGCTGTTGCGGAAGGAAGCATAGGATTATTTGAAGAGGTTTTAGACCACCTGCAAGTTAAGCAAGGAGCGATAGTTGAAGTCAAATTCACCGGCAAGCCGGAATCGGTCAAGCATATCCGCGATAAATTATTCGGCAAAGAACTTAATTATTCGGAACTATACCACATCACGGATGATATTACTCATGACCGGCTGACTGATATCGAAAAAACTTATTTTGTAGCTGCCTCATTTACCCAAGGCTTAAGTGTCAAGGAAGTTATTGGATTAACCAAAGCGATGGTGCGTACTGGAAAGATACTTCGATTTTCCGGAGTTACTTTGGACAAGCACTGTATCGGCGGAGTTCCGGGAAATAGGACCACCCTAGTGGTCATTCCTATCATTGCTGCAGCTGGATATGTCATCCCTAAAACCAGCTCACGGGCAATTACTTCTCCTGCTGGAACTGCGGATACGATGGAATGTTTAGCCAAGGTAGAGATGTCAGAAGCAAAAATTCGCCAGGTAGTAAAAAAAACTGGAGCTTGTATCGTGCACGGCGGATCTATGAATTTGGCTCCTGCCGATGACAAAATCATTGAAGTCGAACATCCTTTATCTATTGATGCAGAAGGACAGTTATTAGCATCAGTGATGGCTAAGAAATATTCAGTTAGCGCTAATCACGTCCTGATTGATATTCCCATGGGAAAATGCGTTAAAGCGCGTAACTTGAAGGAAGCAAATCATCTTAAAAAAATGTTTGAACTCATTGGTAAAAAATTAGGGATGAATGTGCAAGTCGTTGTTACTGACGGTTCCCATCCTATAGGCAATGGTATTGGCCCTTTATTAGAAGCGGAAGATGCTATGGCTGTATTACGCAACGACCCTCTTGCTCCTCGGGATTTGAAAGATAAATCATTGATGCTGGCTGGAAATTTATTAGAAATGGTTTGTAAATGCAGGAAAGGCTATGGTTTGAAAAAAGCGCGAGAGATTTTGGAAAGTGGTAAAGCCTTAGCAAAGATGAATGAGATAATTAATGCACAGGGGAAGCAAAAAAAACCAGAACTGGGTTTGCATCGTTATCTGGTTCATAGCAGTAAATTGGGAAAAATAGTGGAAATAGATAATGATATCATAGCCAAGATTGCTCGGGTTGCGGGGACGCCTACTGACAAGGGAGCAGGATTGTATTTGACCAAGAAAATTCATGATTCAGTAAAAAAAGGAGATTTATTGTATACGGTGTATGCTCAGAGCAAATTTAAGCTGGACCTGGCAAAAGAATTTTTACGAAAAAATAATGGGTATCGAGTGAACTAAATGGCAAGAGTAAAAAAAATATTTTCTTCTAATATCGATTCTATAGATGTGGTAGAGATTTTGAAAAGTGAAATCCATAAAGTTGAAGAAACGCTCCGGAAAGTAGATGATTTTTACCAGAAAGATTTACGCAAGTTAGACCGATTGTCTGACAAGATTGCCCGGGTAGGTGGAAGCTGGGGATTCATTACCAGTTTCTTTCTGTTCTTAGGAGCTTGGGTAATCCTGAATGTAATCATTCTAACCGTTGATGCTTTTGATCCTTATCCTTTCATCCTGCTGAATCTGTTCATGTCCATGTTGGCTTCCATCCAGGCGCCAATAATTCTAATGTCACAAAACCGAGCTTCTCACCGCGATCAAGCCAGGTTAGAGATTGATTTAGAAAAAGATTTGCGCGATCTGCATATCGACCGTGCTTCACACTTAATTCTGCTGGGATTACAAAGAGACATGAAAGCAGTGAAACAGAAATTAGGATTGAAGTAAATTTTTATTCCTCGCTGGGATATAAATACCCCGCTGCTCTGCAGCGATTAGCGAGGAATGATTGAAAATCCGTCTTGAAGATTTGCGTAATACCCCACAGCTCTGCTGTGGTTGGGATAGCAAATCTTAGGATTTTCATTTTATTTGAGCCCCGTGCTGCCAAATCCCTTCTCGCCGCGGACACTATCATCAAGTTCTTGCACTTCCAGAATTTCTTTCTGTTCTACTTTCTGGATGAGCATCTGGGCTATGCGCATGCCTTTTTCTACCACGAAAGGCTGGGTGGTTAGATTATGCAGAATAACCTTGATTTCTCCGCGATAATTTGAATCAATCACTCCACCCATGCTTTTGATACCATGATTAGCGGCCATGCCAGAACGATCCCAGATCAATCCTACATTACCCTGCGGAATGGCCATAGCGATGCCAGTAGAAATTAATTCACGTTGATTTGGTTGGATGATTTTATGTTCATTAGCGTATAAATCCATGGCTGCATCTCCTGGGTGGAGATATTTGGGTATTGTTGCTTCAGAATGCATTTTTTTTATTTTGAGTGTCATCTTACATCTTCCTGCAGAAAGTCATAAAACCGGTATGTCCAAGCATCTGAAATTCTGGCCGCATGATCTGCTCATTGATAACCCATTTTCTTTCTAATAATTCTACCGTTTCTAATACTTTGAAAGATGACCCTTTCAAAGAAGTAAGAAATTTCTGCATCTGCGTTAAGTTAGGAAGATAAATAACCATATGTCCGCCATCTTTCAATGCTTTTTCAGCATGCTTGATAACCTGCCATGGTTCAGGCAAATCTAAAGTAATTAGATCTAATCCATTTTCTTTGATTCCTTGGTAAATGTCATCGTGCTTAAGAGTTACGTTAGTAAATCCCGATAAGGTTATGTTTTTCTGAACAACTTTATGGTGTTCAGGATTAATTTCATAAACAGCTACTTTCTTGCAAATATTGGCAAGAGACAGACATAATGAACCAGAACCTCCGCCGGCATCAACTACTTCAGAATCTTTATTTATGCCTGTTTTTGCCATAATCAGGCCGATATCTTTCTGCAGCATGATCTGAGGTCCGCGCTGAAATTGTTCCCATAAATCAGGAAAAGCTGCATCCAGCAGCAGAAAATGTTTGCCGGTGCTTGATTTTATTTTTGTTTTCTTGCTTTTAATATCTTTGCTGCTGATGATGCCGAAAGAAGTGTGATAATCTTCACTAAAATCCTTGACTAAGTATTTTTTACCGGTATTAGATTCAATAAGTATCTTGTAATTTTTTTTACTCATATTAACCATAAAACAAAAGCTCTTTAAAAATATATTGTGCTCTCTTAAAATCCTTGTTCTGAAAAGAAACTGCGCATGTAGTTTGCAATATCCTGATCCCTATTGAGGTGGTATTGAGCCCACCAGTCAATTTGCGTTTCCCGGAAATCAGTTGAGAGAGTTAATATCATGTCTTCATAACTATGAAGCAATTCATGAACGATAACGAAATCTTCAATTGCTTTTCCGTGACGATGTATCAAGTTTGGATTAATTTTAATAATACATTCGTCGTACATCCATAATCCCCAGTAATTCTTCTTGATTAAAGAAGGGCAGTATACCATTTCAATCCCTTCGCTAATAAGTTCATCGATAGAACAACGATTAAAGCCACGAAGCGGCGAAGTAGGCATTCTTTAGCTATGGGGATTAAATTATTTAAATGAGACACCTATTTTCTATATAAAAATGAATTTTGCTAACAACGAGAAAAATAAAAAAGCATTTTTCTCTAGTTCATACTTTATGAACAATAAAAAAACTGGTCTGGCTAAAGCAGATAAAAGCAAGAAAGGCGGCATTGACGCTAAGGTAATTTCCCTTTTAGAAACAATAAAATGAAAATCCTAAGATTTGCTATCCCAACCACAGCAGAGCTGT
>CAYHVV010000041.1:0-10170 GCA_964360115.1 uncultured Methanosarcinales archaeon | reverse complement strand
GTACGCGCACTTCAGAAAGAATTAACGAAAAGAGGGGTTTATAATATTTGTACGGAATTCGTACGGTAGAAAAGGAATATTAAGTAGAGAGTAGCGCTGTGGTACGAGGTTAGTAACAAAATGTTATAAAAAAGTATCAATTATATTTTAGTTATTCTTTTAACAACCTTACACCAAGTACTAGTAGAATTAAGTAATAAACGTAAAATATATGACCTAATACTTCTAAAGATGGGATATTGATGAGATAAACAACTAACCTAAATAGAAGAGCAAAAACAAAGGCAATTAAGCTATAAACAGAAATCATCCATATAGCTCTTAAGGAAATTTTAATCTTTAGTATTAAGGTGACTAACTTAGTAAGAAGTACTATTGCAAGAGAAAACAACAAAATAAGTAGGACATCTGCCAGTAAGAAAATAAGAAAGTAAACGACAAAAGGTAAACCAAAGGAACCAAATAGCTGATTGAACATAGTTGACTCAGATGGAAAAGGAATATTTTTTACTTGGAATAGTGTTTTAACAAACCAGAAAAAGAATATCAAAGCGGAAAAAGTAAGAAAAATGATTACAGCATTCTTATTACCTTTATCAACATTTAATTTTCCAAAAAAAGCCTTAGGATTGGTTAATAATTTTATTATTGTAATCATTTTATCATATATCTTTATTTGGTTTTTAAGATTTTCTAAATCTACTTCTTACACCAAACGCACCACCAAGACTTTTTAGGCGGACTTCCACCTGAAGGAGGACTTTACGCACCAAAACGCTACCGGAAAAGGAAGATAACTTATCTAATTATTTTTTTTATATATGCAATACAAAAAATAAGAAGGCAAGATAATATTTAAAACATAAAACAAAACATCAAATTTTGAAAGTTTATCAACCCACAGCAAACTGGTTTCTAATGAACCTGCCTGCCAACTGATTAACAGAGTTATTAAAAAGCTCCAAACAAAGTAATAAAACACATAATAAGATGGGAGAATCAAAGAAATCTTCGATAGTTTTTTCTTGAATATTAAAAAAATTAGTATTAAACTCAAGATAAAGAGCGCTGCGCTCAAAAAAAATATTAGAGAACTTAACAAAGAAAATCCAATTAATAAGTAGGAATGATATTGATCAACAAAACTATTCTGGTTATAAAAATAGAAAAATAAACTATAAATCCCTAAAAATAACATAAGTACATAATAACCCACTGAAATTTTTGGATATTGCTTTTCCATTTCTTCCAACAAGCTTCAGTAGTATTTAAGTTTTACTTGATTTTTTATTTTCCTTAGCTTTTTGTTGCTTTAGTGTGATTGACTTAAATATTGACCACCATCTATTAGAATAAGTTTCTCCAGTTTTTTCTTTGTAAATTTGTTTTACTTCTTGTTTGACAACATATTTTTCAAACCCTTTATCTGCTAAGTTTTTCGCTATAGCACCTGGATTATTTGCTTTTACAGTTTCTCCTTTGTAGGTGAAACCCATTATCTTTTTATCTTTATCTAAAAGTAAATCAAACTCATTCCGCAATTCTTCTTTCTGTAAATACTCAAATGAAGGAGGACCATCAGCAGTACAACCAAAGCAAGTCTTCCCTGACGTATCAGAGTATTTCTGTGTCAATTCTTTTTGAAGGTTAGCTTCTTTTTTTACTTGATCTTTTAAATAATTAGTTATACCAAGTGCAATAACTCTTTGTGGAAAATTGTCTACGTTGTCATCGTTAGCCTCAATAAAGTGCCCATCCTTGTCAACATTCTTATACGGATTCCCCCTCTCAAACATATATCTGTTCAGAGACTGGGGATCATACACGTTAGGGATCAGCGTATCTGGTTGCAAGAACAAACCCCAACTTGGATTCATCTTTCGGAAGTGGAAATCTGTATCACCAGTAACAGAGGAAAATTCTTTCCCTTCACTATCAAATCTTGATAGAGTTCCGCCGGAAAGAATCTCACCATGCGGCGAATACAAAGTATTCTCTACAACACTTCCAGAACCATTTGTGATAGCACCGACGCTTCCTTCCAGATCATCGTGCATAAACAGTTTAGAACCATCTGCTTTTAGTTCAGCAATTTTCTGACCCTCATGCATTACATAAGTAGAATCATACGTCCCGCTTGTATTCACCACTCTGACAAAATTCTCATCGACATAATAGACGGTTTCGCCAACCTGATTAGAACTGTTATAAATTCGTTTCATCAAGATTCTTTCAGCTACTGGATCGTGCACATACTCTTCTAAAATCGTAGAATTATCGCTGCTTCTTATCCTCACTAATTGGTTCAAAGAATTATATTCGCGATATTTTCCATCTCCATACAGCAGATTACCATTCTGATCATACACTAGATTTAGTTCTGTAGCGTGAACAACGGGAATCATCATGATCAACAAAGCGATAAAGAGTGCAATTCCTTTCAGCTTTGAAATCATGAGACGATCACTCCCGTTTCATTATCGCTAAATGATGAACTGTTAATCGATGCTTTCGTCCTAAACACTCCCGTTGTCGAATAGTTCGATGCAATGTACACAAAGATATTATTGGTCGTGATATTCAATTGCTGTGAAGAACTTACATTTTGAAACCCAGTATCGAAGATCCAACTAAAGTATTGCGTATAATTTGCGTTATTTCTAACCACTAATTCAGTAACCGCATTTGTTCCTTCAGAAAGGGTATTCAGCGTATAAATCTTCAAAGGTCGTATCTCGAACTTATCCGTCACTCGATCTGTAAACGAACTAATTTGCGCAGTGACAACCACATTCTTCGTTCCCTGCGTGGTGTAATTATGATTCACATTTACTTTAGTAGTTTGGTTATAGGCAACTTCCACCGTCTGCGATTGAGATGGATCGTATGTGCATAGCTCATTTTTGGCTCGTCGACAAAATGGCGATAATTTTTACTAATTGTAAACTGGTATTTATAAACCATCGACGACAGACCAGCTATGCACATACCTGAATCCCATAACTTAATAAAATGATTTGTTCTCTCACCACATCATGAAAAATTTCCGCAGAAAAAAGACGTATGGCGAATATAAAGTTTCTCATTGCCCATTCTGTGATAAAATTGCTACTTCTAAAAATGAACAAGGTTTGGATGTCTGCAGATTACATACCAAGCAAAAAATTGAAGAAATAAAATGCACCTGCGGCAGCTGGCTGGAAACTAGAAGCGGAAAGTTTGGCCCTTATTTTAATTGCGTCAAATGCGGGAATATCAATTATAATAAAGGCATGGCTATGAAAGAGATGACTACGCCGATTAAAATTGATGAGCCAAAGAAGATCATAACTGAATTTAGCGAATACAAGAAGAAAAAAGAACCAGTTAATGATTATGAAGAGCGGAAAGAAACAGTCATCTCTTCCCGCGACGTGGAATATTTTGATTGAATTATTTACAGCCTAGTTAAAATCATAATTTTAAAATCAGAATTCTTAGTATAGTAAACTGCGTAACTTATAGCACGTGCCTATACGCAGTTTACTTATTAGATAACTGCGACAAATATGCTGTAACTTTCGCAGTTATCTATATCTTACTGAAGCACTAATTAATTTCTTGTTTTCACTTGTAGCAATCTTCAAATGCTCTAGGTGCCTCATTTTTTCTTTCAAGAAATTGTCAAAGTTTAAACCATGTTTTTCTATCAGCAGAGAAGCATGATAACCGCCCAATAAGTGGGGCAGGATGACGTAACTTGCTCCTTGTTCATATAATTCTATTGCTTCTTCTGCCCGGTGGGAAACTATCACTAAAATGGTGGAGCTATTTACGCTCCGAACTTTATTGATAATCGCAGCATTAATTTCAAAATTAGGGATAGTAGAAACAACCATTTTTAATTGAGAGAGATGCAATTCATCCAGCAGTTCCAGGTCTGATGCATCTCCATAGATGCATTTTATCCCTTTTTTGTTGAGCGAAGAAACTATTTCTGGATTGTGATCAATAACCAGGAATTTTTTTTTCATTTTCTTAAGGAGAACTACTAAATCATGCCCGACACGATCACAGCCAAATAAGAGAACATCGTATTTTTTGTAACCCCAACGCGGAATTGCCGCTTTGACGTTTTTCTTTTCAAAAATAGATAAATATTTTGAAACATAAGGATAGATTTTACCTGCGTACAGAACGAGATAACTGGAAATGGCGATAGTTATTAAGGCCACAGCCGTAATCAGAGACAAGATACTGCTGCCCAAATGACCTACACTGATTCCCAAGGCAATAAGTATATGGGAGAATTCGCTTATCTGAGCTACGTTAAGTCCAGCCATAAAACTATTTCTTTTAGTATGCCCCAGTAATCCCATCAAGATTAATACTATGAGCGGATTTCCTATCAAAACTAATAAAGAAAAAATAATTATGGGGAGAATATATTGAGTTATATCGTGCAGTCCTACCTGATATCCCAGCAATATGAAAAATAGAACTAAGAAAAAATCACGGACGGGCTTAAGTTTGGAACTAATTTCATGCCTATAAGGAGAAAATGATAAAGTTACCCCAGCAAGGAGAGCACCAATTTCGATAGAAAAGCCTGCGCGAAAAAACAATAAAGAAAGAGCAAAAGCCCAGCTGATGGAAAATAAAAGAAGCATTTCCTGACTTTTTGCAGCGACTTTGGTTATCCATGGCAGCACATAGACGCCAATCAAAAATAAACCTACTAAAAGACCTATGCCTTTAAGCGCTGTTCCCAGAACAAAACTTTCTGCGCTCATTCCCCCATTTAAAGAAGAAACTATCATTAAAACAGAGATAGCAATCAAGTCTTGAACCAACAAGAACCCAATGGATATTTTCCCATAAAGCGTATCCATCTCATTTTTATCTGAAAGCAATTTTAAGATGATAATGGTGCTGCTGAAGGAAAGAGCAATACCGATATAGAGCGCGGTCAAAGCAGGAAAACCTAACGCCAAGGATATAAAAAAAGCAATAGTGGTCGTAAATAAAACCTGAACTACACCGGTAGTGACTGAAACCACGCCCACTTCTTTAATTACTTTAGGATCCAAACTTAGCCCCACTACAAATAAAAGCAGAGCCACACCCATATGGGAGAATATAGTAATCGTATCAGTTGAACTAATAACATTCAGAAGCGATGGTCCGGCAATGATTCCAGTAAGGATATACGCTATAATCAAAGGCTGTTTTAAGAAACGCACTAGGAGACTGATAATAGTAGCAATCCCTATTACTAACCCTATCTCAAAGAATGTATCTACCATATCTATCTCTTTTTTAGAGTTAAGAAGATTTTTAGGTTATATAAATTTTATGCCGTTGTTCCTTTAGAGTAATTGTGCCAAACATTTAAAATACAACCCTACTTTTGCAGTATATATGAATTTTGAGAAACTTCCTCCGGTTGAAAACAGTAAGGTTTTGTTAGATATAGCTTTCCGGAAAGCCCGGGAAAAGGAAGGGCAAAAGAAACTCCAAGGAAGTTGGCTGCAGATCATCAAAAGAAAAGAAAGCCTTAAATTGGACATCATTAAGGATGATATTGTTTCTAAACTAGAAAAAATTCTTACTCAATTTCCGCAGACGGAAGTGATGTCGCAGTTCTACATAAAATTGATGAAATTGACATTAGAATTCGGCGAATTGAAGAAATCACTGGGCGCAGTAAATTGGGCCAGCAGAAGAATACGTATGCTGCACAAAGAATACATTGGTAAAATCAACCGGGCAGCAGAACAACCACATATTAGAAAAGAATCAACTGAATTTTACGGCAGGGTTTCTTCCACTCTTAAACAAATAGATCAAAACCTCAATTATCTGGAAGAAAGTAGAAAAATCATGAGAACTTATCCCGATATCAAGGATATGTTTACAGTCTGCATTTATGGTTTTCCAAATGTCGGTAAATCTACTTTGCTTAACAAGCTCAGCAGCACTAGGGCAAAAATTGCCGCTTATGCTTTTACCACTAAAAGTATCAATGCCGGATACATGACCGTCGATGGAAATAAAATACAAGTGCTTGATCTTCCTGGTACTCTAGCTCGGTCGGAAAAGATGAATAATATAGAAATGCAGGCAGAATTAGTATTAGAAGAACTGGCAAAAGTGATTATCTTCGTATTTGACCTGAGCGGTTCGTCCGGGTATCCTGTAGATAAACAAGTTCAGCTGCTTAAGAAAATTAAAGATAAAAAGCCGCTTATTTATGTCAGTAAAACTGATCTGCCCGGCGGAATGCCGGAAAAAGATTTTCCTTATCCCTACCTTTCCCTTGAAGAATTGAAAGAAGAATTGGAGAAGGTAGCGAAGAAAGCGATTAAAGAAGCAGAGAAAGAAGCCCAATCTAGTATTTCTGAAGAAGTAATGAAAGAATAAACTTTTGGGAAGCTTTAATAAAGATAATTAATTTTCTTATGCTATGGATGAGCAGTATGCAAAAGCCTTGCTGAGCAAAGAAAGGGCATTCTTATTCTTAAGTATCATCATTATCACTACCCTGTTAACTGGTTTTCCTGAAAGCTTGAAGACCTTTGTTTTAGGAACTGCTGGAACTATTACCGGAGCAGTGACTGTAGTCCAACCGGTCGAATTAAAAGATTATTTGGTTGGTTTAGTCATTTTTGCCGCACTGATGGTATTTTTAATATATCTAGTGCATGCTTTGCGAACTCCCAGAACGCAGAACTGGTACCCCGAGCTAGAAGATGAAGAAGATTTTGACGTTACTATTGATAAAGACATGGATTTAGATAACAATTTAGAACGGGTAAATCGTGAATTGAAAAATTTGCGTACGGCAAAAGAAGATTCCACAGAAAGGAAAAAAAGCAAAAAGATAACTAAAGTGCCAGACATGCGGGAAATAAGTCTGGAGCACACTTTACAAAAGATTAACGCACAACTCCAAGGTTATAAGAAAACTCCCATGGTTCTGGAAGCGCCAGCTGCTAAAACCGAATGGGATGACCATTTAGAAGAGGTTAAACAGGAACTTGCTGGCGTGGATACGATGAAAATTAAGGAAGCAAAAGTTCGCAAAGAAATGCCTTCTGAGAAAGATATCGCTTTACGGTATGAAAGCAAAAGACTGCAGGAAGAATTGAAAGCATCATTATCCAAAGCAAAAAAAAATTCAAAACCAATTATGGTGCTAGAAGAACCATCAAAAAAAAAACAGTGGAACGAACAGTTGAATAATGTAAACAGAGAATTAAAAGGAGTAGATACGATGCCCATTAAGAAAGTAAAAATCCGTGAGGAAATGCCAATAATCACTAAAACTTCTCAAACCTTGGAACAAAAACAGTTAGCGAAAGAACTGCATAATCTCCATAAAGTTTTAGATGAAGAGCAACGAAAAAAAACCGCTTATTTTGTCCGGCGCTGTATTCCTGCTTCACGAGAATGGCAGCTGGCAAATATAAAAAAACATCTGCAAAAAAAAGGAACGGTGCAAAATAAAGAAGAATTGGCTAAAATTGAACAGAAGTTAGCGAAGATTTATTGAACTATTAAAGGTAAATTATCAATTTGAATTATCAAGTATCTTTATTGAATCCGTGTTGAATTTATTGAGAAACAACTACTTTACAGGTGCAAGGCAATTTAGTTGCAGAACGCCCTAAAGCTTCTCTTCCGATCTTGATATCTTTCTTATCCAACTTTAATTCAAATACTGTCTGGCCTTCCCTGATTCTGGCAGCACAGCCGATAGTTTTCCCATAGGACATCTTCATACCTGTGCTCATACGGTCTGCACCTGCTCCAGAAGCTAATGGGTTTTCTCTTAGAACGTGAAATGGATATACTTTTAAGCACAAGTGGAAGTTTTTCCCCAAGATTTTTTCTAAATAACGGTTAGATACAACCCGAGCTGATTCTAAGGCTTCCTGGCGGATATTCATGCTTCTGCCGGCGTTTAATCTGATTAAAGTATCGTACTTTTTCTCTGTACCCATGTTATAACGGACAATCTTTTTATGAGGAAATCCGCCACGGACAAAGTTCTTTTTAGTATACTTGCTAATTCGAGTATAAGGCCGTTCTAGGTTCTGGTATGCAGAAAATTTTCTTAATCGTGCCATTTTTTACACTTGTTCCACAGTTCTGAGCTGTTGTATCTTCGAAATTTTCATGTTTCGCGTCAGAGGCAATCTTTCTTCCTCCTTTTTGAAGTTGGAGCCCAACTGATTTATAAATTTTACTGTTTATTTGAGGTAGTATCAGTAACTGTGCCACAATTTACATAGAAAATGGAAATGGTGCCACACTTCTTAGGAAACTGTACCTCACCCCTTAACTAAGAAAGAAATACCTTGTAATTTTATAACTTCTCCTTCGGGACGTTGGCTGCCATCAAGAAAAATAAGAATGGCTTTCTTCTTATCACATTCTACTAAATAATAAAAGAGTTGATCGCCTTTCTTAAGGCCACTGCCAAGGGCAATTTCTTTAGCTAATGTTAGGAAATACTGATGGCTTTTCTGCTGCAACCGGACTGCCCATCCTAGACTTTGGAATATTGTTTTCGTAGTAAGCACCCCTATCTTGCTACCACCTCTTCTAAATAGCTTTACGGCAGGGGTGTATATTAACCTACGGTTGAACTATTTTTCAACCAAAAGGTTTAAAACTTATATACTGGAGAATATAGGTATGGAAGTAGCAACCCTTCATAAGCAAGAGTCCTTAAAGGACAAAATAGTGAATATTCTTAGTACAGAATGGTCTCAATCTGCTAATGATATTTACAAGGCAGTAAAGAGCGATTTAGGCATGGTCGTAAGTTATCAAGCTGTTCATAAGGCTTTACGACAACTTATTGAAAGCGATTGTTTAGTAGTAGAAAATAGGCAATATCAGTTAAGTAAAAGCTGGATTGCTAAGATAGCTAAAAGAGTTAACCAGATAAGTTCAGCATACAACACAAATTTTGAGGCAAACCCTTCTTCTGCTTCGGTCATCCTGAACGGCGGAGTTCTGCAAAACATTAGTAATGACAGTTCCATACGGCCTCTTCTCTTAGAATTAATCAGCATCTATCAGAAAGAGTTCAATCCACATAATATTTTTCAAAAATCAGCAGATGAGGTTTTAACCTATTTGTTTGAAATCCAGAAGGAGCATGAATTGTTTATTGCCATATTTGACGGCAGAGTTGTCGGCGGAACAGTACTAGAAAGAAAAGACAAGAATATTGCTGATGAGTATAAAATCTGGAAACTAAAGCATTTTGCTCTTGTGGAAGGTCTTGATAATGCGGCTGAGCAGCGCATTATTGCCGATATTGAAGCACGTCTTCTGACCAAAAGTAAAAAGATGAAAATTCAGCTTAATCTTGCCGAAACAGAACCACGTTATATTAAAATGTTTAAAGAATACGGATTTACGCAAGAAGCTACTCTTGATGATAGGTACAGAGTTGGTGAAAAGATGTTTATTTACAGCAAGACTTATTGAGAAACTTTCTTCAAATCTTCTGGGCCTTTAATGATAAGAGTGTTAAAGCCAAACTTTTCGGGAACTGCTCCATCTTGTTCTGGATCATCTCCGATTACTAAACATTCTTTTGGATTAAGCTTTTGTTTTTTGATAAGTTTTTGCCAGTAAGCGTCATCTCTCTTTTTGCATTGCGCATCATCTCTAGTAAAGGTAAAATCTAAGTATTGTTCTAATTTGTACTTATGTAAGTACGCATTTACG
The DNA here is from genome assembly GCA_964360115.1 of uncultured Methanosarcinales archaeon. Lineage (GTDB taxonomy): Archaea > Nanobdellota > Nanobdellia > Woesearchaeales > GW2011-AR9 > JACPIL01. The sequence goes on along the minus strand of CAYHVV010000041.1, from coordinate 441 downwards.
GTTCTGCGCATAGAGTTGGAAACAACTGCTATTTTTTTCTTTTTGGCTTTAATTTTTTTGAAGACGCTGATAACAGTATTATGAAGAACAGGCATAACTTTGATCTGTTTTTCCAGAACCTGATAGTATTCTTCCAGAAGATTTAATTCTCGGCACAAATCACCAGTATCCCATCTGCCAAATTTGTTCTTCTTTAAGCCTAAGTTTTCTGCTTTTTGATTTAGTTGGGAATCGGTGAGCTTTAATTTTGATTTAATCATCTTGAGAAGCGGTTGATAGAGTTCAGCATAGATTTTAGTGCTGATGATAGTATCATCAAAGTCGAAGAGGTAGAGTTTGATAGCCATAGGATAACTAAATAATATAGCTATAAAAATCTTGTCTAATTCAGTAATTGTTTAGCAGACCGAAAAAAGTAAGTAGTCGTACATTTTTCTTAGG
>CAYHVV010000040.1:0-10221 GCA_964360115.1 uncultured Methanosarcinales archaeon | reverse complement strand
TACAAACTCAAACTACCTAAGAACGTTTTTCTATTTATCTGTCAAAGTTGGGTTACAACGAACAACGGCTGCACATGAGTTTACACTATCGAACTCCAAAAGAAGTTTGGAACGATTTTAAAAATGTAAAGTAGTTTCGGGATGTAAAGCAGTTTCGGGATAACATAATGTGAAAATACTATCTAAGAATTATCTTTTCTTCTTCTTACTTACAACTTTTCTAACTTTGCTATTTTTAGCACGCATTTTGGCCAGTTTAATCAACTTAGCAACTTTAGAATGTTTGGGCTTATTGCTGGGGCCACGGCCATTATAAGCGCGCTTTTTACTTGCTTTAGAACTTCTTCTCTTTACTTTACTCTTTTTTTTTGCCATGATATGGTGAGGGTAACTAATCTTCGAATAAATCGTCTACCCGAACGATGTTATAAAGCAAGAGCAATATATTCGAATATTTCTTGCTTTCTTTATACTATTCTGGACTCGGTGAAAAAGTGGCCTGAAACAACGACCAACTCTTAACATGCCTATTGGTTTATTTTACAGGTGATCTTTTTCGCCCCATACACAAGCGTTATTCAGCACAGGCCGCCCGAGGTGAGTTATAGTCCAGACACCGAGGTAGTTGTTGAGTACCGAACAGAGGCTGCTATGGTTGCATCCTTTTCAGGACAACCGAACTGTCCACGTATAATCTTATAGAGAAAGAAGAGTATTTATAAGTTTGTTACCCCTTGATAATAAGTAACGATAAATTTTATAAAGAATCCTCCTTATTACAATCTTATGAAAATCCTGGCGTTAAGCGATGTACATGGAGATAGACTCTTTATCCAGGAAATGGCGGAAAAAGGAGTCGAAGAAAAAGTAGATTTAGTACTCTTAGCGGGGGATTTAGTCGCTCCTGACGGAAATACTGAAGGCTTAATCGGTCCATTCAAAGAAAAGGGTTTGGAAGTAGCAATCATCCCTGGAAATCATGAAGGTCTGGCGGAAGTGAATTTTCTCAGCGAAAAATACGGCATTAAGAATCTTCATGGATATGTCATTAAAGTAGGAGATATAGGTATTTTTGGCTGTGGTTATGCCGACGTAGGAATTCATCAATTGTCAGAACGACAATTTTTTGAAACACTGAAAAAAGCTCACGATTTACTAAAAGATGTAAAAAAGAAACTCATGGTTACTCATATTCAGCCTAGCGACAGCTTGATTGGCTTGGGAATATTTCCAGGCAGCGAAGGGATAAGAAAAGCAATAGAAGAATTTAAACCAGATTTGCACATCTGCGGGCATATCCACGAAACCCACGGCATCGAAGAAGTCATTGGTTCAACCAGAGTGATTAATGTCGGAAAGACCGGGAGGATAATCGAGTTATAAAATCCCATGTCCATCGAAATGATTGTTAGGGCTTTTTCTTATCAGAAAGGATATACTCTTAAAGAAAAACATTCTGGCTTTGAAGGAAAAAGAGGCAAACGAGAAGAATTCTTTTTTGATTCTGTAAAAGATCTTGAACAGGTGCTTTTTCTGAAATCATTAGGCTTGACCGGGGTTTCAGAAAGTTCAGTTTATGTTAGTTTTTCTTCTTCAAAAAAAGAGCTCTTAGTCTCGGTACGTTACGGTTGCTTACTGGATTATATTAGTCAGCTTTCATCTTCAGATAAGCCCTTGTTAATTGACTTGCGGGAGAAATTAGAACTCCAATTAAAACAGAAACATCTTCCGGCAGACTGGATTGAAGAGACATATACTGATTTTTTAAGATTTAATATTTATCATCTCTTGAATAAATTTTATCCTTAAATTAGGAAATTATTTAAACCCCCTTTCATTATAATTAAGTATGATAAAAGATTGTCCGGAATGCCGCAAACCTTTGCATGATGGCCAGCACAAGTATGCCGATGGCCTGTTTAAAGTGCAGTATTGCAAGAAATGTGGATTTAGGAAAGAAACACCTTTAGAAGAATAATTTTTCAGTCGAGAGCTCTTAAAACTTTTTCTTGAAATAATCTTTTTGTAAGCATTTCTATACCTTCATCAACCTCAACGGACATCGAATCTGAAAAACAAATGCCGGACGGTGATAACTCTTCTATCATCAAGCTAATAAAACCGTTGCTTTTATTTTCTTCACTTTTATAAGAAGAATCATTTTTATTTTGACAATACTCTTCAAACCTTTGTTCAAGAATATCCGGAAAACTTTCCCATATTGCCTTAGTTATAAAATCTGCATATTGGATACCAGAGAATCCTTCTAGGGGTTTAAACATATATTTTTTATTTATTTCATCAACTACAATAACACCAATCGGAATAGAATCATTAAAACTATCAGTCAAATCTGAACAATAAAGAGCAAGAGCATATTGCATTAAAACTCACCGCTCACAAACCCATCCCTTTAGGCATTTTTCCACCCATCTTTTTCATCATCTTGTTAATGTCTCCTTCGCCCTTGAACATCTTCATCAATTTCTTGCTCTGTCGGTGTTGCTTTAATAATTCACGAACTTCTCCAACATGCAATCCAGAACCAGCAGCAATCCGGTCTATTCTTTCTGCAGAGATTATTTCTGGCTCTTCCAATTCTTCTTTGTTCATACTATCCATAGCGTATTTCCATTTCTCTAATTTTCCTTCCTGCACTTCCAGCATTTCTTTAGGCATCTTTAATGAACCCATGCCGGGAATCATTTCCATGATTTTACCAAAAGAACCCATTTTCTTCAGCGACTGCATCTGCTGGTATAAATCTACCAGATTAAAATCGCCTTTCAGAAATTTTTCCTGCATATCTTTTGCATTTTCTTCGGTGATTACTTCCTTAGCTTTTTCTAATAAGGATTCTATGTCGCCCATACCAATTAGTTTTCCTACGAACCGCTGCGGGTGAAACAATTCTAAGTCATCTTGTTTTTCTCCAACTCCGATAAACACGATTGGTGCTTTGGTTACGGCGCAAGCTGATAATGCACCACCGCCTTTTGCAGTACCTTCTAATTTAGTAACAATTACCCCAGTTACTCCGCAAGTATCGTGGAACGCTTGTGCTTGCTTCTGGGCTGCTTGCCCCAAATCGGCAGAAATCACCAATAATTTTTCCTCTGCCTGCACGGCTTGATGGAGACTATTTAATTCTGAAATCAACTGATCGGACAATGCATCTCTTCCTGCAGTATCAACAATCACGAGGTCATATTCCTTGATTTTTTTTTCAAAAGCAAGATAGATATTTACGGGATCTTTTTCCTTTTTGATGCCCATGAAATCAACACCAACATCCTTTGCTAATTGTTCTAATTGATCATAAGCAGCTGGTCTCCAGGTATCGGTTTGCATTACTGCGATTTTATATCCGCGCTTCTTGTAAAATTTAGCTAGTTTTCCAGCAGTAGTGGTTTTCCCGCTTCCAAACAATCCAACTAGCATGATTTGAGTTGGTTTTTTTGAAATCTTTATTTCGTGTGCTTCTTTGCCTAAGAAATTAGTCAATTCATCATATACTACCTTAATCAAATGCTCTCGCTTAGTGATTCCTGCGGGAGTATTCTCAGAAGCCCGTTCCTTGATTTTTTTACTTAAATCAAATACCATTTGAACATTGGTGTCTGATTGTAATAAGGCTCGCTGAATGTCTTTTACCAGTTCATTGATAAGTTTTTCATCTACAAAAAGAGACTTACTGATCTTGCTTAAAGTGTTCCTTAGGGAATCCCCTAATTTTTCTAAAACCATGCTATTTAGAATCGTGGATTTTATTTAAATGTTTGTTGAGGAGAATAAAGAAATATAAAATAAATATTAAATTAACAAAAATTTACTCAAAATGCCTTCCCCTTCTCGGTCCGGATTTAGGCGCAGTATAGCTAAACCAATCTTCCTGGGTAATTGGATGGAAGTGATCTGCTTCCTCAATTAAAGCTTTAGCCGTAGTTTCTTGAACTGCGGCAATTTCAATCCGCACCCCTTCGGATTTAAGGTGGGTTACTAAATCAAGATAATCGGAATCTCCAGACATGATGATGATTGTGTCAACTTTTGAAGAAAGTTGGGTTGCTTTGATGGACAAAGGAATGTCTGCAGATTTATGGCAGGGAACGACTGAACCATAATACATTTCATGCAGTCTTTCCGCCAGCTTAGAGGAAATATTTTGCCCTTCCCTAAAATAAATTAGCCTGTTTAATCCCCTCCCATTAAGCAATTTTGGAATAAGCGTATCAAAATTGACCATGGTATTGGTAGATTTACTTTGCTCATGGATGCTCCGCTCGATATTATTTCCGTCGCAGAGAATAGCCACAGATTGGGTAATAAGAACTTCTTTATTTGTCATATGTTTCACCTTTTTTAAAAATGTGAGCCTGCAGGGACTTTCGCGTCCAGTCACACTAATAAGCTATGTCGTGGGGTCAAGCAAAGCGCGTGCCCCACTTGAATACGACTCGCCTAGTGTAACTGGCATTCGAACCCCGATATCGATTTTGGACACTTTTGCGTTGCCCAAATTAACCGGTCCGAAGCCGATTGTGCTATCCGTTACACCACAGGCCCATTGAATCTTAATATTTATGCTGTTTTAAAAACCTTCGGGTTTTTAATCCTCAACTTCGTCTGCGGTTTTAAAAACGTTGTGGTCTAGAAACAAATATAAATTGCCTTAACTTAGCTTTACTATGAGACCAAGATTAGGATTTCTGCATTTTTATCTTTATTGCACCATTATAATAGGTTTGCTGGGATTAACTGATGCTTTGTTAACTTTCTTGAAAATAACCCCTTCACTCTATGTTAAAATTGTCACTTTAATCTTATTTCTGTTCTTTTTCTTCAACATATTATCCATAGCATTGTTTCGCCGCCAGAATTTAGAAAGAATTGTATACGTTCTACCAATCTATCATATTGCTAGTTATGTGCTTTTTCTGTCCTTGGGTTTGTATCTAACTTTCACAGCGATTATCCCCCAGTGGCTTAGTTTTGTTCTAATAGGTCTCCAAGTAGTATCTTCTCTTTTTGAATTTAGTTTTAGTATTTACTTGCTCAAGAAGTTTGACTTTTCTCCCATTCAGTAAATTCTTTCAGTAAATCATTATTATCCATGCGGATAGAATATTCGATATTATCTAATTTTTTGTTTTCTATAAGGGTAATAAAATTTTTCTTCTTCTTTCCGCTCCATTGTTCAAATAGCTTAGCTGTCTTGCAGAGATACTCCGTATCACAATGTCCTGCCCGCAGATCTTTTCCTCGTTGTGCTGGATGCAATGGACAAATAAAACGGCCATCCTCTTCTATTAAATTCCTGCACACACCGTTGCGAAGATCCATTGACGGCCTTCTGTTCCTAAATAAAATCAATTCTTCTTCAGTTTTCGGATTAGCGTGCTTGAATTCTAAATTATTTTTGAAAATGGCTTGTTTAATTTTTTCTTTAGATTCAAAATCATGTCCGCAACAACCCATGCAGCCGCCGTTAAGTTGGCATAAAGGTGAGAAGACCACCTACATCTCCTCTGGCGCTTGAATTCCCAATAAATTTAATCCGTTCTCCAATACCTGACGTACACAGTCAACTAACAACAATCTTGCCTTAGTCTGATTTTTTTCTTCTGACAATACTTGGCATTGGTGATAGAATTCATTGAAAGCTTGAGCTAAGGTGATAAGATACGTTGCTAATAAGTGTGGTTTTTTCATTTCGGCAGTTTTTAAGACTGCTTCAGGAAATGCTGCTAGATGTTTTAGGATGGTTAGCTCTTCTTCCAAAGCAAAAACTTCAAAATTAACTGGATAAGTTGGTTGAAGGTGATATTCTTTTTTTGCCTTCCGAAGCAGAGAACAGGCACGTACATAACTGTATTGCAGGTAAGGCCCAGTTTCTCCTTCAAAACGGAGAGATTCTTCTGGATTATACACTATATCCTTGTCTGCATCTGTTCTTAACATAAAAAATTTAATAGCTGCCAGAGCAATCAAATCGGCGCGTTCTTTAACTTCGCGTTCAGCAAGATGCGAGTGGCGTTTTTTTATTTCTACTGTTGCCATTTCTGAAACTTCGTTAATGATATCATCGGCATCCACTACGGTTCCCTCCCGCGATTTCATTCTTCCCGTCGGTAAGTTAACCAAACCGTAACTTAAGTGATACATCTCTTTTGCGTAATCTTTTCCTAACAACTCAAGAATCTTGAATAGCTGTTGGAAATGCAATCGCTGCTCGGAAGCAACTACATACATCATCTGTTGGAATTTGAATTCGCGATAACGCATCGTTGCTAAATACATGTCCTGAGTGATGTAAATTGAAGTATCATCTCCGCGCAATAAGACTTTATCCGGAAGTTTGAATTGCTGCAAAGGAGCTATTATTGCTCCGTTCTTTGGATCCTTATGAAATATGCCTTTTTTAAGCCCCTCGTAGACTAGTTCTTTTCCATGTATATAATAATCCGATTCAGAATACTCTTTCTCAAAGGAAATACCAAAACGTTGGTACGTTTCCGCAAAACCAGCTAAGACCCACGAATTCATTTTTTTCCATAAGGCTCTGGTTTCTTTATCGTTACGTTCCCATTTCAATAATAATTCCTGAGCTTCATTCTTGAGCATTTCTCCCTGTTTTTCATTTTCTTTGGAATGCTTAGCAAATAATACATAAAAATCTCCTACAAAATGGTCTCCTTTCTTACTTGGTTCTTTTCCATGCCCCCATTTCTGGTAAGCTAACATCGATTGACATATATGGATGCCCCTATCGTTGATAATATTGACCGGGTGCACTTCATTGCCGACAAAAGAAAGTATTCTGGAAATAGCGTTTCCTAAAGCAATGTTCCGTAAATGACCAAGGTGAAGCGGCTTATTGGTATTTGGTCCGCAGTATTCTATCACTATTTTTTTTCCTTTAGATTTTGCAGGCTGCCCATAATGCTTTGCTTGCTTGTAAATAGAAGTTAATGTCTCTTTTGCCAAACAGTTATTTTTAATAAAGAAATTCAGATATGGCCCAGCCACCTCTACTTTGGCTACGAAATCAGGAAGTTTTATTTTTTGCTTCAGTTTTTCGGCTTCTTCCTTAGCGTTTTTCCCAAGTTTAAAACAAGGAAAAGCATAATCTCCTAGTTTAGGATCAGGAGGAACAGATATCTGATTAGTTAATTCTTCCTCAGAGAGTTTAGTTTCTTTTGCTAACAAAGCGACAATTTCTTCCTTAAAATCCATATTTTATCAGAAAACAACTTGTTTTATATATTTTGCTGGGTGAGATCAAAACGTAGCAGATTTCTTCCCCTTACTTAATACTGTTTTTTTTACTTCTCCGCCACAGAAAGCTTTGATCAATTCTTCTGCTTCGTTTATAATTTCTTTTTGTTTTGCCACGCTAACTGGGGGCAAGAATTCAAAATGTATTAAAGCGCACCAAGAGGTTGGACTTATTGCAGTGGTTACATTTTTCCAGTAATCTAGTTTTGTTCCTAATACTCTTTTGGCGTCCCGGTAGTAAAGATCATCTTTTTTAATACCAAACGTAATATCTCCCTTTATCTTTGTAGGATCATCAGCGCCGAACGGCACAATATGTTTCAACGCCAAATAATGAAGCAAGGCGGTTATGGTATCTTTAGTGTGCAGCTTTTTTCTATGCAATGCCTTTTTCAGCAATATTTCTACAGAGGTATTGTAGTGTTGAGCTTTTTTGCCAAATTCTTCTTTTGCTACGGTCCAAGGAGCTACCAACAAGTGACTCTTTACCGTGTCCTTATTAAAAGTCAAAAGAATTACTTTTTGCATTTCTGCAAGGAGATGATTTGCTTTCTTGACTTTGTTTTTATTATCTATTCCCTCCACTAGAATAAAAGCAACTTTCAACTGCGGGAATTTTTTTAATACTTCTGGCTTCAGTGCGATTTTCATTTTTTCTGTCTTTTCATTTTTTCTTTTTATTCGCTTCATCTGAATGAAAAATATCTAGTACTCTCCGCAGTATCCCTCTCTTAACATGAGAATGTTTAACTCCAAAATGGTTGGCAAGAAGGTCTAAATCATTCCTTATATCTTGCAACAGCCTGATTTTCTTCCTCTCCCGATAAAACTGTAATACTGCAAAGATCACATAAATTCCAAAGATCCCACCTACAAAGAGACCTATTTTTTGTAAGATTGGTTGCAGAGCATTAGTCAAAAAATTATCAGGTAAGGTGATTTCCCCAGGAATCCCGGGAAGCGTTTCTGCCAAAACAGTGATAGAATTGACCAACAAACCCAAAATAAAAATATTTCCCTTTTTCATCTTTAACCTCTTTTTGTTATATTAATATTTTTAGGTATTTATAGATTGCGGTACATGCGGTTAGCCGAGTAAGTTTCTGTATAGTAAATGTGTTAAATTATCGAACATTTATCCACACCTTTGCTATTATAGTAACTGTGAACAAATATTCGAAAATAATTCATAGTTACTATATCTATTTTACTTATCTCTTGCTCACAAAATCATTGCCGTCTATAAAAAATCGCCATTGCAGATCTAAAGCATCTTTAATTCCAATTCTGCTGCTTGCTGCTATTTTCTTAACGGCAAAGCCGTCATCAAATATTTTAATCTCTTTTCCTAATTTCATCCCGTTATGCCTCTTATTTATCTCCAGAGCCGCACACAATTTTCCCGGACCAGAACAAAGGTTAGATATCTTTTCAGTTTTCCTATTTTTCTTCATTTTATCTATCCCGGTTAATGGTTCAACAGCTCGGATTAACACTGCGCCAGCTTCATTTTTGTCAGAAGTAAAATTTAAGCACCAATACCTGCCGTAAATTAAGTAAACATAAGCATGACCATGCGTATCGTACATTAACGCGCTGCGTTCCGTCTTGTGGTAGGCATGGGAAGCTGGATCCAGACCATAAGCTTCTGTTTCCACAATTCTGGCTCGCATTCCATTCACAGAAATAATTTTACCTAAGAGTTCCTGAGCTACGGTAACGGTACTTTTAGCAAACCAATCCGTGGAAAGTTCTATCATGAACCTAAAATAGAAGAGTAATATTAAAAATGTTTTATGAATAATAATATCTTGAATGGGTATAATGACCAGCGTTAATAGAACTCGTGTTAATCACATAATCATCTGCTTCTGGTCCCCAGATGTCAATTTCTATTGATCCTTCCTGGTTTTCTTGCTTTTTTTCTGGAATCCTTGGTTGGGGGTTTTCCAATGGAAGCTCTAGTGGAACTGGCTCCCACTGCTGCTTTTTTCGCTCTCTTCTAAGAATTTCTTCTATGATGTATGCATCTAGCATTTGCTAAATAATGATTGCAAATTATTTAAAATTACAGCATATACCTCTTAAGTAGTATATCTAATTATCCGAGAAAACTTACTAACCAACCTACAAAGTAACCGATAATTCCTGCGCCAACCCCTATCAATACCACTTCCAATCCTGACTTGATTTTGTTCAGACGGGTGTAATATGTTTTTGCCAAACCAACGCTAAAAAGAGCAGAGATGGTTAAGATTGAAGCAGTAATTCCTGCTTGAAACAACGATATGGAGTCAAATTTAGAGAATAAGAAGGGAATAATGGGAAAAGATGAGCCTATCAGGAAGGAAAAAAACATGGTAAAAGCATTCTTGAAAGGTATTTCCAGCTTCTTTGCAGAAATACCCACTCTTTTTTGGACCATATAATTACATATAAACTTTGGGTGTTCATAACGCGATGATTTTTTAAGAAGGTCGTCGACTTCTTCTTTGCTAAATCCCTCTTTAATTAATGAAGAACGCATTTCCCCATAACATTTACGCGGATTTTTAGTCAAATCTTCCCGCGCAATATTCATTTCTTGCTCATACACTTGCCGCTGAGATTTAGAAGAAAGATAACTCCCTGCAGACATAGAAAAAGCACCCACAAACATGCTGGCGAAACCTGCCAGAATTATAGTATAAGCGTCACCACCACCAAAATAAACACCCAGTACTAACCCTAAATTAGAAACTAATCCATCTTCCATGCCAAAGACGAAATCACGGATTAATTCTTTAGCATTCATTAGAATCATTGCAGAGCCACCACAGTACAACGTTTAGAGACACATTTAATTTCTCCCTGGCCGCAGTCTAATGGCCCTTCGCAAACAGCAGTACATAAAGTACCGCCGCAATCTGGAGCAGAAGCTTTGTTTACTGCACCAGAAGGATG
>CAYHVV010000039.1:0-10412 GCA_964360115.1 uncultured Methanosarcinales archaeon | reverse complement strand
CCTAGATTGGAAAAAGCAGGGTCGGAAATTCGACCGAGCGAAGCGAGCATGCCGCTAGTGTGTTCACTAGCGGTGTAGAATTTCTTTGACAATCAAATTATTTAAGTAACAAAATAAAGAACGGCCTATCCTCAAGCTGAAGCCTCGAGGCATTTATCGGCCGTTCTAACATTAAATCAACTTTTTCTGTTTCGTGTTTAGACCAGCCCATGTATTAGATTCGTCTATGTATCTCCTTACTGTTTCTGCACTAACAACACCAACGCTTCGATAGATAAATTCGTTTCATTTTATTAAGCCTCAATATCATAATCTTTAAAAATACTCTTATAAAGGTATTCTCATGAGGAATGTGCGAATAATCTCTCGATTAGACATTAAGGGTTCAAACGTAGTTAAAGGGCTTAGGCTAGAAGGTCTTCGAGTAGTTGGGAAACCGGCGGAATTAGCAAAACTGTATTATGAACATGGTGCTGATGAAATCTTATACATCGATATCGTAGCAAGTTTATATGAACGAAATAATCTTTCAAATGTAGTTAAAGAAGCAATCTCTTTGGGTGTGTATGTACCTATGACTGTTGGAGGGGGGATACGAAAATTAGAAGATATTCAAGAATTGTTGCATGCAGGAGCAGACAAAGTTGCCATAAATACCGCAGCAACAAAAAACCCCCAATTAATTACGGAAGCAGCAAGGAGATTTGGTTCTCAATGCATAGTCGGCTCTATTGAAGCTAAAAAAATAGCTCCCGGAAGGTGGGAAGCGTATGTTGATAATGGTAGAGAAAAAACCGGACTTGATGTGGTAGAGTGGGCAAAAAAGTTGGTTGAGCTCGGTGCAGGGGAACTGCTCATTACTTCTGTAGATAGAGATGGATGTGGATTAGGTTATGATCTTGAACTGATAAATACCGTTTCTAAAATAGTATCTGTCCCGGTCATCGCTTCGGGAGGAGCAGGAAATCCGCAACACGTGGTGCAATGCGCGCTAAACACAAATTGCGATGCCATGGCAGTAGGATCGATTTTGCATTACAAGAAATCTTCCATACCAATGATAAAAGATGCTCTGGATAAGGAGATGCAGGAAAAACATAACTTAATTTTTCGGAAAAATCAAGAATCGGTAAAAGTAGAAAATAAAAGTACTGTGAAGGAGAAAAAGGGAAAAGTAATTTCTATTATTGATTATGGAGTTGGGAATATTATGAGTGTGATCAGTGCGTTTAAAAAAGTAGGTTGTGAGGTTAAAGTGATATCTACCTCGTGGGAAATCAAAGATGCAACCCTTTTGGTATTGCCTGGTGTAGGAGCCTATGGGGAGGGCATGGCTCAACTTGAGAAACGGGGCTTGGTATCAGCAATTAAAGATTATGTTGCTTCAGGAAAACCTCTTCTTGGAATTTGTTTAGGAGCACAATTATTACTTAGTAAAAGTCAAGAGTTTGGTGATTATCAAGGATTGGGAATAGTTAAAGGAAAGGTAATAAAATTTAAAGATCCCCGAGAAGTAGATCTTCCGGGGTATCGCGTCCCACATGTGACATGGAACACTATAACTCCAAGCTCAGAGCAAGCTTGGAAGAATACAATTTTAGCTAATACTCCTTTGAATACAAAAGTTTATTTTATTCATTCCTATTACATTGTTCCGGATGATCAGAATACGGTGTTAGCTAAGGCAGAATATGGGGGACAAGATTTTTGTGCAGTCTTTAAAAAAGGTAATATATATGGCTGTCAGTTTCATCCGGAGAAGAGTGGTGAATTAGGCTTAGAAATTATTAATTTATTTTCTAATCTGTGAGGTGAAAGAATGGAAGAAGGAATACAACCGAAAACTGAACAAGTAGAAGTTCCTTACGGGTTACCGCGCGAAGTAAAATACTGTAATAAATGCGTAATCTCCAATCAACGACCAAGAGCTAAGAAGTCAGAGTTTAAACATAATGCAAATTCACTAACAGAAACAATTGATTTCGATGAAGAGGGAATTTGCGCTGCATGTAGGTATCACGACAAGAAACGTATCGAAATTGATTGGGAACAACGTGAAAAATTATTGTGGCAATTATGCGATAAGCATAGAAGGAATGATGGATTACATGATTGTATTGTTTCAGGGAGCGGTGGAAAGGATAGCGTCATGGTTGCTCATTTGTTAAAATACAAATATAAAATGAATCCTCTTACTGTTACTTGGGCACCCCACATGTATACTGATGTTGGTTGGCGTAATATGCAACATTGGATTGATGCGGGATTTGATAACATTCTCTTTCATCCGAATGGAAGAGTGCATAAATTATTAACTAGGTTAGCATTTGAAAATTTATTGCATCCATTTCAACCATTTATCCTTGGCCAGAAGAATCTTGCTCCTAAGATCGCGGCTAAGTTTGATATTCCGCTGGTCTTTTATGGAGAACCTGGGGTAGAGTATGGGGATCCCGGCAGTGATGGTGCGCAGCGCAAAAAACATTATCACACTGGCACAGATTATGAAGAGATGTGTTTAGGAGGCGCCCCAATAAAAGAGTTAATCGAAAAATACGGTGCTAGCATGACTGATCTCAAAGCTTATTTACCTATTGATCCAGAGGAATATGATCGTAAGGGAATACAAGTTCACTATTTGGGTTGGTATGTGAGATGGGATCCTCAAGAAGCATATTATTATGCAGTAGAAAACATCGGCTTTGAAGCTAACTCAGAACGTACTGAAGGCTCTTATTCTAAATACAGCAGTATTGATGATAAGAGTGATCCCTTCCATTACTTTACCCAATTGGTTAAATTTGGTCTAGGTCGGGCCACATATGATGCTGCTCAAGAATGTCGTAATAATAAAATTACACGAGAGGAAGCAGTTGTATTAGTTAAGAAATTTGATCAAGAGTTTCCTAAAAAGTATTTTCAAGAATTCCTGGATTATATGGGAATAACGGAAGAGAAATTTTGGGAATGCATCGAAAAATTTAGAAATAAAAATTTGTGGGAACTAGTCGATGGAGTTTGGAAGTTAAAAAAGCCAGTCTGGTCAGGTGAAAAGTAATCACCTTGTTTTTTACATTTTAATACTTATGATCTCTAAAAATAAACGAATGGATTTCAGTAATTCGCTTACTCTGAAGGTAAGTGAAGCTATCGGGAAGAGGATTAGAGAGAACAAAGAACTTATCTCCTTCGGCTTAGGTGAATCCCCTTACCCTACCCCGATTGAAATAAAAGACGCTACCATTAAGGCTTTACAGTCAGGATACACAAAGTATTCTCATAAGCAAGGGTTAGTAGAATTGCGAGAATTAATTACAAAAAAACTTGCTGAAGAAAATGATTTTCAATGCGATATTCAGAATATAGTCATAACTACCGGTGCAAAGCAAGCGATATATCTTAGCTTATTAGTGTTAGTTGAACCAGAAGATGAAGTAATAGTTATTACTCCTGGTTATCCAAGTTATATCCCTCAATTGAAACTGGTTGAGCCATCGGTGATTATACGTAGCGTCGACCTTAAGAAGGATGATTTTTCTTTAGATATAGAAGAAATTAAAAAAAAAATTACCCCTAAAACAAAATTGCTTATTCTCAATACTCCCCATAATCCCACTGGGAAAATGTTTTCTAGAGAACAGTTATTACAGTTGGCAGAACTGGCTCTCGAGAATGATTTTTACATTCTTTCTGATGAAATATACGAGAAATTAGTATATACTGATCAAGTTCATTTTAGTCTTGCTTCAATCAAGGGACTAGCAGAAAGGCTGATATTGATTAATGGCTTTAGCAAATCCTACAGCATGACCGGATGGAGAATAGGTTATCTAGTAGCTCCTCTTCCTCTCGCGCAGCAGATCGCAGAAATGCAGCATCATATTAACACCAATGTTTGCACTTTTGTTCAAAAGGGATCATGTGCTGCTTTTTCATTAACTACTGATTATTTGTCTTCTTTCCGCAGTTTAATACGGAAAAATGCCGCGGAGCTGCAAAAGATGGTTTCACAGAATAAGAGTTTAAAGTTAGTCCAGCCTCAGGGAAGCCAATTTTGTTTTCTTAATATTTCAGAATTAGGATTACGGTCGGATGAGTTCTGTACTAAGTTGGTTGAGAAAAAAGGTGTAGCAGCTACGCCAGGAATAATCTTTGGGGACAATTGGGATGACCATATTAGAATTAGTTTAGGTGTGGATGAAGTTGAATTTGCGAAAGGAGTTCGATATTTGGAGGAATTTGTGCGTGAGTAATTCAAAACATATCATGTTAACTCTTCTTTCCTTACATAAATTTAATGAGCAGGACAAGCTGAAATTACAAGAAGGGCTACAAGACCTGTATACGCTCACTTTTCCAGATGATCTTTCTGAAGAAAATCTACTTTTTTTGGCTGGGTCAGCGGATGTTTTGCTGGGGATGAACATTTCAGAAAAGATATTGGATAATTGCTTTAATTTGAAATTGATTCAAACTCCCGGCGCAGGCGTGGAGAAATTACCTCTTTCTTTGCTGAGACAAAAAAGTATTATGCTCTGCAACTCACATTCTAATAGTTATTATGTGGCGGAATATGCGATTAGTTTAGTTTTAGCGTTGGCAAAGAAGATTGGTTTTAATGATACTTCGCTGCCGAGAAGTTTACAAGGTAAAGTAGTCGGTGTGTTAGGATACGGAAATATTGGAAAACAGGTGTGTGCCTTTCTTCAACCATTTGGTTGTACTGTTACTGTTTTTAGAATACATAAAGACGATGAAAAAAAGCCAGGTGTTAGTTTTATTTATGGGTTGAAAGAATTTCTTTCTACTGCTGATCATATTATTGTTACTTTACCTTTAACTCCAACCACGAGGGGATTATTAGGTGAGAAAGAATTTGCGCTGATGAAAAAATCTGCTGGTCTGATTAATGTAGGACGAGGAGAGGTTATAGACCAAGAAGCGTTGTATATGGCATTAAAAAATAAACAAATTCAAGCGGCAGCAATCGATGTGTGGTATGATGATTTTGTGAAATCTACTGATTCTGTACAATTTTCGGCAATATTTCCGTTTGAAAAGCTTGATAATATTATCCTCTCTCCCTATAAAGCTTCATTGGTGGAAGGAGCGCCGCATTTAGATGATGTAATTACGAATTTACGGTTTTTTGCAACGACAGGGAAGGTTATCAATGTCGTAGATTTAGAACAGGGATACTAAACATTTAAGAATCCTTTTTGCAGGTTAATTCACATGTATAAAGAGAAGAAAATATTGGCGGTAATCTTGGCTCGGGGTGGTTCAAAAAGGCTTCCTGGAAAGAATATAAAGGAGTTGGGCGGAATGCCCCTGATAGGTTATACTATTCAAGCGGCAGCACGATCAGCATTCATAGATGAGATCGTGGTTTCCAGTGATTACGATGAGATATTGAAAGTAAGTAGTACTTTTTCCTGCCAGATCCAGAAAAGACCTGCTCATTTGGCAGAAGACACTACCACCTCACAGGATTCTTTGCGATATGTGGTCACAGAATTTGAAAAGGAGCATAAGAAGGAATATGATCTAGTGGTTCTTTTGCAACCAACCTGTCCCTTTCGAAAAACTGCCGAAATTGAAAAATGTATTCGGGAGCTGGTTGATAATGATGCTGATTCCAGCCAAACCGTGACCATGGTGAGGGAAAAACCGGAACTGATGTTTGCGGAAGAGGGCGGAAAATTAGTTTTTCAAAACAAGAATGCGTTTTTTAACAGATCTTTACGAAGGACCCATTACATCCTTAATGGCGCAGTCTATGTAGTGAAAAAGAAAGTATTTCTTTCTACTGGGAATTTGTATGGTGACAAGAACATTCCAGTAATTATGTCTCTGGATGATTCTTTAGATATTGATACGTATATAGATTGGCATATAGCTGAAAAACTTTTTTTGGAACGAAAAAATGAAGACATACAACCATTTTAGGAAACAGCTTACTATTGCTGATAAGCAAATAGGTGATGAACATCCTACTTTTATTATCGCTGAAATTGGTGTTAACCATAATGGAGATATGGATTTGGCGCGGAAATTAATTGATTTAGCAGTTGATGCTGGCGCAGATGCAGTGAAGTTTCAAAACTTTAATCCTCAAACTGGGACTAGCAAGTTTACGCCAAAGGTCACCTATCAAAAAGAAAATGATGGCCCAGAAGGAACATATCAAACCATGCTGGAAAGATTAAAAATTACCGAAGAGCAAACTAAAATGCTGGCGCAGTATGCAGCGGAAAAAGGAACTATTTTTCTCTCCACCGCTTCTGATGCGGAAAGTCTAGAAATTTTAAAGAAGGTTGATCCTCCTGCATATAAACTTGGATCTCCGCACATTACAAATTTGCCTCTGCTGAAAGATACGGCCAAGTGTGGAAAACCCATGATTATCTCAACCGGAATGGCTAGCTACGAAGAGATTGATGAAGCAATTCAAGTGTGTAAAGAAGTGGGAAATGATCAAATTATCTTACTTCATTGTGTATCAGATTACCCTACCCGCTTTCACGATGTAAATCTGAATGTCATTGCTAGTTTACGGGAACGATATCCTACACTTAATATTGGTTATTCTGACCATACTATGGGGATTGAAGCTTCTACGGTTGCAGTAGGGTTAGGAGCGCGGGTTCTGGAACGGCATTTCACCCTGGACAGAACCATGACTGGGCCTGATCATAAAGCATCATTAGTACATGAAGAACTTGAAGCCTTAGTGCATGCGGCAAGAAATATAGAGCAGGCTATGGGAGATGGTGTGAAACGAAGAACACTGCGCGAAGAAGAGGTGGCTCGAACAGCTCGACGGAGCGTGGTGGCACAGGTCGATATTCCTGCAGGTGCAGTACTCACGAAAGAAATGTTACGCATGAAAAAACCAGAAGCGGGAATTAAACCAAAATATTATTGGGGTTTGCTGGGAAGAAGAACTGTGCGTGATATTCAGGCTGATGCGCCGTTGCAGTGGGAAGATATTGAGGGTGGATCAGAGATAAATGGGTAAACGAAAAATTGCTGTAGTTACAGTGAGCAGAGCGGAGTATGGAATTCTCAAGAATTTACTTTGTAAGATAAAAGAAGATCCCAATATGGAGCTACAACTTATTGTGACTGGTTCCCATTTAATGGAAAATATGGGAAACACCGTACAAGATATAATTGATGATGGTTTTTCAATTACTGCGGAAGTAAATATGAATCTAACTTCAGATTCTCCCCAAAATATTGCTGAGGCAATGGGAACAATTATTCAAGAGATGAGCAAAGTTCTAATGGAATTACAACCCGACTTATTAGTTTTAATTTCTGATAGATTTGAGACACTTGCTGTAGCAGTGGCAGCAAGCCCATTTACAATTCCGATTGTCCATATCGCAGGCGGGGTAGTTACTGAAGGAGCTATAGATGATAAGATGCGACATGCAGTTACCAAATTAAGTCACTTGCACTTTGCTGTTGATGAAGATGGTGCTCGTAACCTGCATCGTATGGGTGAAGAGAAGTGGAGGGTTATGCTTACCGGTTCAATGGCAGTAGATCGCCTTAATTCTTCAGCAGTACTTTCCAGAGAAACATTGGTGGAGACTCTGGGGGTAGATATTTCCAAAGGCGTACTTCTGTTTGTTTATCATCCAGTAACTTTGGAGTATCAAAATACCGCTACTCAGATTAACAATGCACTGGAGGCAGTATTATCTTTTGATATGCCGATTATTGCTCTTTATCCAAATCAGGATACTTCTCGTACCACCATTGTTGAAGCACTTGAAAAAGCGGCAGTTGGTAATCCTCAGCTAAAAATAATTAAGCACATGAAACGAGAAGTGTATGCCAGTTTGCTTAAGAATTGCACTGCCCTAGTTGGTAATTCTAGTAGCGGATTGCTAGAAGCTCCTACTTTTCAAACTGCTGTTGTTAATATTGGAAATAGACAAAAAGGCAGAGCAAGAACTGATAATGTTATTAATTGTGGTTATTCTGTTGAGGAGATAAAAAATGCAATAACCAAAGCATTATATGATAAAGAATTTACATCATTATTAAAGAAAGTTAAAAATCCCTTTGGGAACGGAAATGCGGCCGATTTAATATATCACGCAATAAAAACCGTAGATTTCCAAAACGATGTTTTACTGAGGAAAAAAATAAGGAAGGAAGACTAAGATGAATATTCTTTTGCTAAGTGCTGGAAGGCGAAACCTCATCGTGCGTTATTTTAAGGAAAATCTTTCCCCAATCGGCGGAAAGATCTTTGCTGCAGATAGTAGCCCTATGGCTGCGGCATTATATGAAGCGGACAAAAGTTTTATCGTACCTCCTTTTGGGGATAATCATTATATTGATACCATTATCAGCATATGCAAAGATAATAATATAAAAGCGGTTCTTTCTCTGGTTGATCCAGAATTATCGTTGTTAGCAGAAAAATCAGATAACTTCAAGGCCCAGGGTATTTTTCCCATCATCTCTGAGAAAGACCTAGTTGAAACTTGCTTTGATAAATATTTATTGCATACATTTTTGCTAAATAATGGATTTAAGAGTATTCCCAGCTTCGTATCTTTAGCAGACGTGGAAGAAAAATTGGCAACAGGAGAATTACAATTTCCACTTTTTTTAAAGCCAAGAAAAGGCAGCGCCAGCATAGGCTTGATCAAGGTTGATACTATTGAGCAATTGAGAATGAGTTTTGCAAAAGAACCAGGGATGATGATTCAAAAATTCATGACCGCTCGAGAATGGGGGGTTGATATTTACATTGATTTTCACAACAAAAAAGTAATTCACATCTTTCCAAAGAAAAAGCTACTGATGAGGTCAGGGGAGACAGATAAGGCTATTGGGATTAAAGAACAACAATTGATGAGCTTGTGTAAAGAGGTAGTACAGAAACTGGGCTTAGTAGGCCCAATTGATATGGATTGCTTTGAGACTGATGAAGGTTTTGTTGTCTCGGAAATTAATCCTCGTTTTGGTGGAGGGTATCCTCTTGCATATAAAAGTGGTGCAAATTTTATGGAATTACTCTTGAATAATATTAATGGAATTGCTAATGAACCAAAGATAGGAAATTTTAAAGAAGGATTACATATGTTTAAATTTGTTGAGGCTGTATTTGCTGACAAGAATTTAGTTCAGAATTTAATTGAAAAAAGAACTTGAGGTTTTGCGATGAATTGGAAAATACCTTTATTTAAAATTTATTCGGATGAAGATGATCTTACTAGAGTTTCAGCAGTATTACGTAGAAATTCTAACTGGGCAGTGGGCCCAGAGATTAGCGAATTCGAAACGTTACTTGCAAAGTCTGTCGGAGTTAAACATGCTTTGGTTATGAACTCGGGAACTTCTGCACTCTTGGCTGTTCTGGTTGCACATGGAGTTGAAGGAGGAGAAGTAATAACTCCTTCATTTACCTTCACTTCTACCGTAAATACTATCGTCCTTGCTGGTGCAAAACCAGTATTTGCGGAAATTGAAGCAGAAACATATGGATTAGAATATCGGGATGTTCTGCAAAGGATTACCGCGAAGACTAAAGCTATCATTGTAGTTCATTATGCGGGCTGTCCAGCTCGAGACACTTTATTGTTGAAGAAGTTGTGTCAGGAGAAGAATATTGCTCTTATTGAGGATGCAGCAGAGGCACAGGGTGCTTCTCTCTATGGCCGGAAAGTGGGCGAGATTGGTGATTCAGCTATATTTAGTTTCTGTCAAAATAAGATTATCACTACTGGTGAAGGCGGAGCAGTTTTAACCAACTCAGACAATATTTCTAAAGAGGTTGGTTATGTCAGATCGCATGGAAGAAAAGAAGAAAATGTAAACTATTTTGAGAGTACAAAAAGTGCAGATTATGTTTCTTTAGGTCATAATTTTAGAATGCCAACGATGTGTGCAGCATTAGGAATTGCTCAATTACAGAAGATAGAACAGTTAATCTCTTTACGGAGAAAAAATGCTGCTTTTTTATCTGATGGTCTGAAAACTGTTTCTCAGATAAAATTACCCTTGCTACCAGAACATTTTACTCACGTTTATCAATTATTTACTATAACACTTCCTTCCAAGCGAGTTCGTGATGAATTGCAAGATTATTTGGCTAAACGTGGTATTATGAGCAAGATTTATTTCAGCCCTATTCATCTTACTACCTATTATCGTAACACTTTCGGGACAAAAGAAGGAGATCTCCCCACTACTGAGAGAATAGCTGAGAAGGTCCTGAGTTTACCTTTCCATACTATGCTTACTATAATCGAAATGCAAGAGATAATTAGTGTAATCAAAAGTTATTTTCAAGATAATACTACACTTTCGGCTTAGTTGCAAGTTAATTCCTAACTTCGCCACTTCTTTGATATTTCATAAAAAATAAGACAGCTGTATTATTT
>CAYHVV010000038.1:0-10470 GCA_964360115.1 uncultured Methanosarcinales archaeon | reverse complement strand
TCATGCCAAAACTATCGTCAGAATCCCCACCCTTTAGGGTTGGGGAGCTTCAAATATTCTTCAGCTTTTTGTAACAGCATATCCATAAATTGTCCGCTCCTTAGATTTAACTCCTTTCTTTCATATAAATAAAAAAATCTTTCGTGAGAAGAAAGGGCAACACTATCTGCAATTTTATCACATTTTTCATCATAAATAAGTAATTCTCTTCCTTCAGTTTGGGGCATTTTAAGATAGCAGTTCCCGTTGCTGTCTTTAATGTATATTGATTTTATTTCGTCAACGACTACGGGGTAATTAGCATAACTTGTTTGCGGAACAGTGCAGCTTGACATTAACCCAGAAAAAATTCCTGCATACAGCATTTTTTTCATTTTATGATTTCCTCCTAATTTATCTTTTGCACTTGCTTCAGTACCCTATGAATTGAAAATCATCCCTGTGTAGAGAGAGTAAACTATATAAACAATATAAACTTACTTGTACTTAAAGTGGATGATAGATGGTTTTAGAACACATATTTCCTGAAGATTGGTTGGAACGAAAAGGAATCTATGCTTTCTTATTAGGAATAGGTTATTCTATTATTGGTGTTCTCATTGCTTCAATTTTATTTCCAGGAGATCCAGCTCTTGTTGCAGTAGCCTTTACTTCCATGCTGCTGCTTCCGGAACTATACAAAATTTTTTCCATAGAAGAACGACAAGAAAGCTTGGAGCAGCATGTTTCTCTCAGAAGCCTTTGGAGAGATGATATTGAAGTTATCCGTATTTACATCTTTCTTTTTTTAGGCATAATGTTAGTTTATTCCATCGGCACAATTCTTCTTCCGGAATTACAGGCCAACAATCTTTTCCGTGAGCAGTTGGAAATACGTTTTGGGCAAGGATTTGCAGGTTCAGCTACTGCCGGTTCAGCTACTGGAGAGATATTTTCAAGCGGATTATTTTTTGTCTTATTAACTAACAATTTCCTGGTTTTGATGGCGTGTTTCATCTTAGCGCTTCTTGCCGGTGATGGTGCTATCTTCTTGATTACCTGGAACGCTTCCGTCTGGGGAACTATTTTCGGCCTTACCGCTAAGAATGCAGCTTTATTTTCCGGGCAACATCCTTTATACTTTTTTGCTCTCATCATGGCCATTGTTTTCCCGCATATGATTATAGAAGCCATTTCATATTTCTTGGCCGCAATTTCCGGCAGTGTAATTTCAAAAGATGTGCTTTTGGAACAGTTTGCTTCCGAGCGTTTCTTTGAAGTGTTTGGATTTAATTTATATTTGTTATTGTTTGCTCTATTGTTTTTACTTCTGGGAGCGATAATTGAAACATTTGTGCTGCAGAATATTAGCATTTATCAAGAGATAATCCAGATGAGTTTTAGTGCGCTGGGCGGATGATTTATTATTATTATTATTTCTCATCATGTGGCTTACAAGTCTCATAAAAGTCACACTGTCCGCCGTTCCATCTGCATAAAGAATTTATAGTTTTAGGGTAATCTTTCTTCTCCTCAGTAACAGAAGTATGCACGTGGATTAATTCGATTTCTCTCTTGGCCAGCTTTAACAATTCTTCATCAACCGTAATCAGCTTCAATTTATGCCGTAAAAAGAAAATTCCTGCTTTAGAAGGAAGTTTGCCATGCTTCTCAAAATATAATAAGCTGTAAATAGCTAACTGCAATCTGATACTGTCCTTGACTTCAAGGCTGGAATTGGTTTTGTAATCAATGATATACACTTCTTCTTCAATGTGCTGGATTGCATCAATAAATCCCCTAACTGAATAGTTATCAGAAACATATTGTATTTCCCGTACTGGGGTAAGGTAGACAAAAGCTTCTTGCGGGGGGATTTTTTTCTTTTGCATAATCTCTTCCATTCTTTCAAAAAACTGATTGCCCCAATTTATCAGCATCAGCATGGTTTCTTCAAAGTAAAAGCGTAATTGGTCCTGAGTGAGTTTTAATTTTTGCAATTCTTCATCTTTTGTTTTCCAATGGAAGAGAAGAAGTTTCTGAAGAGCCTCGCGCGATTTTTGTTTATAGTTCTCCCGAGTGTATGAACTGACATCTACATCAAAAAAATGTTCCAGGCAAGAGTGGGCAATGTTTCCTCGTATGGTATGCACGCTGGGAAAGGAGGGAAGCTTTTCGATATATTGATAATAATATTTTCTCTGGCACTGCTTAAATGTATTAATAGATGACGGAGATTCGACTCTTTTCGCCATAGAACAACGCCTCCTCTTTTTTTTTAATTTCTTGCTTGGGTATGATATCTTCTAGATTCCAAGCAAGATTAAAAAATACCACGGAGCTCTGCTCCGATTGGGATTTTTTATTAATTGCAGGAGGTTAATTCTTTAAATGTTTTTCCATGCTTGAAACAGGGATGCTGCCAGAGAATATTAAAATCCGGTATTCCGACGCAGAAAAAGCCTTATTTTTGTGTGTATTTTCCACAAAGTTTTATAAATACACTTCAGAATATAATTTCCTATGTCTATGCCAGAAGATCCAGAAATGCAAGTAATACGGGTAAGACTTCCCCAAAGGCAGGAAGTACTTGGCATTGTGCAGCAAAGATTGGGCGGCAGCAGAATGAAAGTTCTTTGTTTAGACGGAAAAGAGCGTATCTGCAGAATTCCCGGCAGATTGAGAAGAAATCTTTGGGTTAGAGAAAATGATGTTGTTATCATAGAACCTTGGGAGCTGGGTGGTCATGAAAAGGGAGACGTCGTGCATAAGTATCAGGGCAAAGCAGAAGTAGCATTCTTGAAGAGAAAAGGATATTTGAAGAATTTAGAAGAAGAATTCTGATGGTACAAAGATAGGTACTAACTAAAAAGTAAGAATCGGTAAGAAAAATATGGGTAATAAAATAGAACAAGCATTACCAGTACGCAGCCATGATGTTTGGATATCTTCCTTAGGGGGCGTAATTAAAGTGGCTTCTGATGATTTTGAACCGGAGTGTATTTGTGATCCAAGAGCCCACAATCCTAAGATTAAAGAGTTTCTCATAGAAAACGTTACTTATACTCCAGAGCAGCTATTTAGAGCATTTGAACAGAAGGAAAATGTATCTGATTTTTTAGTTCAAATGACTATTAGTCGCATGTGCAATATTTTTAGAGCGCTTGGAGATGCTGCTCGATCTGAACGACCTTTGTATACGAAAGATAGAAGATTATTTTTGTCTGACAATCGTTTTACTATAAATTATGGTGGTCAAATCCAAGATGCGTTGATAGATTTCGGAGAATATTGTGTGGCGGAAAGAGAAGATTTTATCCAGCTTGATCAAAATAATGATTATGATCGTTGTGCCAATAAAGATTATGTAAAAGGAATCTTGTATTATAAGGAATCTTGTATAGAACTAGGAAATAAATATCCAAATCATCCGCATTTTGGTATTGAAAGTTACAATAGAGATATGTTGCATAGACTTAGTTGTGAACAAAAACAATTACAAGCTATTTTAACTGATGATATGAGAGTTGTTGCTTACGATTATGATGTTAAAAAACATTGTCGATATGTTGGTAGTTTGATTTCTAATGGAATTGAACCCGCAGTGGGCTATTTAATTGCACGGCACACACATAAAACAGAACCATCTTACTGTCAAAATCATTAAAACTCTAAATGCTCATCACTACTTCAAAATAGAAAATTATTTAAAGATAGTATCCTAAAACGGCCTATGGCAAACAAAAGCGTAGGTAAATTATTCTTTCAAGCATTTTTATTATTAATACTTTTATTTGGATTAGTTGACTTAATTGTAACAAAAAGCAGTAAGTTTGCAGTTTTAGAGTTAGTTGTACTAGCTTTCCTGTTGCTGCTTTCAGTGATTGGATTAACTTCTTATAAAAATTCAGGAAACAAAGTGTTATTCTTTGTTTTTATGTTATACACGGTTAATGTACTCGTATTATGGTATTTTAATCATTCATTATATCTTGTCTTGCTGGTGGCAAGTCTTGTTGGTTTCGCAGTAAGCATGCCTAGCCGTGCTAGAAAATGCGGGGAAAAAAGCGAATGTTGCGGCAGCAGTAGTTGTGAAACCAATTCTGGATCAGCTAAAACATCCTCGCAACCTCCGCAGAAAGTGGGAGAATCAAAAGTAGTAAAAGTGGTTGAGTCAAAAGAATCCGCAACTCCTGTAAAAGCAAAGTTCACCCCGGGCAAATATGTAGCCAGCAAAAGAAGCAATGTTTATCATGAACCAAAATGTGAATGGGCTAAGAAAATCCAAAAAGGTCGTCGCGTTTGGTTTGTTTCTCGTGAAGAAGCTTTAAGTAAAGGATACAAGAAACACGGCTGTGTGAATTGAATTAATGATAGAAGAAATTATAAAACCATTTGGATTTTCTGACACTCAAGGATTCTACACAGTTCATTCTTCTAATATTTTAGCTTTAGAAACAGCACGAAATGTAGTAGCAACTTTACCTGATCAGTTAGAATACATGGCTCTTTCTGGTTACCGCATCCGTGATTATCCGGAAGGTACTCCTGATAAAGACTTTGATTGGAAATATCACTTGCTGGTCGGAGTTGATTCTCAACTTCCAATGGAAAAAATTCATAATCTTATCTTTTTCGACGTAAGAGAAGCAGTTGGAAAAGCATACCAGAAGGCCAGAGAAGCTTCGGGAACTTATTGGCATCATGGTCCATTAAAGACGCTGCCTCTAGATCAAAGAGGTATGGATCTCAAAGTCAAGTCTGGAAATCTCCTAGAGTTTATTCCCAGAAGTTTTCTTCATTCAGCCGTTTTTTCTGCGGTTCCCCTCTGGGAAAAACCAGATGTTAGCAAAGATTGGAAGGGACATCGATTAACTCCTTTTGAATATTTGCAGCAATTTATATTTCAATTTAAGGCTGAAAGAGCACATTATAATTCAGTATACCACTCACAAGTGACCGGTGACGAAGCTGCACGTTTTGTTATGGACTAATTATTTTTTCCAATAATACCAAACTAAACCCACAACCGATACAGAAATCGCCATGTCAGCAATGTTGAACACCGGCCAGAATCCGACATCAATAAAATCTACTACATACTGTCGCAAAACCCTGTCAATCAGATTTCCGGCAACTCCTCCTAAGAAAAGACTAAACAACATTTGTGTCCATGCTTCTTGCGGTATTTTATCATAATAAAAAATTACTGCCATCAGGACAACTGCAGAAATAGCTGCCAGAATTGCCATCTGTCCTTTAAGGAGGCCAAATCCTGCTCCGGTATTGTTTACAAAATGGATGAATAAAAAACTAAGTTTCCATTCCGGCATTTTAGAAGCAACATAATATTTAATCAATTGATCCAGAAAAATGGTCAATAATGTCACTGAAACAAAAAGCCACAGATATTTCTTTTCTTTACCCTTCACCATAATCGTTCGCGTCGCTGCTGTTGCACGCCGGCTGCTCGTTCCAAGTTTGCAGTTCGTTGATCTAATGAAGAAATCATTACTTTAATTGTATCCAGTTTACTGCTGATTAATTCCAAATCCTTATTTATGTTTTCCAGGGGTTGAGAAAATGCTGCAGGTTGTTGTTGGAATGTTGTTTGTTTATATGGCGATCCTTTTATCGTTGCTGGTCTGCTGGGTTCTTGATCTGGAAAAGGACTTCGTTCCTCAAAATCAGGCTGTTCTGGATTTAAAGGGTCGTCCTTTATTCCGGTTTTGAGTTGTTGATCTGCTAAAGCATCAAAATCAAGCTCATCATCGTGTCTCCAGAACAAAATTTTATTTAAGATACCCATAACGGAAAGAAGGAATTTGGAGTTTAAATTGTTTTCTAATGCCTGCTACACTAGGCGTCAAGTCACTTCGTTCGTGACTTTCCCGAATGGGAAAGAACGTTCTCAAGTTAGGCATTCACTTCGTGAAGCCTCACGATGAAAAGAGAACCTCTAGCCAGATTTCACTAATAGAAATCAATCCTATAAAAATTATGCTTTTCATCAATCAGTACTTTCACGTCCGGCTTAATTAAATCATAACAAACATAAGTAAATGGCAGAAATAGTTCAACAAAAGAATGCACTTCTTTCTTAGTCATGCTTTGTCCTTTATCTTCCTTCAATTTTTTCTCTTGCAACAACCGCCACTTCTTATGCACTTCCGGCGTATCTGCTTTCAGCATAATTTGATAATCCAGCAGTTTCCAGATGGACCGGTATTCTTTCATAAAATTAAGTACAACCTCATAATCCTGCAGTTTTGGATCTATTTTTTTAATGTTAATACTATTTTTCTTACAAATCTCCAAAAATTTATGAGCAGAAACAGATGGTATCCCTACACACCACCCTTCCAATATAATAAAATCTTGCCTCCCTTTGATTTTTCTGGTTTTAGGAAGAACATCTCCCTTCCCATGATATAACGACTTATCAAAAATGGGGATTTCAAAATCCTTCCCCTCTTTTGCTTTCTTTAATGTTCCCAGCAAGAATTTCACCCGGTGCGTTCCCGGTAGTCCGCGGGGGATCTGATAAAAATTATTAGCCGGAAATTTCTGTTGTAGTTTTTGTCTCTCATCATAGCTTTTGTAAAAATCGTCCAGAGAAAAAGATTGTACTTTGAATCTGTTCTTCTTCAATAGTTTCTCTAGAAATTTGACAATGGTGGTCTTTCCAGTTCCTTGGCCGCCCTGAATACTAACAATTGTAGTAGTTCCTTTTCTATGAATCTCATTTAATTTTTCTACGATAGGAAATATTATCTTTTTCTCTTCCTCTGTAGTGAATTCTTTCTCTCCCACCTTGGTAAGAAAGAAATTTTTGTATTTAAAGTTATCACTTCAACTTCATTCAAACCTATCAAAACTTATTTAAAGTAAAATTAAGATTCAACTTCTCATGACCAAATCAAACTTCCTTTTAGTGGATTTGAACGAGCCGAGAACCAAGAAACTGGCAGAAACTATCACCAGCGAAACCAGCAGGAAAATTCTCGCTCATTTGGTTGAAAAAGAAGAGACTGAAGCTAATATGGCTAAAATGCTTAATTTGCCTATTTCTACTGTTCATTATCACCTGCAAAAACTGAAGGAAGCGAATTTAATTACAGTTGAAGGATTCCATTACAGTAAGAAAGGCCGCGAAGTTCTTCATTATAAGTTAGCTAACAAATACATTATCATCGCTCCACAACATATTTCTGGTTTGAAAGAGAAACTGAAAGGAATTTTTCCGGTTGCGCTGGCTGTTCTAGGAATCAGCGCAGTTATAAAATTGATTCAAAATACTTCTCAAGCCGTTCCAAGATTAGAAGCAGCAGGATCATTAGCTGCGGATGCTGCTCCCGAGATAGCTATGAAACTGGCTCGAGAAGCGCCAACCATCCAACAGCAACCGGATATAGCTTTATGGTTTTTAATAGGAAGTATGGCTGCATTGCTGATTTATGTGATTGTAGATATAGTTAAGGAAAAAATGAAGAAGTAGACTTTTCTCCAGATTGACCAAAATATTTAAATATACTATGGTATACTCAAGTATACTATGGATGCAACGACTATAAAAATTCATGAAGACACTAAGCTTGAACTAGACTATTTTAGAGAATATAAAAATGAAAGTTATGATGAGGTTCTTAAAAAAATCCTTTTCATAGCAAAAACCTGCAAAACAGAGCCGAAACTAAGCAAAGAAACGGTTGAAGCAATAGAAAAAGCCAGAGCGAGAATAAAAAAAGGAAAGTTTCTAAATGAAGACGAAGCGCGAAAAAGGCTTGGATTGTAAATATTTTTGGTGAATTTTGAATGTACGAAATTATTTTTGATGAAGAAGCCATAGAATTTTTGAATACACTTACAAAAGAGATCAAAGAAAGAATCTTTAGGAAAATTATTTCAACTAAAGAGAATCCGTTCCATTTCTTTGAGCGTTTGAGTGGCCGAAGCGAGTATAAGTTAAGGATAGGCGATTATCGAGTTATTGCAGATATTGATCAGGGAACTAAGAAAGTAAATATTACTTTTGTTGGCCATAAAAAAAAAGTGTATAATCTGATATAAATAAATCAAAAAACAAGAAAATAAAAAAATAAGGAAAAAGTAAACTTACTTCTTCTTAGTGTCGTTCTTTCTGAACTTCTTCCATCCTAGCCATACTAATACTACGGCAATTGTGTATGGAATTAATCCTACGATTAATTTCAATAACGCATTCACGCTGGAGATGAATTTAGTTACTAATTCAGAAAACTTCACTAACACTGCATCTACGTACTCAGACTGTTTTTCAGTGATGGTCACGTAAATGGTGGAGTATTCCACTCTGTTGCCAGTATTCTTCAACTGTTCTTCTAAGTACTTGATGGTTCTTTCTTGGTTGAAGATGCGGTCGCTCAATTCAATCTTATCAGAAATAACTGTTGCTTCCGCTAACATTTGCTTATATCTGGCCAAGCGTTCTTTTTCTGCCTGCAGTTCTGCTTCCAATGACACAAACTGTTCGGTAATGTCATCAGAATTTTCATTGAACCAGGTGACTTCACCTATTTCTTTCAACTGTGAAACGACTGCGCTGTATTTTTCTTCTTCTACTTTAATAGTGTAACTTCCGGAAAAATATGTTCTTCTTCCGTCACCATTATCGTACTTCTGCGCATTTTCGTTCAATAATAATGCATCAGCCGTCTTTACAAGAATTTTCAATTTATTTTCAGCATCTTGGAAAGTTCCCCTTTTTACTTCATTAGTCATGGAAGCTGTTTTAGTAATCTTTCTGTCAGCTACTTCGGGAGCAAAACTATCGCTATAGATTGGTGCGGGCATGCCGAATCCCATCTTGCTACTAATTGCAGATTCAGCATAATCTCCTCCGCTAGTCTGAAACATACCTTGTTGTATGGTTTCTACTGCTGGCAATCCCATAAACAACACTAACACTACTGCTAATAATAATACAATTAGCCAGTTCTCTTTTATTCTTTGAACTTGTTCTTTAATAGTCATGGTTTATACCTCCATTGTGAACTATGTACTCTAGAAATAAAACTAGTATATAAATGCTACAAAGACTTCGAAATGAGTTGAAGTTAAGGTCTAGTCCTTTCCGGATCTCTGGGCAATAATACTGCTTCTCGGATATTATCTAACTTCAATAACCGTTGCGTAATTCTATCTAAGCCAAACCCTGCTCCGCCATGCGGGGGAACTCCGTATTGGAAAATTTCTGCATATTCAGCCATTTGATCTAAATCTGTGCCTTTAGCTTTTGCTTGTTTCTTGAGAATCTCATACCTATGTTCGCGCTGCGCTCCGGTACAGATCTCTAATCCATTGAATAATAAGTCAAATGATTTGGTAACATCTGCTCTTCCTTCCGGTTTCATATGATAAAATGCTCTGACTGCCGCAGGGAATAAAGTGACAAACACGAATTCTGAGCCATACTTCTCTTTAACTAATTCCCCCAGCAGCTTTTCTCCTTCAGGGTCAAGATCTTCATCATCTCTGTACTTTTTACCTTTCTTAACCAGCATTTTCTTAGCTTCTTCCATGGTGATGCGGGGGATTTTCTTTGGAACTTCTAATTCTACTCCTAAAGTTTTCAACTCTTCAGCTGCTTCCGGAGATAAATTACTCATCAAATAGATGAACATCTCTTCAATCAAATCCATTATGTCATCATAATCGTTGATGAATCCCATTTCAAAATCCACGCCGGTAAATTCAGTTAGATGCCGAGCAGTGTGCGATTTTTCTGCTCTGAATATGGGGCCTATTTCATATACTCGTTCAAAACCGCCGGTTACAAACATCTGTTTGTAAATTTGCGGTGATTGAGCTAAATAGGCTGGTTTTCCAAAATAATCTAAAATAAACAATTCCGCTCCAGATTCTACCCCAATAGTGGTTATCTTTGGAGTATTAATATTAGTAAATCCTTTGCTGTCAAAGAAATTAGTCAAAACCTTGACAATTTTGCCTCTGACTTTGAAAATAGCCTGTTTTTTCAGATTTCTGGTATCTAAAAAGCGGTGATCGATCCGTTTATCAATATGGGTTTGTCCTTTATCAGAATTATCGATAGGTAAAGGAGTTGCCGCAGCGGATATAACGTTGATTTTCGTGATCAAGACTTCAATACCCCAGCGAGATTCCTTATTTTTCTTGGGAGTTCCCACAATTTCCACTACGGATTCATTGGTAATATTGCCTAAAGCAGCAAAAGAAGCATCTTCGGTTGTGCCTTTCAAGGCAATTGTTTGCATATCACCGGTTCTATCGCGGAGTATGAGAAATTTTATTTTGCTCAGGTTTCGCAAATCCTGCACCCACCCCTTTAGCAGAACTTCCTTATCCAAATGATCCCCAAGTTGATTGATTAATATTCTTTCCATAAAAGTCTAAAATAAAGGGCTCCTTTTTATTGTTTTCTATAGAGAAGTTTGAATAATTCATAAAACTTCTCTAAGAGACCGTGAAATG
>CAYHVV010000037.1:0-11001 GCA_964360115.1 uncultured Methanosarcinales archaeon | reverse complement strand
AATAATTTTGGTGGGCATGATTTTTTCTGTGCCCAGATTGGGAGATGGGTATCTCAGACTCAGGAAAAAAGCCTAAAACTCAAAAATTTTTGAGTTTAATGGCTATGAAACAATAATTTAGGGGTGGGCAGGCAATCCAACGATTGCCCAGATGGGTGCACGTAGTTCCTATATAAATACCTACAATATAGTAAATTCCTCTTAATCATATAATTTAGAAATTAATTGTTCTTGAGGTCTTTGATGATTGAAGAGAGCTTTTTTACTTCATTTGAAAAAGCTTTTACTTCGCTTGACAAAGCTTTTACCGATTCTATATTTACTTTAGAAATTTCAATATTTGCCTGAAGGGCTCCTATGTGTGATCTTATATTTTCCCGATGATATTGTTCGCTTTCTAAAATTTGGCTTATCTGTTCAGTATTCTTTTGAGAAAGGGCCCAGATCTCCGAAGTTACCGGAAGATCCGGATGTTGAGCTATATCATTGAAATGCTGGACTATTTGCTGGGTTGCTTCTGTTTGATCTCTACCTTTAGGGGCACGGATCACTTCCAGCTCATTTAAGTTGAAGCTGTTATCAATTAGCAGCCAGAGGCCATCTATATCGCTCACAAAGAATTTTCTCTTCTCAGCGTTGTATTTCCTGGCTAATTGGTTTTCAATCAAGGAGAAGTGCTTTCTGGATGGCCGGAACTGCCAATCCTTACCTATCTTTAAGCTTACCCTAAAGACATTCTCTAATCTTACAATAATTTTCTTTACCTCATAAACCGCCAGCAGCTCAGTATTCTTGGCTAGCTGATCATAAAAACTCTTTCCTTTGGGAAAAAATATTACAATAGAACTGTTACATAGCCATATTTTGAAATGATTATTTTCAAAAGGTAAGGATATGCTAATCCTATTCTCTCTCTTTTCTTGGTAAGCGATTCCTTCTTTTTCCAGGAAGGTTTTCCGATCATGCCAATAATCAATAAGTGGTATTTTGATAGTAAAAATGAAAGCATGCCCACGAATTAAATTTTGGATGTGAATGGGAGCGTGAGGATCTGATTTTTTTACTTCTTTCTGTTCCAAAAATTCCTTGAGTCTACTCTTATTTACATCCCAAACACCATAACCTTTCTTGATGATTATTCCATCAATTTTAAGAGGAAGAATACGAATATTTAGAAGTTGCTTTGAAATACCTAACCTAGATGCTACCTCCCTTAAAGAATTTCCTTCCCGAAGAAGATCAACCACTGTAAAGTAAAATTTTACTTCTTCTTGTTTTTTTACTTGTTTATTCATTTTTTAGAAAATTGCAGCTGAGACATGATGAGGATTATTTTTAACGTCTACTGGAGTATTTTTTTTTGATACGTTCCCAATAAAATTTTTGAAGCAGAGACATCTTCTGATTGCTCAATACTTTTGAAGCCAAATCCAGTTCAAAAGCATGCAACGAGTGTTTTCTTATGAATTCTGCAATGCCTTTATCCTCATTTTTATGTGCCATTGGACGAAGTTCTATACCATGAAGCCTTCCTGCATCGGTCGGAGCAAAAGATTGCATTATAAGACAACCTGCGGGCTGGAATTTCATTAGGGCAATCATTTTTTCGGCATTTCATCAATTTTTAACCAACCTTCGGCAATCGCATCGTCAAGTAATTTTACGAAATCTTGGTTCAAATGCCTGAATAATTCATTTTTTGGGGTCATTTTCGAAATATTTCTCCAGGGCTGCACGAATGATCGACGACTGGGTCACTTTTTTAAGGAAAGATTCCTGCCGGAGTTTTTCGTAATTTTTTTCATCAAGATAAATCGCTGTTTGAATTGGCATGTCATGATATTGTGACAGTGATTTTTATACTTTTATTTTTCATTAAAATTTCACATAATTTGGTCAAAAAGATTAAATATAGCTATATTAAGATATAATAAATGTCAAAGAAAAGGCTACCTTATAAAGAAAAAAACCAAATGAATTTTCTGGATATTCCTTGCAATTTTATTCTTCTTATGGATATTTTTTCGCTTTGCAATAAATCAAAAGAGGGACGGGGACATCAAAAAGAAATAGATCACCCTAACCTAAATAGCAAGATACAAGAACTAGAAAAGAGGAAGTTGATTAAGAGAATTAGAGTGACTCGGCTTGGTGAAGTGAAGAAAGGCCGAGGTGGCGTTCCGTATTTAATCGAGACTGAAAGACTTCTTTCAGAAGAAATATTCAATAATCTTACCGAGTTTAGCATTTGGAGAAGCAAACATTATTTATTTTTTCCTCTTACTTATAATGCTAGAGATTTAAAGGAACGTTTTGATTTAGATTCATTTTTTGAGGAATGGTTAAGCTATGCATTTCTAGAATATTATAAAGTCAACGAAAAGCACATCAAAGACACATTCAGAAAAGATGAAACTGAGCATCATTTTGGCGGCTTAATAGAAGGCTTTATCTTTAATTTTTTACTTAACGAAGGTGAAAGCGACAAAATAAAGAGGGTTAAGTTACAGTTGCAAATCAAAGAGTCATGTGATAAATGCGAAAATATAATATTTCCCACGATTTCAGAAGAAAGAAAAAAAATCTTTCTTAATTTATGTAAGAAATATGTGGGATATAAATTAAAAGAGATGAAACAATACGAGCTTGCCATTAGTGGGGACATTATCAATATAAAGCAGATTTTAAAGGGATCTAAAGAGAAGAAACCATTGACTCCTTTGCCAAGATTTGTGAAAGAGGTATTAGGGGGTGTGAAAGAACAATTCCAAAAACAATTCCAAATAACTCAAGAGATTTCAGAATTGCAGGACAAAATAAAAAAAATAAGCTTCCCAAAAAGAAACATATTTAGGGGTTTGAGATTAGACCAATTAGAACAAGAACGAAAGGATAAAGTTGATGATTTGATGGGTTTAATTCCCTTAAATTTTTATGATACAATTATGGCAGAAAATAAAAAAAGAAAAACTCAGTAGATCTGTGTTAAATTCTGTTCTTCACATATTGTTCGAACAGTTCCATAACCTACACCTAATTCTTTAGCTATGGTTTCCATGGGCCATCCTTTCTTCCTAAGATTTAAGACTTTTTCCCTGTTTTCGTCTCTGACACGAAATTTACTTACAATTTTTCCATTTCCAGATTCAAACTTTTCTTTCTTTTCTTGAATTTCTTTCTTCAACATCATTGTTTCTAGAACCTCTCGAGCTATTTTCTCAAATTCATTTCTTAGAAAAGAATCCGATTTAATTAATTCCTTCTTGTATTCGTAAGGTGTCATGTTTCCATGAATTAAATGCGACCTTATTGGTATCTCTTGTATTTTATCTTCAAATTCATCTGTTTTTTTTCTTAGTTCCTTCAGTTTCCTAGCATCAAATATACTTAATGCTGTTCCGCATTTTGGACAAGCCACATAACTTGCCGGTGAATTATAATTGCAACGGCTGCATGTTTTGGGACGCAATGCTTCATTATTTTCTATGTTTTCCGTAACCATATCTTCATCAGAAAGCCCCTGTTCTTGAAGAAGCTTTCTTTTAATCGATTTTCTTCCTACATGAGAATAAATTGTAGGGGTTTGAGACCGTTCAGTCCAACCAAATTGTATACGGAGTTCTGGTTCTGTCCACATCTTTTCAGAAGCAAGTTCAGTACAACGAGAATGCCTGAATAAGTGAGGTGAAATTTTTCTCCCGGACAATCTCTCATAAGAAACTTTGCCGTTCGGCTTTGTTACAACACCCCATTTCATCAAACCAGCTCTTTTTGAGATGGTTCTAATCAGAGATACTAGTCCTTGGTATAAGAATCTCCGCCCAAACTGAGCATTGCTTAGGTTAATGAACAAAGGAGTATCAGGTTGGTCTTTATATGGATGAGTATTGAGGTACTCTAAAAGTATGGGATAACTTTCCACAACAGTAACTGTACGACGACCGGTCTTTCCATCTAGATCAATATCAGCAGAATGAGTTTCATGCTGTACATCAGATATATTTATTCCTAAAAGCTCTCCAGCACGGCAACCAGTTTCGTAGAGTACCGATAAAATAGCCTTATCACGCACCTTGTGACATGCATCAATCATTTTTCTTACCTCTACCCTTGTGAGCATGTCCGATGGTTTAAGCTTGTTATTTGGTCTTTTTGCTTTTATGTGAGCAATGACTTTTGGGGCATCTCCTTCATATTTAATCCCAAATTCTTTATAATACCAAAAAAAAAATATTTTTATGATTGAAATCCTATGTGCTGTTGTTGACTGTGACGATTTACCACCTATTTTCAAATCATAGAAATACTTAGATATATCTTCATTAGTGATCTCTTCAATAGGTTTGGGGATACTTTTTAGAAAGGGAACTAATTGCACAGCTATATTATAAACTGATATAAGTTTTATATCGGGCCTGGATAATTGTTGCTGAAAATATCGTGCTAATACATCCCGCTGTTTTTGGATTAGATCCTTATCCTTTATTAATCCCACAATCTGTTTTAGAAGCCGTTGATCCTTGGCTTTCTTTTCATCGATTTTATTGAAGTCCATTGTATTTCTCCAATGTGATGTTAGAGGGGGTACTTATATACATTATTTTTATTGTTTTATTTTGTATAATTTGTTCATAAACCCATTATCTGCATCACAAAGTTTTCATTATTGACGAGAAAATAGTAGTTACCGGTTCATTTAATCCAACTGCTAACGGCGATAAAAACAATGATGAAAATCTGGTAATTGTTGAAGATGAAGAAATTGCTAAAAAGTTTGTGGAAGAGTTTGAACGAGTATATGCTAGCGGGAATAAATAAGTAAACAAATAAATAAATGAAATAATTAAATAAGTAAACTAATACACCAGTAAAAAACCAGTAAATAACCCCTTGAGCAAACTAGTAAAAGTTATCCAAGATATCATGCGCATCAGTAGCCGAAAGATATTCAGCTATTTCTCTGTTGTCAGCTTTCAATAAAAAATTCATTTTTAATGATCTTTTTTCTTCATTGCTGACTCGGGCAAATTTATCTACAGCAATCAAACCATAAGGATAACCTAAAAACAAGGCATCTGTGCTGTTTTCTGCTAAATAAGACAGGAAATCTTTGGTACCTGTATATCGGAAAACATGTCTTGACTTTTCATGAAGTCTGACAAAATAGCTTTGCTCTTCTATAAAATAACTCCAACATCCACCGGAACTTAATTTTTGTAAAAGTACGACGGGAGAATTTCCTGAAACTGTGAAAAGTGATGACGATTTTGCTAGGGCGCAGATATTCACGGGAAGCTTAGAGAGATATTTTTCTTCATTTCTAAAAGAAGGCTCTAAAGTTCCATCGAGCACGATGACATCTGCGCCATCTGCACCCACCATCGCAGCCACAGCAAGTTCTGCAAACCTTCTGGCCATATTGGCTACTTGAGTTATGGGAGCTCTTTCTGTTCCTACCTTTATGGTTGCATCGGCAGAAGAGATGAATAAATCGTGTTCATCAATTATTTTTGTACCTTGTACAGGAAAAATTATTGATTCATATACTACTTCACCAAGTTCATGTTTTGCCGTAGTTAGAAGGAAAAATTCATGTTTATATTCTTTGATTTTTAGATTATTCAAATAGACTAAAGCCCCGACCCGGATTAAGCTTAAACAAAAAGTTCCTGCTGAAAGTATCTCCGCCTGACCGCCATCAATGAAAGCAAGAGATTTTTGTGTAGAATTCTTCGGAATTCGCGCAAAAAGGTCTTTATTGATTTCAATCTGTTTATTGTTGAAGAGAATCTTATCTGAAGAAGGAAAATGCCGGATTTTATCCGTTAGATACTTAGATATTTCTTTCAACATGGTAAAAGAATAAGCCCCCGGGGAGATTTGAACTCCCGACCTTTACCTCTTTGGAACCTTTCAAGTCACTTAGTTCGTGACTTTCCTACGGAAAGTACCAAGGTAACGCCATACCGCTAGGCCACGAGGGCATATTACCACAAAATTGGTATTTTTTATTTAAATATTCCGATTCCAGCTAAGAATAGAAGGTAAGTGCGGGGGAAGGGATTTGAACCCTCGAACCCACTAAGAGACAGGATAACTTATGTTTTACTTATTAAGTACTTCTTAAGTCCTGCGCATTTGACCAGGCTTTGCTACCCCCGCATAAGGTTAGAACTAAAACAAGCCTTTGATTTATAAAATCTTCTTTTATGGTCCCCTTATAACCAATATCAATAATTATATAATGATAAACCCTGATTTAAAGAAAATGACCAAAATGAGGATTGCTGTTTTAGGGCCAGAATATAGTTATTCACATCTTGTAGGCAAAAAAATATTCCCAAAGCAAGAACTTATTTTCTGCAGCAAGATTGAAGAGGTGTTCCAGAAAATTACAGAAAAAAAAGTTGAACAAGGTATAATTCCCCTCGAGAATATGCTGCAAGGAAGTGTTAGGGAAAGTATTCTTGGTTTATGGAAGCATAGAGTAAAAATAAATCGTGCTTATACTATACCAATACGCCATTGCTTGGCGGGAAAGAACCGTTCCTATACAAAAATTGCTTCTCATCCTCAGGCGTTAGCTCAATGTGCAATCTTTTTATCTGAAAAAGAAGCCATAGAATGTTCCAGCACATCTAAAGCGATGGAAATGGCTGCGCAGAGTGATAATTTTGCAGCTATTGGTTCTCCGGAAGCAGCAGCACATTATGGTCTGCAGATATTTCAGGAAAACATTGAAGATAATCATGACAACGTAACTAGGTTTTTGGTGATCTCATTAGAAGAAACCATTGCAGAAAAAAATGTAAAGACTAGTTTACTGCTGAAACCGAAAGAAGATCGCCCGGGATTATTAGTTCATCTTCTTGCGCCATTTGCAGCGCAAAACATTAATCTGGCAAAAATTGAATCCCTCCCCTCAGGAAGAAAAATGGGAGAATATGTTTTTTACCTTGAAATTGATGGAAATACAACTGAAGAAAGAGTTAAAGTAGTTCTTGATTATTTACGTAATAACGCAGAAGTTTATTCATTTGGTTCTTATGAAGCCACTTCTCTTGAATGGACAGGGTAAATAAACAGCATATGCATAATATTTAAATTCAACTAAACTGAAAAAATGCTTCATGTCTTATCTTTTAAAAGGGGCATTACTGGGTTTAAGCCTCAGTTTTACCGCATGTACTGGACAATTTCAGGTAGTTCGCCTTAATAATGCTCCTGAATATAATATGGTTGAATCGCAGGAAAATCTAAGAAAGATTACTATAGCTCATCTTAATGCTGCTGATTTGCGCGGCAACACCCCAAATATATTTGAATATATTTCTAAAGAAGAAGCGCTGGTCCGCGCGAAGTGGTTGGCTGATTTTTTGGTTAAAGAAAACGTAGATATTATCACTTTAAATGAAGTAGACTACGCCGGAACTGCAAAAACCGGCGGATTGGATCAGCCAAAAATCATTGCTGAATTTATGGGTCAGCCATACAATTATGTAATGTTTGACCAATATCTGAAATCTCCATTATGGACTACGGGAAATGCAATGATCTCTCGTTTCCCGATGAGGACAATCTATCGACATTTATATGAGGGAGACCTTGATTCTCGACTTGGACAATTTTTTAAAGATTTCATTCATGGTGAAATCAAAGTTGGAAAAAGAGAGTTAGAGGTAATTACCCTTCATTTTGATGATGAAAAAGGGTCGTATGATTTTAGAAGAAAAGAACAAGCACGGGAATTACATCAATATGTTATAGATTATCATCATCAACATCCTAATAGTTTTATTGTCGTGCCCGGCGATTACAATGATGCTCATGACAGTCAAATTATGAAAACTATTCTTGCAGGAGGAGTTCTGCATCCGCCAGCAGAAAACTTTGGATTAAACACCTACCAGAACGGTAACCTTTCTGCTGACATAGACCACGTTCTTGCTACAAGTAATATTGCAATTAATGATTATCATACATTCAATTTTCCGTGGTCTGATCATTTAGGTTTGTTATGTGAATTAGAATTCTTAGAGTGATATCTGTCTCGAATACATCCTAAAAATTCTAAAACTAAAAAGTTATAAAAAAAATCCGGAATTACGGCTTATATCTTTCAATGGTTCTAGGGAAAAGTTAAATATCATTTTGTCTCAACCAAAAGCCGAGCAATTCCTGTATAATTTTTAGGATTTATTTGGTGTAATTCATCTTTAATCATTTCAGGAACAGCCAAACCATCAATAAACATTCTAAAGTCGTTCATGGTCACTTTTCTTCCCTGAGTTAAGTCTTTTAATTTCTCATAAGGCGTTCCCATCCCTTCCCTTCGCAATACGGTTTGAATTGCTTCAGAAATAATTTCGGGGTGCTTTTCTAATTCTTCTATCACTTTAGATTCATTCACTGTAATTTTATTTAATCCTTTTAAGATTGATCTGTAGCTAATCAAGCTATGAGCAAAAGCAACACCGAAATTTCGTTCAACGGTGGAATCAGATAAATCTCTTTGTAATCTTGAGACCGGTAATTTATGAGAAAAATAATCAAACAAAGCATTCGCAAGACCTAAATTTCCCTCACTATTCTCAAAATCAATCGGATTTATTTTATGGGGCATAGTGGAAGAACCAACTTCTCCTTCAACTGGTTTTTGAGTTATCCAGTCATCGCTAATGTATCTCCATATATCTTGATTGAAATCAATTAAAATAGTATTTAACCGGCGCAGATTATCAAACAATTCTGCGTAGCTATCATGCGGTTCTATTTGGGTAGTGATAAGGTTAGGGATTAATTTTGTTTTTCCTTCTTTATTGAATTTTCCTATGAAATCACGGGTAAAGTTTAGCCAATCAACTTGCGGATAAGCAACAGCATGAGCGTTGTAATTACCGGTTGCTCCGTTTAGTTTAACTAGAATTTCACTAACACTTACCTGATCCAATTGTCTTTTGATTCTGGAAGAAAAAACCTTGAACTCTTTACCAAAAGTAGTGGGAGATGCTGATTGTCCATGTGTTCTTGCTAATAATGGAATATTTTGATAGGTTTGTGCTAATCTTTCAATGGTCCGATATACTTCATCTACTGCAGGTAAAATAACCTCTCTTAGAGCATCACTCAACATTAACCCATAGGCTAGATTATTTACATCTTCTGAAGTCAAAGCAAAATGAATCCATTCTACAGAGTCTTCTAAACTTGTACCACGTAACATATCTTTCATATAATATTCAACCGCTTCTAAACTTGTACCACGTAACTTATCTTTCATATAATATTCAACCGCTTTAACATCATGATTTGTCGGCTTGATATCTCCGTAACCTTTCATTTCAATTGCTTTAACAACGGCCGCATTTTCCGTAGATAAGCCATAAAGTTTTCTTACTAAATCCTTTTCTTCTTCAGAAAAATTTCTTGTTCCTATTTGCGGGTGTTCTGATAAAAAGATTAAATATTCTCCTTCAACTTGTACTCGGTATTTGATCAACGTTTTCTCGCTGAAAAACTCTGCTAGCGGTTCAGTGTATCTTCGGTATCGTCCATCAACCGGACTAATTGCTTCTAATTTATCCATGAAAAATCACAACAATCTTTACGGCTTATATCTTTCCATAGTTCTGGGGAAAGGAATAGCATCTTTTACTGTATCCAGACCGCAAATCCAGGCGATCAAGCGTTCTACGCCCATACCAAATCCACCGTGGGGAACACTGCCGTATCTTCGAGTATCTAAATAAAATTCATATTGCTTTGGATCTTCTCCTTGGGCAACTAATCTCTTTTTAATTTTCTCTAAATCATGTTCCCGATGAGAACCGCCGACAATTTCTCCATATCCTTCTGGAGCAAGTACGTCGCAGCCCTGCACTACCTTAGGATTCTTGGGATCTTCCGTCATGTAAAAAGCTTTGATTGCTTTAGGATAATGGGTAACAATTACCGGAACATCATATAATTTAGTCAATTTTTCTTCTTCGATAGTCCTTAAATCTTTTCCCCATTGCACTTTCATATCACATTTTTTTTCCAGAATTTTAAGAGCATCATCATAAGTCATACGCAAAAATGGTTTTTTAATAGTTGGTTCTAGATTCTTTACGTCACGTTGCAATACTTTTAGCTCTGCTTGATGCTTATCGAGGACAGACTTTACGACGTGCTTGATAACGCCTTCTGCATGATCTTGTACATCTTTGAACTCAGCCCAGGCCATTTCCATTTCCGCATGCCAGTATTCAGTCAAGTGGCGGGAAGTCTTGCTTTTTTCTGCACGGAAACTGGGAGAGATGGTATATATTTTCTCCAAAGCAAAAATAGCCGGTTCAGCATACAATTGCCAGGTCTGTCCTAAGAATACATCTTTTTTACCGAAGTAGTCTACGCTAAATAACTCTGCGCCGCCTTCACATTGCACTGCTTGGAAAATAGGTGAATGGTATTCATAAAATCCTTGTCCACGGAAGTATTCGTGGATTGCATTGAAGACAGTACTACGGATCTTAAGAATAGCAACCATTTTCTGGCTGCGTAACCAGAGATGCCGGTTATCAGCTAAAAATTCAATAGATTGGTCTTTAGTGATAGGATAATTTTCACTTGTTCCGACGAGCACGTATGATTCTACTTGAATTTCATAGCCGGTAGGAGCGCGTTCATCTTTCTTGATTTTTCCAGTAATTTCCAGGGATGTTTCAACTTGGAGATGATCTATTTCTTCCCATTGATTAGCGAAATCTTCTTTTTGGAAGATGCATTGGATAGTACTGCTAGAATCCCGCAATATCACGAACTTGAATTTATTGCTACCTCGTTCTCGGTGAACCCAACCCCGCACAGACACCTTACCGGTGCCTTTGTTCATTGCTTCCTGAATAGAGACATATTGAGTCATGGATATCGTAGAAATGGGGGGGGTATAAAAATGTTTTTATGGGTGGTACTTATTTAGCTAAAGACTAGCCTCTAGCATAGAGAACACATTTTTTTGCT
>CAYHVV010000036.1:0-11010 GCA_964360115.1 uncultured Methanosarcinales archaeon | reverse complement strand
GAAACTGTCAAATACTATTTTCCCTCAAAATAATAGAAGAAGTGTCAAAGTTGGGCTATAACAAAGACACTAAAGGTTTTACTCTAGCCTACGAACGGATTAAACCAACTGAAGATGGTATCGGCAGAATGGTTATGCTAAGCACAGGTATTGATCCTTACGACTCTAACTTGCCAGAGCCAAGAAGATCATTCTTAAGGCATGTTCTTGATGACCACCTAGTAGAAATTTTCTTTAAAGGAAGAATAAATCTTAAATTTCATTCTTGGTATATAAAACCACATTGGAAATATTGGGTTATTGATCGTCCTTTGGTTTAGGTAAAGGAGACATTCGATCATATAAGGCATAGTCAGCAAGATATGCTAATACTCCACCCACTCCTAACATAACGCACATAGGAATTTGTTCTGGGTCTACGGATGCTGCAGTATACCCGTAATATCCGGCTAAAGCCATTTCTATATTTCCAGTCATCCTAAACATAACCCTGGAGGCATGACGAAGAAGATAGCATAAGGCTTGGGGCATTTGTTCTTGTTTATCTTTTATATCTTTCAATAACTTATCAGTTTCTTCAGATTGCTCAATGATATCATATAAGGTTACTCTTCTTCCGATTTCTTTCAAGGTATTTGCCATTTTATTTATCCGCTAGAGAATATATATAAAGCAAGAAATAGTTGAATATATTACTCTTGCTTTCTAATATAGTTCGGGCAGACTATTTATTCAAATATTGGTTGCCCTCACTATATATAAAAAAGTATCGTTAGTTTTTGCAGAACCGCCAAATAAAGATAATTTAATAAATACAAAAAAAATTACACTCCTAATTAAAAATGGATAAGATAGTCAAACCGTACATAAAACTGATTGAGACTATCGGCGGATTTTCTGTTTGGATTGTTAATGGTAATTATATCAGAAATCATATTCATAAAGAGTTCACTAATTTTGGCCAGCATTTCAGGTTTAAGTTTATACCTGAAAATGAGTTTTGGATCGATAAAGAATACGGGGAAGAAGAAACAGAATATTTCATACAGCACCTGCTGTTAGAACATAAGTTGATGTCAGAAGGGAGAACTTATAATTATGCGCTTAAAAGGGCAAGCGCTCTTGAACTGCAAAAAAGGACTGAATTAAGATCTATAAACGACGATTTGAAAAACTTAAAGAAAAAAAGAATCAAAGGATATGGTAAAAATTCTAGCATTTGGATTGTCAACGGAAAATTGGTAAGGGATTTCATGTATATAGATTTCACTGAAGGCGGGCATGATTTAATTTACCCGTTTATTCCAAAAAATGAGATCTGGATTGATGATGACATCGGACCTAGAGAAGTGAAATTAATAATTTTACATGAAGTGCATGAAAGGAATATGATGTGTGAGATGATGCTTTCTTCAGAAACCGGGAATTGGAGAGAATGCACGCCTAAAAACAGGACTAAAATCTATTGTGTTGCGCACCGGAATGCAAGCAAAATTGAAAGATTCTATAGAAAAAAACCAAAAGGCATTAGTGAAAAGATAAAAGAAGAATTCAAAAAGTATGTAGTTTTAGAGTAATAAGATTTTTTTAATCACGTTAACTCCCTCAACTTCACAAGTAAACTTTATATAAGCAAAACTTCTCACTTGTGCAATGGACTTCCAAAAACTCGCAGATTTGTTCGAAGAGCTGGAAAAGACCTCTTCCGGCAACAAGATGCGGGAAATACTTTCTGATTTCTTTAAATCAGTTCCAGAAGATGACATTGCTGTTATCTCTTATCTCACTTTAGGAAGGATTGCCTCGGAATATGAAGGAGTAGTCCTAGGCATAGCGGAAAAATCTGCTCTCAAAGCCATCGCTAAAACTGCTGGTGTAGATGAAACTAAAGTCAAGAAAACCATGC
Organism: uncultured Methanosarcinales archaeon; assembly: GCA_964360115.1. GTDB lineage: Archaea > Nanobdellota > Nanobdellia > Woesearchaeales > GW2011-AR9 > JACPIL01. The sequence continues at coordinate 9,104 of CAYHVV010000036.1, read as the reverse complement.
AGGAAACTGGCGACGCCGGTCTGACGGCAGAAAAACTATTACAAAAAAAGCCGCAAACCCTAGTTCCCATGGGAAAATTGACCGTCAAAGAATTGTTTGAAAAATTACATAAAATCACGAACACTATTGGAACTGGTTCCCAGGAAGAAAAAATTAACATTTTGGTCAATCTCTTGCAAAAATCTTCTAGCAAAGGAGCAAAATACATCATCAGGATAGCATTAGGCACCTTACGTATGGGTGCAGGAGACATGACCGTGCTTGATGCGTTAGCGATTGCTCATACTGGCGACAAGAAAAATAAAGAACTGCTGGAAAAAGCCTATAATATCTGCCCTGACGTGGGTATTATCGCTGAAACATTAGCAAAAAAAGGCTTGAAAGGCATTGAAAAGATTGATGTGCACGTCGGCCGGCCGATCAAGATGATGCTGGCCCAGCGAGTAGATGATTTAGATGAAGTTCATGAAAAAATTCCCGGCAAACTTGGTGTTGAAACAAAGTACGACGGGGAACGTATCCAAGCTCACAAAACTAAGGATGGTAAAATTACGCTCTTCTCAAGAAGAATGGACAATATCACGGAACAGTTTCCAGATGTAGTTCAAAATCTGCAAGAACGAGTTTCAGCAAAAGAATTTGTGATAGAAGGTGAAGTAGTAGCTATCGATAAAGAAGGTAAGTCGTTGCATTTTCAAGTATTAATGCAGCGCAAGCGAAAAACCGACATTGAAGAATACGTTAAAAAAGTGCCAGTGCAATTAAAGCTGTTTGATCTTCTGTATTATGATGGAGAATCCTTCCTGCATGAAACATATGAAAAGCGAAGCGAGCAATTAGCAAAAATAGTAAGTAAAGGGAAACATCTCACCTTAGCTGACAGGATAGTTACTGATGACGTGGATGAAGTATATCGATTCTTTCAGAAAATGTTGAAAGAAAAACAAGAAGGGATTATGATCAAAGGCATGGATTCTGAATACCAAGCCGGAACTCGAGGCTGGAACTGGATCAAATGGAAAAAAGAATATGCTGCCGAGATGACTGACACTTTTGATTTAGTGATTGTTGGAGCGTTCCATGGTAAAGGAAAACGTTCTGGAACCTATGGAGCATTGCTCTGCGCCTGTTACAATGAAAAGAATGATACTTTTGAGACCGTAACCAAATTAGGTACAGGATTAACTGATGAAATGTTGGTTGAGCTTCCCAAGAAACTAAAAAAGTATCAAGTTGAACATAAACCTGCCAGAGTTGTAATCAGTGATATCAAGCCGGAAATCTGGTTTGAACCAGCAGTAGTAGTAGAAGTTTTAGCTGCTGAAATAACTAAAAGTCCCAGTCATGCTTTAGGATTAGCGCTGAGATTCCCCCGCTTTGTAAAATTACGGGACGACAAGAAAGCGGAACAGGCTACCACCAGTAAAGAAATTAAAGATATGTATAGAAAGGCTTGATTAACACCTCAGAAAATAAATTATTATAAAATTATTTTACCTTATCTTCTATCGATGAATTTTTTAAACATCTATTTTTGCCAAATTGAATCTTTTTGACTTTTTCGTTCTGAATGTCTAAAGTCACAATATCCTGCGCGCCATCTTTATTAATATCTACAGAACAGATTGTTTCAGTTTCATTTATACCAATACACAGTTCTTCATCACCATCATTATCAAAATCTTTAACTAAATATACTGGCTCACTTTCATCATACCCTTTGTCGTATCCCCGATCATATCCTTTCTGGTAAGAGATATATACTGCAGCAACCCCAGTTGTGCCAGCAACTAAACAACCAGCGCCGATTAAAGCGTATTTCCACCAATTTTTCATATATGTGTCTGAAAAGTTATGCTATATAATGATTGAGTAAATAATGTATATAAAAATTACTTAAAATAAAGCTATGTAGAAAATGTAGGTTAGTATCATTAAGTCAAAATTACAATCTATCCAAAATACGCAACCTTATCTTCTTTAATCTGTTTGGCGCGGGCGGAAGTGAAATAATCTTTCAATTGCTCGTAGGTTTCTTCGATTTCTTTATCTACTGAAGGTTTAACAACATTTAAAGCGCTGAGAAAATGTCCCATCTTTACAGACTTGACATTAAAATCTTCCCGCAAGGCAATCATGGCAGCTTCTCTACAAACGCCTTCAATATCAGCTCCAACGTATCCTTCCGTCTTTTCTGCTAATTCTTTGATATCTACATCTTTAGCTTTCGGCATCTTCTCAGTATAGATTTCAAAGATTTTCTTTCGACCTTTCACATCAGGAATAGGAGTTAAAATTATCCGGTCAAATCTTCCCTGACGTAACAAAGCAGGATCCAACATGTCCGGTCGGTTGGTAGCTGCAATTATTACCACGTCATTCAAACTTTCTAGACCATCCATTTCAGTAAGCATTTGATTGACTACTCTTTCTGTGCTATGATTATCTCCGCCGCCGGAACTTCGTCTCGGCACTAAAGCATCTATTTCATCAAAAAATAGAATAGTAGGCGCAGTCTGTCGAGCTTTTCTGAAAATCTCACGCACTGCCTTTTCAGATTCACCGACCCATTTGCTTAATAGACTAGGACCATTCACTAAAATGAAATTCGCTTCGCTTTCCTTGGCGATAGCTTTTGCCAATAATGTTTTTCCCGTTCCTGGAGGACCATATAATAGAATGCCTCTTGGCGGTCGAATGCCTAAACGCTTGAACACTTCTGGTTTTTTCAATGGCCATTCTACTGCTTCCTGCAATTTACCTTTAACTTCTTCTAAGCCGCCGACATCATCCCAGCTGACATCGGGTATTTCCACTAATACTTCCCGCATGGCGCTAGGCCGGACAACTTTTAACGCTTCCAAGAAATCTTCTTGAGTGACCATTAATTTTTCTAAAATTTCTTTAGGAATAGGCTGTCCTTCTTCGATGCCTTCAACCTTTAAGTCGGGAAGAATTCTTCTTAAAACAATCATGGCTGCTTCTTTAGCTAAAGAGTTTAAGTCAGCACCTACAAATCCGTGGGTAACCCGAGCTAATTCTTCCAAAGTAACGTTTTTTGCTAAAGGCATATTTCTAGTATGGATTTTCAAAATATCTAATCTTCCTCTTCTGTCGGGAACCCTAATCTCAATTTCCCGGTCAAATCGTCCAGGTCTTCTCAAAGCAGAATCCAGAAGTTGTGGCATATTAGTGGCGGCAATGACGATTACTTTTCCTCGACTTTTCAAGCCATCCATTAAACCAAGCAGTTGTGCGACTACCCGCTTCTCCACATCGCCTCTAGTTTCTTCACGTTTAGTAGCTATAGCATCAATCTCATCAAAGAAAATAATGGATGGAGCATTTTGTTCTGCCTCTTCAAATTTCTTGCGTAAGTTTGCTTCGCTCTCTCCATAGAATTTGGAAATAACTTCCGGGCCGTTGATTAAAATGAAATGTGAATTTGTTTCTGAAGCTACCGCCTTCGCCATTAATGTTTTTCCCGTACCAGGCGGACCATGCAATAAAACTCCTTTTGGCGGTTCAATACCTAGCTTTTGAAAAATTTCTGGGTGTTTCAAAGGAAGTTCAATCATTTCCCGTACTTTTTTGATCTCATCTCCTAATCCACCGATATCTTCATAGTTTACTTCTAAACCGATACTTTCTTCTTCTGTGCTTTCTACGGCCTTAGGATTAAATTCTACTTCTGTTTCCGGCGTAACTACTACTATATCTTTTTTAGGATTAGTTTCTACGACGACAAACTTAAGAGCCCCAAAACCATAACCGGCAAAATGAGATTCCATCATGGTGAAAATATCATTGACATCGTTTTCGTGAGGAGGATGTATTCTTCTTCTGGAACGGCCTAAAGAAACAATGTCGCCTTTCACTAACGCTTTTCCTAATAATCCCTGTTTAAATAATTCTGAAGAAGCTTTAATCATCACTCCTTTATTGACTGGAGCGATGGTAACTTTTACAGCAGGCTTGACTTCGGCTTTACGGATAGTTACTAATTCACCGATAGAAGTACGGGCATTTTTCCGGACATTCCCATCCATTCTGACTATATTTAATCCTATGTCTCCCGGGTAAGCTCTATCAACTATTGCCGCAGTTTTTCGTTCTCCAACTATTTCTACGACATCACCTGGATTAACATCTACTTGTTTCATGAAAGTAGAATCTATCTTGACGATACCTTTATTGACATCGTCCTGTACTGCTTCCATTACTTTTAGTTTAATTTCTGATGTCATTGTTTAGTTTAATTAATAAATCACGCCATTTAACTAACCCTCAAATATAACCTGGTAAGGCTTATTTTAAATATTTTATGGTTTTAGAGAATGAACTGTCGAGCCTAAAAGTTGCTACCCGTCGTTCGCTTAGCTCACTTCGTAGTAGAGCTGCAGGATATTCGCCACTTTCCAAGACGGCTCTCCGTTCATTACTCGCTGGAGCCGTTGCAGAGCAACAGGATATTAGACCCAGCGAGTAATAAAACACCTTTTTGTAGGCACAGTTAAACGTAAATCTCCTCTTACTATAATCCTACAACTTTTCCGTCTAATCCCCATTTGTCTTGCAAAGGAATACTAAAATAGGTCAGAATCGTTGGAACAATATCCACTTGTCTTGGTACTGGATCAATCTCACCTTTTTGCACCGCAGGACCATGCATAATTAAAGGAATTTTCTGCACTTCCTCGCCTAAACCGCCATGATGTTTACCTTTTCCGCCATGATCAGAAGTTAGAATGGTAAGCCAGCGCTCTTCACGATAAGCAGGACGCTTTTGCATTGCCTCCATCAGCATACCAACGTAATAATCTATGGTCTCTATTTCTGCCAGATATTCAGTAACTGTAGGATCAAAACCATAATTATGCCCGGCTACATCAACACCCTCAAAATATGCAAACATTAAATCTACATTACTATTTTGAATTAGGTAAGCCGCAGTTTCTGCAACTTTAAAATCGCCTTCTTCTTCAAAAGGGTAATAAATTCTTTCATCAGCTTTGGTAATAATAATATCATTAATCCAATCTAAACTAGCTACAGAAGAAGTGTTCAAGACCGGCTTAATTTTTTCTATAAGACTAAAAATAGTAGGATATTTTTCATAGTTTGCTCCTTTGAAAGTATTTTCTTTTACTCCGTGTTTGTTTTCCCATACGCCGGTTAGAACATTCGACCATCCTGGACCAGTGTAGGTATGCTCACCAGTTCTGGCTGCAAAACTATACGCTCCTTCTGCAGTTAAAGCATCGATGTTAGGTGTTGTTGCTTCCCATAACGCATCAGGACGCAAGCCATCGATACCAATCAATAATACTTTTTCTAACGAACCTTGTTTATGAGAAGGAGAGATACGAATCGGACAACAAGTAACTAGGCTTGCTGCTGCGCTGCATCCAATGGTCTTTAGGAAAGTTCTTCTGTCCATCGATAATCACACTAAAAAGATGATAATAAAAAAATTATTTATTTTCTGTCATTGAGCCAGGCTTCACTTTTGGCAATGGAAGCGGACTAGGCAGACTGACATCTTCGCTGATCTTAATTGCCTGAATATTGCCTTTATGCAAAGCTGCATTCACGATCTGTTCCATGACGCCCATGGGAATTTTTTTGCTCTTCTTCCAACTTGCCTTCACTTCCTCTACTACTGCCTGATCATCAACAAAAAGCACTTGTCCTTCTACTTCAATTTTCCCTAAATCAGGTTCGTAGTGGCAGGCAAAATCAAAGGTAAACTTAAGACCTTTCTTTCCTTCTATTGAGAAATCTAAATCTTCTACTTCCTTAATGGAAACATTATTATTTATCTTTATCTGGCCGCCTTTTGCTTTAAGGCTGCGCTCTGCATTTACTTTATGAACACTTATTTTTACAATTGGCATAATAAACCACCTTTTTCAGTTGTAAATGTATTTAACTGTAAATGCTTTATAAATTTTCTGGGTCTGGAAGGTTCATAAACGTGATTCTAAGCAAGGTTTGTAGAAATCAATTAAATTCAAAGCCTTTGGCAAAGACACACTAATAGTGGGGTACAAACCATATCTTCTTTTTAGTTGGCTTGTTTTATCTCGTTCAACCAATTCACCACTTATGATGCCCATAATTTTATAATTTTCATCTGCAACAATTCCTCCAGAATCGCCGTGTATTACTTGGATGCTTGATGCAAACGAATCTTGACATGATGGAAAAAGCTCAGGTTCTGCAATACCATATTTTTTAACTAGTTTCTCGTCCCATCTTGTAAATAAAGCAACAACAGGAAAATGACTACGTATTCACTGGTTTCTAAACGATAACGATAATTGCGGAAAACAGCATTCCCCGGCACATCAGCCTTAACTAAAGCAATATCCATCTACTCAATTCTTCCTTGAGCACATATTTTTTCTACTTTACATTTCATACCATCATAAAGTACAATCTGCTGAGATAAAGATCCTTCAACACAGTGCCGAGCTGTCAAAAAATACCCATCGTCAGTTATCAAAAGTCCGTTAGAAGAATGTTTTCCCTATTCAACTAATTCAATCACTCCTTCCTCTAAATTCTTCTTTGCCTGTTCATGAGTTAAAGAATTATTTTTTGCATTAGTGAGAAAATCATCAAGAGTTGCTACTAATCGTTTTGTTTTTCCTCGTTTTCCAGTAACTAAATCAAACAATTTCTTTGGCATTTACAAATCCTCTTAATCTATAAAAGAGCCTGCCACCAGCAACGGAAACACAATAGTCGCATCACAGTGAATTTTCACGCTCGGCGCATTCACTTTAATCTTTCCCCAGGTAATCGCTTCCTCAACTCTGGCGCCTGAATCTGAACCATCATATTCCTGCGCGGTATTGACGTAGACTGCGTAGTCAAGACCTTCTTTAAATATATTGGCGTTCAGGGTGAAGTGTTTACTTATTCCGCCGCCTAAGATAATTGCTCCTGTTTTCTCTGAATTTAACACGATGTCTACGATATCTTTCATTTCCTTGCTGACATCAATCAGAAAATCAGGATGACTCTGCTTGAAGAAGTAAATCAAATCTCCTAAAGATCCGTCAATCAATCCCGGACAGAAAATAGGGATATCATTCTTGGCTGCCCAGTAGAGGATTGAATTCTCGTCATTGATTTCGATACCTAATTCCTTAATCAAATCTTTAGGACAGAACACCTTTCCCGTTTCTTTTTGTATCTTGTAGATCCGCTCAAAAAATTTCTGCATGAAATCGTCAAATAACGCAAATCGGTCATTAGGAACAAAAATATTTCCTGTCCTATTTACTCCGTTTTCAAACATCATTCTCCCGGAAACTTCAAAATTTCCTAACACAAACGGCTTGAGACATTTGATAATATCTTCCTCCACTCCTCCGGCAGAAGTTACTAATACTTCTACTTTCTTATGCTTCACTAAATATTTGATAATCTCTCTGTTTCCCGAACTGACTTGATTCGACGTAAAGCTGAGAAAGATTTTTGCCTTTTCTCTGCGCATGGCTTTGATAATTTCTATGCCTTGAGCTAGATGAGTGGCTTGAAAACCCATTAACGAATAAGATTTTAGAAAGGCCTGAAAATCAAATTCTTGTTCAAAATCATACCCTTTAATCTCCGGATGACCTTCTAAAGTGACACATTCCTTGACTGCATATTGTACATGTTTATCTTTTGGATTTTGGTTGAGTTTCATTATATTTTCCTCGTAGTGATTTATATTTTTAATCGGTATTTTTAATTTAATATTTAATTTGATTTTTTTATTGATGAACAGACTAACAACTACTAAAAAGAACTAGACTTTCTTAACTTCCACATTCACGAACTGAATCCATGTTTGAATCAAAACCCTTGTTTATTTAAATAACTTTTGTCACATAATGGGGATAACGGCCAGGAGATAATTAGAAGAAACATTTATATCTCGTTTATTTCTCCTTAATCTCATGAACCTTATCGACGTGCATTGTCATTTAACCCATGACCAATTCAAAGATAAACTAGATGAGGTTTTGCTGCGGGCGCAGAAAGCAGGACTGAAAGTAATCATTGTTTCCGGCGTCAATCCGCAGGCTAACCGGGAAGTTCTAGATTTAGCTAAAAAGCATCCAAAACTTATCAAAGCAAGCTTAGGAGTTTATCCTATTGACGCTTTAGGGTTAGCAGCAGGAGATACGGGATTGCCCAGGCAAACAGAAAAAATCAATCTGGAAGAAGAATTAAAATTCATTGAAAAAAATAAAGATAAAATTGTTTCCATCGGAGAGATAGGTATGGATTTCCATTGGGCAGATAAAGAAAAAACTTATGCGCAGCAGGCAGAAAATTTTCGTAAAATTATCCGTTTTGCCATCAAGATCAAAAAACCAATAGTGATACATTCAAGGAAAGCTGAAGAAGAATGTCTGCAAATATTAGAGGAAGAGATTAAGAACAAGGAAATTCAGGTCATTCAACATTGTTTTTCCGGCAGGAAAGCTTTGATGACTAAAGGTGTAGAACTAGGCCATTACTTTTCTATTCCGCCATGCATTGTAAAGTCATTCAACTTTCAGACTTTAGTCAAAAAAGTTCCCTTAACGCAATTACTGACAGAAACAGACTCGCCGTGGTTAAGCCCCTACAAAGAACTGATGAACGAACCTGCTTTTGTAACAGAAAGCATCAAACAAATAGCTCTTGTAAAAGAAATGCCTGAAGAAGAAGTTGCTGCGCAGATTTGGAAGAATTATGAGGTTGTTTTTGGTAAAAAATAAACATTTATTTTAGAAGTATTCAGGACCCTATCAATTCATGACTAGCATAAACCTTTATTTTATCTTGTTCTTTCAGTTTTTTATCGTTGCTCCATATTGCGCACTTCAATTTCAAAGCTAAAGCAAAATAATGAACATCGTCTTTATCAGGACATATTTTCTGAGCGGTCTTAACAAATTCTTTATATTCAGCTAACGGAATAATAGTAATGTTCGCCAATAAAATTATGTCTTTCAAAAGAGCTTTAATTTCTTCTGTAGAAAGCAGCGTCTTCTTAGAAACTTCACCCAGGTGATTCATAATTTCTTCAAACACAAATTCAGAGGAATAAAGAGTAT
>CAYHVV010000035.1:0-11285 GCA_964360115.1 uncultured Methanosarcinales archaeon | reverse complement strand
CTACTTTAGAAGGCTGGCTAACGTCAGCTAATATCCGCGCAAAGCCTGTTGCACCAATAGGTTTTTATAATCTATTTTATTTCACGTCTTAAAGATGTTTTTAATAACTGAAAGAAGATTGTTTTTATTTTTCTTGGTAATTACATTATTAATATTATTAGGTTGTGGCGGATCACAATCACAACCAACAGAAACCTCCTCGGTTACAGAAGAACTTCCGGAACCAGAGGAAGAGCAAGTAGCAGAATCTTTGCCTGAACCAGTGAGTTGCGAATATAGTTCTGATTGTGAGCAGGGGTTGTTATGCATAGATAAGGAATGTAAAACCTTGGCTAGCTTGTATAAAACTGATTGTGAAAATAAATGTGATATCACCGGCGTGAAAGTTAAAACCAGCGACGGAGAAGATTATAATCTGTTGTTGGGTCAGGGAAGTTATACTGCTGCCGGAGCATTGGAATGGAAGTTATTGAAAACGCCGGATTATTGTCAAGGAGAGAACCCGTTAGTGGCTGTAAATTTAATAAAGAAAACAACCGGTAAATTATTTGGTGAGCAAGTATTTACGTTGCACAAAGGAGATACCAGTGAAGTGGTTACTCATCCTAAAGTAAAGAGTGTAAAGTTTACGGTCACATTAGTTGATGCAACTGAAGAATGTTCTTAATGGAATATTTCTTAATAGAATATTTTTTCTAACTTTTTAATCTGAATTCAATTTTGAATCCGATTTATTTTCATGTTAACTTCATCATACAAATTCCCAATTGGGTCCTGGGAGTCAAAACAAATCGATTCGTTGCCTTGGGCAACTTCTAATCTAAATACGCCTTCTGTTTTTTCTGGTTCAACCTCATAGACTAAGTTAATAGTGTAATATCCGGGAATGTCCCTGAACAAGGGTAGGTGTACTTTTGAACAATTAATCTGCGTAGTGAAAATGTACTGGTGTTTTTCTTCTTCTTTTTCTTGTTCTTGCCAATAATCACTGGGTAATTCTCTTAGTGCCGTAACCAATTCTTCAAGATCTATGTTTTTCATGGTAATATTTTTGTTGTGATTTTGGGTTAATATAAGTGGCCCTGCCGGGAATTTCAACCGCTACATTATACAGCTATGTCGTGGGGTATCTGAAAGAGTGCCCCACTTGAGTACGTTCGCCTAGTGTAGCAGGCATTTTGAACCCAGGACCTCTGGCTTTCCAAGCAAAATTAATGGTTTTTGTTTTGATCCATTAACGGTCATATAAGACCAGCGCTCTACCAGGCTAAGCTACAGGGCCAAGCTGGAAAGAATTACTTTTCTTTAAAAGGTTGTCGCATCTTGCTTGCCATTTTATCTTCCAAAAGGGCGTGCTTTTTAAATTATTTATAAAGAGTAGGCCTTTTCCGGTTTTCTCTATCTTTGAGTTACTACAAACTTATATAAAGCAAAAAATAAGTATTTCTTAACTGATTTACATGAACTTTAATCAAGTCAAAAAATTAATGGACCGTAAGAAGACTTCTCGGAAAGGAGAGAATGGCCATGCGCTGGTAATTGGCGGTTCTGACGAATATGTCGGAGCAGTAGTGCTGGCAGGATTAGCAGCCTTACGGGCTGGCTGTGATACGGCAACAGTAGCTGCGCCAGAGAAAGTAGCTTGGGCAGTTCATCAATATACTCCTGATTTAATGTCCTATAAAGTTAAGGGAACAAGTTTTAATATCAAAAACGCCAAGGAAATGGTGAAATATGCAGATAAGTTTGATGCAGTTTTGATTGGAAATGGAATTACTCGTAAAGCAGATAAGTTCTGTCAATATTTTGTACACAAGTCTCAGAAATTAAAAGTGATTGACTCTGATGCCTTGAAAACTCTTTCTTTTAAAGATTTCAATAACAGCATTATTACTCTTAATGAAACGGAGCTGGAAACGATGTTAGTTAACAGTAACAAAGAGTTTCTTCTTCCTAAATTGCGAGAGGCTAATGCCAAAGAGAAAGCAGAAATTCTGCAAGGAAACCTAAGGTATTTTTTACAAAACAATAATGTATTGTTAGTTAAAGGTCCAACTGATTTAATCATTTCCGCCAATAAGATTAGTTATAACCGAACTGGTAACCAAGGTATGACTAAAGGCGGAACTGGCGATATTTTAGCTGGTTTAGCAGCAGGCTTTTTAGCTAAATCAAGAGATTTGTTCAAAAGCGCAGTAGCAGCGTCCTTTATCAACGGTCTTACTGGTGATTTATTGTTGAAGAAAAAGAAAGGATATACCTTTCTCGCTTCTGATATCCTGGAAGATTTAGCGAAGAGCCAGAAAGTAGACAAACAAAAAAAGAGAAGGTGAAATTATGGGATGCGAATGTAAAGATAATGTATGCATGAAATGTCATGATGTTAAGAAGGTAGTACTAGGTTTGCTAGTATTGGCATGGGCCTTATTATTGCCGACGTTAGACTGGAGACTTGTTCTCGGCGGTCTGTTGGTGTTGGTTGGTGTTTTAAAATTAGTTAAGCCAAGTTGTGGACATTGTGATATGTCTGAAAAGAAGAAAAAGTAAATTTTTCTTTTTTATTATTTTATCTTATCTATTTTAGTAATGTTTCATTCTCGTGAATACAAAAATTTAAATATTGGGAATGATGCATGTATATTATGTATGCAGATATAATGTATGGTTTTTACCAGCACCCAGTAAATTTTTTCGTTCTATTAGTTTTGTTTTCGGCGTGGGAATTAGTCTGGAAAGGATTTGGATTATGGCATTCTGCTCAGAATAAGCAGAAAGGCTGGTACATTGCTATCTTACTGCTGAATACTGCAGGTTTATTACCAATCATCTATCTTCTTTGGTTTAAGCCTAAACATAAGCGGGAAACTCCTTTAAAGCAAGCAACGAGATCAATTAGGAAGAAGAAATAAGTTAATTAGTAAATCAATAAATACCATTAATATCAATAAGTATTATTAAAATAAATTTTATTAATAAATTATAATCACTTCATTTCTTCAATTTCTACTTTACCTTTCTTAGAACGCACGGCGTACTCTTTCTGCTCGGTAAAGCGGCACATTCTGGTAACCCATTCAGGAAGCAGAATTCTTTCTCCTCGGAAAAGCAAATGGGTGATTACTTCTTGAATGGAATCATTATTTCCTTCCAGCTGCAGTTCTTTCATGACTTTATCAGTGGCAGTTTTCTTTTCACTCTTCAGGTTTTCTTCTGTTTTCTGATGCAAGAAGCTGGCAATTTGGTCCGGTAGATTGATTGTGGTTACTTCGCTCAATCCCTGCAGTCCCGGAGAAATATTTGCTTCGATGACTAATGGTCCAGTTGGACCTTCCAATATGTCCACTCCGCAGATTTCTGCCTTAAGCGCCTTTGCAGTAGCTATAGCCAGGTTAGTTATCTCTCTGCTCAACTGTACTGGTAAGCCTTTACCTCCGGCATGGATATTGGCTCTTTTTTCTTCAGTCTGAGCTTTCCTTTTCATGGCAGCTACTACTTTATCTCCGACTACTAGAGCACGGATATCTGTTCCGCTGGTATCTATGTATTCTTGGATAATGAAGGGCTGATTTAGTGCTCCTAAGGCATCAAGCAATGAAGATGCAGAACTGATGGAATCAGCAAACATGACCCCTTTTCCCTGTGTTCCTTCCGGAAATTTCATAACGATGGGATAATTTACTCTTTTCAGCAATTCTTTTGCAGTTTCAATGGTAGAAGACAGATATGTGCGCGGCATGGGTATGTTGTGCTGCTGCAATACTAAATGAGTGAGAAGTTTATTATGTACTGTGGTAAAAGTGCTAGTAGGAAGAGGCATATAACTTACTTTCCCTTCTAACATGGAAGTGATGGAACAAAGAAGATTAGCATAACGAAATGATCCTTTTACATAGACACAGTCATAACTATCTAAAGGTTTTTCTTCATAAAAAATACCACTTTCTTTTCCCAGGCGAATTTCAATTTTTTTTAATTCTAACTGGTCGACATGATCAAAATATTTTTTCATCGCTTCGCCGGTCATGAGCGAACTTTTACTTCCTAAAGAGATAAGGGCTGCTTTCATTTGTTCACTAGGTCAATATTCCCCACTTTTGAAATACTTCATTTTGTTTCCACTCTCTTCGATGGATCAATCAAAAAATTGCCTTTTTTAAGAATATTTTGTCCTAATAAAATTCTGTAGGTCATGTGGCTTCTGTCAGCTAACGTGAATTCTTCTTCTATTTTTGTTTCTTTCAAAGTTATTTTGACTTTAATTGTCGGTCTTTTTTTAATTCCAGAAGCAGATTTAATAACTTTAGAACTTATTACTGGACCTAATTGTAATTCTCCAGCAAGAACGTAATCAATAGAAGATGAGGTAGCTCCTGTATCCACGCGAGCCAATACTTCTGCTTCCTTGCCATTACTTCCATGTACAGTAACCTGTTCAATTAATCCTAAAATCACTTTATCTTTCATGGTAAGAGTATTGGGAGATGTTTTATAAGATTTACGTTGTGATTGTGGAAAGTTATTTTTTACGAGAAAATTCTTCCAAACTATAAATACAAATCTAAATGTATCTTACTTCGTATCCAGGCACAGCCGGAATTGGAAGAGCTGCAAGATTAAACTTGTTTGAATTAATGTAGTCTCTTGATACTCTTACTCCCAAACCACTGGGCCAATCATGAGTTAGCACTACTGCTCCGGGCTTTATGCTTTGAGGTGACCGAGGGTAATTAACTTCCGCCCAATAATAAGTAGAATAACCCATGTCTTTCAATAAAGAAGCTAATTCTTGTTTATGCTGTCGGCTGCCGATGGGAACTATTTTTCCGTTTTTGATGCGAGCGGTGCTGCCATTATCACCAAAAGGAAAACGAAATAATAGCGGTGCAGTTTTTCCGCATTGTGCATATGCCCTCTCAATCAATTCTCTAGTTCTTTCAATCTGATCTTTAGCCTTGTTAATGCTTTGAAAAGAAAACCAAGGATGTGTATAAGAGTGATTACCTATTTCATGGCCATGTTCTATTGCATATTTAGCTGATTCCAAGCCATTCATGGTGGGGAAATTAACTTTCATGTTTTCTCCGATGAGGAAGAAAGTGGCTTTTGCTTGATCTCCAAGAATATCTACGATATTTTTCATTTTAGGCGAGGGACCATCATCTATAGTCAGATAGATGGTAGTAAGAACATTACTTTGACCATACACACTTTTTTCAGATGATTCAGATAGCAACATCGCACTTAATCCGGTTAACAATTGGCGTCGATTCATAACGGCAAATATTCAACGCAGGTTTATAATTATTATTGAGATACAGAATAAATATCTATTTAAAATCTATTTAGATTTAGCTTATGCTTCTTTATCACGACCTTAACCGCAGTCGCATTTCTAATACTCTTCCCTTCATGATATCTGATATTCACTTCTTTTGCAATCCTGGCGTTACTTATCTTACTACCATGTGCATAAGCTGGATCTTGCGCTAATTGACTGGCATATTCTACTTCATCCGATTCCCAAGGAGTATAACCTTTTGCTCTCGTCGCGTTTCTTCCATCTTCAGATATTTTTTCTTTACTTCTTCCAAATAATCCGGTACCATTAATCTTATTAGCTAATCCACCTGCTTCTCCAGCACGGCTACAAATAGCTTGTCTTTCTTCTTTAGATAATCCATGCACTCCTATTCTTTCCTGTGCTATTCTGTAACCGTTTTCACGGTGATGGTCTAGGGCAATTTGTTCTAACTGACTTTGATCTCTAATTAATCCTGCATACGGATGAATATTAAACCCGCCCGAGTGTCCGTGGATGGCGTAATGGACTGCATTTTTTAAACAAGGTTCAGTTAATTGCGGATATCTTTGATGAAGATCTAAAGCATCAACTATTTCATGAAGGGGTCTACCTAAAACATAATATTTAGCAACTTCAGGATAGCATTCAGCAATGTCTCTACCTGCGTTTATTGCTCCACGAATTGCAATCTGTTGGTCGTTAGTTAAGTCTGTCATTTTCTTTTCTCAGTAAGCATTCTCTGTGTTGCCAACTCTATGAAATGGCTTTTATTGCGGAAGATGCCATTCTTTATCTTATGCTCTACTTCTTTAATGGTGTTCTCTTCCATCGATACTGATACTTTGATTTTCATGGTAGTTAGAAGTAGTAAGATTTGCCCCTCACTTATAAACGTTCCTAGCGTTATTACTCAAGGGGGGGTACTGGCATTATCTTCTTGCAGTTTGAAACGATTCTTCATGAATTTCAGAAAAATATTATTACCCTATTTCCTGCTTTTCAAAAACTTACAATATAATAGAAGTGCCCCGGCCGGGATTCGAACCCGGGTCACCGCCTCGAAAGGGCAGTATGATAGTCCGGAAAGTGTCGATAAATCCAATTGGGTTTATCGTCTACACCACCGGGGCGATACTTTGGCAAAACAAGACTTGCTTTAAAAAGATTTCTGAACTAACCATAGATGAACAACAAATCATCAACTATCTCTTGGTCAATTTTTTTATCGCTTCCAATGCATCCCCCTTCCTTTAAAAGTGTGTAAGGCACCAGTTCAGCCTGAAAATACATGATACTTTCCGGATTGTTGACATGTCCAAAACCTAAGGTGTGCAGTATCTCATGAATCTCAACGGTAGGATGTCCGCAGCTGCCGATGTAAAAGCCAGAAGCACCATGGCCAGAAGTTTCTGCAAATCCTGCTAAACCCACCAAATCTATGGTTGCTTTTTTTATGGTAAATCCTTCATATTTAGTCATTTTAGCTAAACCTGCTTCATGAGCGCAAATTCCTTCGTATTCGTAAATAACTCCTTCTTCTTTGTGGATATCTATTTTTTTGTAATAACAGTCTTTGATATATTTACAGGTGAGTTCAATATTGGCATTTTCCTGTACTTGCTGGAAACGAACGACGTTATTGGTTGTATTCTGAATCTGTTCGAAAGCACGTTGAATTTTCCTGGTTTCATAACTGCCGCAATCTTCTTCATTCATAATCTGGTAAGTGATGGGCATACTTTCCCACTGTACCATCTTCTTCTGGTAGAGCGCTAAATCCCGTTCAGTTATTTCTTTGCTTATCAATAACTCTTTTCCATAATCAAAACATTGGCAGGAAAAGGTTTGGTTTTTTTTGTCGTATTCTAATTTAGGCTGCTCTCCACCCCACACAAAGTAGCAGAACTCTTGGCAATAATTTATGGTAACATTATCCGGTTGGGGAATAGTTTCATTAATTAGTGTTTCTGTAGGCGTTATCACTTCTATATTTAATGAAGGCGTTTCTTTTACTGCGCACCCATATACCAGAAACAGAGAGATGATAATGATTATTGCTTTTTTCATAGTTTTATGATGTTTATTTAAGTATATTTAAATTTTAAGATAATCCCTTTTGACGCATACATCCAGCTTATTCTTCCAATTAAATTCAAGTTTTAGTTTGGTAAAAAGGAAGATTGTCTTTAGCTAAGAAGGTTCTTAAGCATTCCAAGATGTCATCATCTTCCCGCAAGGAAGTGGTACGTATTCTTTTTCTGGGCATATCGTTTCCTTTGTTGTTGTTGAGATTAAACTTTTTTTCAAGTACGTTCTTAAATAATTCTTTTCCGGAATTGCATTCGCCATAACAAAACATGTTTATTGTCGGCAGGAGCGTGTTTCCCAATAAGGCCAGGGCCTTATCATTATCTTCCGTGAAGTTTTCTCCATCCGAATAATAGAACAGATAAATATTCCATTCTTCAGGAGAATAATCTTTCTGTATTATTTCAATTGTTTTTTCAAATGCCGATGAGGTTTGTGTCCCTCCGGCCAGCCGAGTGCCATAGAAAACAGGACCTTCCACCTCGTAAGCATTGGTGGTGTGCACTATGAATTTTTCTTCAAGGTTATCATAATATCTCCCAATTATTCTCTGCAGCCAAGAATTAGTCATCCTACATAAGCGTCGTTCTTCATCGCCCATGGATCCGGAAACATCCAGTAAATAAAACAGAACTGCGCTGGATTGCAGATTTGGCTGATAAGAAGCAGCTCGATAACGAAAATCCCTGGTAACTGGAATAACCGCATCGCCGGGTTGATACTCACCAGAAGAGATCGTTCGTTTCAAGGCTTCCTTGTAAGTTCTTTTGAAATGTCGATTCACTCCATGTTCAGCAATTGATTTGTAAACTGGCTTTTGAGTATGAAGGGTATGGTTTCCTTTTGGTTCAATGTAAGGCAATCCCAATTCTTTCATCAGTAAATCATCTAACTCTTGAACGGAAATCTCAATGTCCATCAGATCTCCGCTGTCCTGATCGTTGCTGCCTTTAGTTCCCCTTCGGCTGGAATTGGGATCAATTATATCGCCAATTTCTCCATCGCCCTGGCCGACCCCACCAGCATTTCTACCGTATTTAAATCGGGGGATGGTAATGATTGGAACAGGGATACGTATTCTTTCATTTCCCTTTTTTCCGATAAGCTCTTCCCTAGAAATGTATTTTTTTAAGTTTTCTTTTTTCCCGACATGTCCTTTAATAATGTGCTTAAAACGTGCTGCATCGCTAACAATTTTACCTATAGACATGTTTATTTAGGTAGTGAAAAGCATAATATAAATATTTAGTATTTATTGTATCGTAAATTGTGCAAGATAAGCCTATTTTTCACAAAAATCTAATTCACCTGCTATACATTTATAAATTTTTTAAGGTATTTATAGGAAATGTTCTCTTTTACCTACATCGACACCAGCAAAGCCCTTACGGAAGCAGTTGCGGAATGGCAGCAAGCTGCTGAATTAGCGATAGATTTAGAATGTGAAAATAATCTTCATCATTATGGGGCTTATATCTCGCTGATCCAGATATCTACCAAAAATAAGAACTGGATTGTTGATGTACTGAAGTTGGGCGAAATAAAGCCATTAATTGAAATTCTTGAGAACCCGGCTATCCAGAAAATATTTCATGATGTCAGTTTTGATTTTCGCATTCTCCAGGATCAATTTTCCTGCCATCCTCTGAATGTTTTTGATACTCATATTGCTGCTTTATTTTTGGGAAAAGAACATCTTGGCTTAGGCGATTTGTTGAAAGAATATTTTAATGTTGAAAAAGAAAGCAAATATCAAATGGCGGATTGGACGAAACGACCGCTCAACACGGAAATGTTGGCTTACGCAGTGAAAGATGCTGCCCATTTAATTCTACTGCGTGATCTTCTTGTCAAAGAGTTATGTCAGAAAGGAAGACTGGGTTGGGTGGAAGAAGAGTTTGCAGAATTAGAAGAAGCGGACTTTACATATAAAACCCAGACTTTTCTGGGTGTGCGGGGAGTACGAACATTTACGCCAGAACAACTGGGAGTTTTTCGTGAATTATTTCTTCTAAGAGAACAGTTGGCAAAAAAAGTTAATCGGCCGGTTCATTTTGTCATTCGTAACGAGCACCTAAAACAGTTTTCTCTGCATCCTCCTCAATGGGATAAATTACATGGCGTGCATCCTATTGTGCGCAGTCAAGCTGCTTTATTTTCCAAAGCAGTTGAACTAGGAAAGAAAGAGCCTTTTTTTATTCCAGTTCCAGAAAAGAAGCGTTTAACTCAGCTTCAAAAAGAGCAGCTGGAAAAATTGACCGAACTGCAGCACACTTTAGCCCAAAAAAATAATTTGAAAGGCCATTTGATCATGAATAAAGAACAGATGATTATGGTTGTACTCTCCGGAAGATTTGATTGTCTGCATGCCTGGCAGAAAAAGTTAGTTGACGAAGAAGGGTTTAAGCTGTAATCTGCATGAAAAAGAAAGATAACTAAAAGCAATACAAAATAATCATGACTTTTTATTTAGAACAATTCTATTGCTTCTTTTTTAATTTAACCTTACTATTAACTAGAATCTTTTATTTCTTTTGCTTTCTTAAATAACGTTTTTCCTTTTTGGTTTAAAGCATAGAACCTATAGTTTCTATCATCCGGATTAGTACATTTAACTGCGTTAATGTCTTCAAGCTCTTTTATTGTTCTTGATACGTGTGATTTATACATGCCTGTTTCTTTTTGAATTTGAGCAGGTATTGCCTTTCCGTACTTTACCATAGATTCCATTACTTTTAACCTGTTCTTGCTTCGGAGAACATAAGAAATTTCATTCTTTTTGATCATACTCCTAATTAAACAATATTTGTATTTAATCAGCTATTACCTAATGAGTTACCATTCGGGTTACCAAAGATTTATAAATAGTTCACTACCCGGAAGTAGGATATGACTAAAACTAAGAACTGGATGATTTTTGTTTTTGTTGTACTTCCAATCACATATCTCATTTTAAGCTATTATTTTCGTGCTTCATTCTTTGTACTTCTAAGTGTTTATGGTCTTTTAGTGTTGCTGCATTTGTTTTTCCAAATGTTCTATGCTTGGATCAACAATAAAACTTTGCAGTACAAAATATCAAAAGACTATTTACCTACTGTTTCTGTAGTAGTTCCGACTTACAATGAAAGTCACAGAGAATTAAAGGAATGCCTTTTCAGCATTGGAAAACAAAATTATCCTAAATTTGATGTTTATGTGGTAGATGATGGTACTGAAAATAATTGGAGTGAAATCGCTTCCAAAGAGTTTAAGAAAAATTTTCCAAAGATTCCAATTTATTACCATAAGCTTCCAAACAACCAGGGAAAACGATTTGCTCAGAAATGGGCTTTTGATAAAATCAATACTGAATTAGTAGTTACCATTGACAGCGATACTGTACTTCAGCCAGATACCATATATGAATTAACCAGACCTTTCTATGATTTAAGTGTGGGGGCAACAACCGGGAATGTCCGTGCAAAGAATAGATGTAAGAACATCTTAACCCAGCTTATTGACATTCGTTACTGGATGGCTTTCAACCAGGAGCGTGCATCCCAAAGTCTATTTGGAGTAACAATGTGTGTTTCAGGAGTTCTTGGTGCGTACCGAACATCAATCATTAAGAAAGTCAAAGAACGATATATTGCTCAGAGGTTCTTAGGACATCAATGCCATTTTGGGGATGACCGGCACTTAACCAACTTAGTCTTAAACGAAGGGTATAATACTTATTATGTTCCCAATGCCAAAGCAGACACAACTGTTCCTGAAGGTATTTGGAAATGGCTTAAACAACAGTTACGCTGGAATAAATCATTCTATCGGGAAATTCTTTGGAATCTTCCTTCAATAAAAAAACATTCATTATATATGGTAATTGAGTTGGCTTACCAAGCAATTATTCCTT